>CAJUCA010000019.1 GCA_910585265.1 uncultured Oscillospiraceae bacterium | reverse complement strand
TACGCCGAGGGCCAGCGGCGGTATGTGGAGTCCCTGTCCTCCTACGCCCGGATGTTCCTGGGCCAGATGGAGAAGCCGGACGTGGACTACATCGAGGGCCTGAGCCCCGCCATCTCCATCGACCAGAAAACCACCTCCAAGAACCCCCGGTCCACCGTGGGCACCGTCACCGAGATCTACGACTACCTCCGCCTGCTGTGGGCCCGGGTGGGCACCCCCCACTGCCCCAAGTGCGGCAGGGAGATCAAGCAGCAGACCATCGACCAGATCATCGACCAGGTGCTCACGTTGCCAGAGGCCACCCGCATCCAGGTGCTCTCCCCGGTGATCCGGGGCAAAAAGGGCGAGCACGCCAAGATCTTCGAGGACGCCCGGAGGTCCGGCTATGTCCGGGTGCGGGCGGACGGCTCCCTGTACGACCTTACCGAGGAGATCAAGCTGGACAAGAACCGGAAGCACTCCATTGAGATCGTGGTGGACCGCCTGGTGATCCGGGAGGACGTGGCCCGGCGGCTCACCGACAGCGTGGAGACCGCCTCCAGCCTGTCCGGCGGCATTGTGATCATCAACGTCTTAGGCGACGAGGAGCGGGACATCACCTTCTCCCAAAACTACGCCTGCGAGGACTGCGGCGTGTCCATCGAGGAGCTGTCCCCCCGGATGTTTTCCTTCAACAACCCCTATGGGGCCTGTCCCGCCTGCACCGGGCTGGGCAGCCAGATGAAGATCGACCCCGAGCGGATTCTCCCCAACCGCTCCCTGTCCATTTTAGAGGGGGCCATCACCGCCTCCGGCTGGAACCACATCAAGTCGGACGGCATCTCCCGGATGTACTTCGACGCCCTGGCGAAAAAGTACCGCTTCAAGCTCACCGACCCGGTGGAGAAGCTGTCGGACGAGGTGCTGGACGTGATCCTCTACGGCACCAAGGGGGAGAAGCTCACCCTCAACTACGACCAGCCCCGGGGCAAGGGCACCCTGTACCAGCCCTTCGAGGGCATTGTCAACAACCTGGAACGCCGCTACCGGGAGACCCAGTCCGACGCCATGAAGCGGGAGATCGAGGAGTGCATGAGCGAGTGCCCCTGCCCCGAGTGCCAGGGCAGGCGGCTCAAGCGGGAGGCCCTGGCGGTCACCGTGGGGGAAAGCTCCATCCACTCCTTCTGCGAGAGGCCGGTGGACGAGGCCCTGGCCTTCCTGGACACCATCACCCTGTCCGACACCCAGGCCATGATCGCCGACCAGATTTTGAAGGAGATCCGGGCCCGGCTGGGCTTCCTGAAGTCGGTGGGCCTGCAATACCTCACCCTCACCCGGCAGGCGGGCACCCTGTCCGGCGGCGAGAGCCAGCGCATCCGCCTGGCCACCCAGATCGGCTCCTCCCTGATGGGGGTGCTGTATATCCTGGACGAGCCGTCCATCGGCCTCCACCAGCGGGACAATGATCTGCTGCTGGGTACCCTGAAGCATCTGCGGGATCTGGGCAATACCCTCATCGTGGTAGAGCACGACGAGGACACCATGCGGGCCGCCGACTACATCGTGGACATCGGCCCCGGCGCGGGAGTCCACGGCGGGCAGGTGGTGGCCTGCGGCACGGCGGCGGAGGTGATGGACACCCCCGGCTCCATCACAGGAGACTACCTGGCGGGGCGGAGGAAGGTGCCCGTCCCCGCGGAGCGGCGGCAGGGGAACGGGCACGTGCTCACCGTCCGGGGGGCGGCGGAGAACAACCTGCGGCATATCGACGTGGACTTCCCCCTGGGCACGTTCATCGCGGTGACGGGCGTGTCCGGCTCGGGCAAGTCCTCCCTGGTGAACGAGATCCTGTACAAGCGTCTGGGGGCGGAGCTGAACCGCACCAAGGCCCGCCCCGGCAGGCACGATGCCATGGAGGGCATCGAGCACCTGGATAAGGTGATCGCCATCGACCAGTCCCCCATCGGGCGCACCCCCCGCTCCAACCCCGCCACCTACACCGGGCTGTTCAATGACATCCGGGAGCTGTTCGCCTCCACCCAGGACGCCAAGACCCGGGGCTACGGCCCGGGGCGGTTCTCCTTCAACGTCCGGGGCGGGCGGTGCGAGGCTTGCTCCGGGGACGGCCTGCTGAAAATTGAGATGCACTTTCTCCCCGACATCTACGTCCCCTGCGAGGTGTGCAAGGGCAAGCGGTATAACCGGGAGACGCTGGAGGTGCGCTACAAGGGCAAGAACATCCACGAGGTGCTGGAAATGACGGTGGACGAGGCCCTGCCCTTCTTTGAGAACCTGCCCCGGCTCTACAAGCGGGTCAAGACCCTCAAGGACGTGGGCCTGGGCTATGTGAAGCTGGGCCAGCCCTCCACCACCCTGTCCGGCGGCGAGGCCCAGCGGGTGAAGCTGGCCACCGAGCTTTCCAAGCAGTCCACCGGCTCCACGGTGTATATCCTGGACGAGCCCACCACCGGACTGCACACCGCCGATGTCCACCAGCTGGTGGAGGTGCTCCAGCGGTTTGTGGACAAGGGGAACACGGTGGTGGTCATCGAGCACAACCTGGACGTGATCAAGACGGCGGACCACCTCATCGACCTGGGGCCGGAGGGCGGCTCCGGCGGCGGCACGGTGGTGTGTACGGGCACGCCGGAAGAGGTGGCGCGGCACCCCGGGAGCTACACGGGCAAATACCTGAAAAACGTTTTGGAAACGAGCTGATACCCATGGAATTGACGTTACAATGGCTGACAGAGACCATGGCGGGGGAATTTACCCTCACCATGCTGGTGTCCATGATCCCGGTGGTGGAGCTGCGGGGGGGAATCCCCTTCGGCGTGGCGGCGGGGCTTCCGGTGTGGGCGGCGTTTCTGGCCGCCGTCCTCGGCAACCTGATCCCCGTGCCCTTCATCATCGTCTATATCCGCCGGATCTTCCAGTGGATGCGCCGCCGGATTCCCAGGCTCAACCGCCTGGTGGACGCCCTGGAGCGGAAGGCCCATCTGAAGGGGCAGAAGGTGAACAAATACAAGTACCTGGGCCTGATGCTGTTTGTAGCCATCCCCCTCCCCGGCACCGGGGCGTGGACGGGGTCCCTGGCGGCGGCGTTCCTGGATATGCCCCTGAGAAAGGCCCTTCCCTCCGTGATTCTGGGCGTGCTCATCGCGGGCATGGCCGTCAGCATCCTGTCCTACGGCGTGGTCAGCCTGTTCTGAGGGGGAGGAGCCATGTATCTCTATCTGGTGCGCCACGGCCAGTCCGTGGGCAATGAGAAGCAGCTCTTTTTTGGGCACCGGGACCATCCCCTCACGGAGCTGGGCCGGGAGCAGGCCCGGCAGGCGGCGGACAAGCTGCGGGAGGTGTCCTTCACCCGCTGCGTGTCCAGCGACCTCTCCCGGGCCTGGGACACCGCCCTGATCTGCGCGGAGGGCCGGGGGGTGCCCGTGGAGCGGGACCCCGCCCTGCGGGAGCAGGACATGGGGGCGTTGGAGGATCTCACCTGGGCCCAGGCGGAAAAGCTGTGCGGCGGGCTGGTGGGCCATCTGCTGGCGGACTGGTTCCACACCACGCCCCCCGCCGGGGAAAGCCCCGCCCGGATGCTGGAGCGGGTGGGGGCCTGCGTGGACGGCATTGCCGCCCGGGGGGAGGACACCCTCGTCGCCGCCCACAACGGCTCCCTGTCCCTGGTGCTGTTCCACCTGGGGCTGATCGAGGAGAGAAACCTGCTCCAGCACGGCTGTTTTTTCAAGCATGGGACCTACTCCGCCGTCCGACTGGACGGGACGGGGGCGGAGCTGGTGTGCTTCAACCGCTGAACCTTTGGGCGGTTTCGTCATAGAATGGCCCAGGAGGTGGCAGAATGACGGAGCTGATTCAATTTTTCGCGGTGCTGCTGGCGGCCTTCGGGGCGGTAAGCCTGGGCTGGCTGGCGTTGGGGGCGATGGTGCTGCCGGGGGAGTGCCCGGGGCGGATGGTGATCGGCGCGGCGGGGGACGCCCCCGGCCTGGAGCAGGCGGTGCGGGGGGCATTGTGGCTGCGGCGCACCGGGCTGTGGCGGGGCCGGGTGGTCATTGAGGACCTGGGCCTCACGGAGGACGGGCGGGCGTTGGCCCGGCTGCTGGCGGCGGAGGGCGGCGTGTCCTTCACCGGGGATCTCCCCGATCGGATTTGAATGAAGAAGCGATTGGCACAGCTTCTAATATCCTGCAAGATACAAAAAGAAACGAGGAATGTGGCATGGAATTGAACGAGGCACTGGCCAAGCTGGCTGAGCTGGAAAAGAAGCTGTACGCCTACCAGGCGGCGGACTCCGCCCTGTACCTGGACGGCACCACCGTGGCCCCCAAGGACACCGCCCAGGGGCGGGGGGTGGCCCTGGGCGTGCTGGCGGGGGAGCGGCACAGGCTGTTCTCCGCCCCCGAGACGGGGACGCTGCTGGACCTCCTGTGGGAGAAGCGGGAGGAGCTGGACCAGCTCCGCCGGAGGGAGGTGGAGGAGCTGCGGCGGTCCTACGCCCAGCTCACCCGGATTCCGGCGGACGAGTATATGGAGTACGCCATGCTCACCAACGAGGCGGGCGACGTGTGGCACCGGGCCAAGGAGCAGGACGACTTCCAGCTGTTCCGCCCCCTGCTGGAAAAGCTGGTGGCCTTCAACATCAAATTCGCCGGGTACTACGACCCGTCCAAGGCCCCCTATGACGCCCTGCTGAACGAGTACGAGCGGGGGGTGGACATGGAGTACCTGGACAAATTCTTCGCCACCCTGCGGGAGCGGATCGTGCCCCTGATCCACGCCGTCGGGGAGAAGGAGCAGCCCGACGGCAGCTTCCTGGAGCGGCACTGTCCCCTGGAGGCCCAGCGGAAATTTTCCGACTACCTGATGGAGGTGCTGGGGCTGGACCGGGCCCACTGCACCATCGGGGAGACGGAGCACCCCTACACCCTGGAGTTCAACAACAAGGACGTGCGGATCACCACCCACTACGACGAGGGGAACCTGGCGTCCTCCATGTACTCCGTCATCCACGAGGGGGGCCACGCCAAGTACGAGCTGGGCATCTGCGACGAGGTGCAGTACACCAGCCTGGCGGGGGGCGTGTCCATGGGCGTCCACGAGAGCCAGTCCCGGTTCTATGAGAACCTCATCGGACGGTCCCTGCCCTTTATCCAGGCCATTTTCCCGAAGATGCGGGAGCTTTTCCCGGAGCAGCTGGGGGACGTGACGGCGGAGCAGTTCTACCGGGCGGTGAACAAGGCGCAGCCCTCCCTGATCCGCACCGAGGCGGACGAGCTGACCTACTGCCTGCACGTCATGGTGCGGTATGAGATCGAGAAGCGGCTCATCGGCGGGACCCTAAAGGTGAAGGACGTGCCGGAGACGTGGAACCGCCTTTACAAGGAGTACCTGGGGGTGGACGTGCCCGATGACAGGAGGGGCTGTCTCCAGGACTCCCACTGGTCGGGCGGGGCCTTCGGCTACTTCCCGTCCTATGCCCTGGGCAGTGCCTACGGGGCCCAGATGCTGAAAAACATGGAGGGGGACATGGACGTGTGGGGGCCTGTGTCCCGGGGGGACCTGTCCGCCGTGTCGGAGTGGCTGAGGGAGAAGGTCCACAAATTCGGCGGCCTGCTGGAGCCGGCGGACGTGGTAAAAAACGCCTGCGGCGTGTTCGATCCCACCGTGTTTGCCGACTATCTGGAGCGGAAATATTCCGCGCTGTACGGACTGTGAGGGCGGGCCATGGAACCGGATTTTGAGAAGATTTCCGCCCAGGCCCGGACCGCGGCGGAGGAGCTGCTGGACGCCGCCGGGCTGAAGGCGGGGGACCTTTTTGTGGTGGGCTGCTCCTCCTCGGAGGTGCTGGGGGGGCGCATCGGCAAGGCGTCCAGCGAGGCGGCGGCGGAGTCGGTGTTCCACGGCGTCTATCCCGTCCTGCGGGAGCGGGGGATCTGGCTGGCGGCCCAGTGCTGCGAGCACCTGAACCGGGCGTTGATCGTGGAGGAGGACTGCGCCGCGCGGTATGGGTACGACCCGGTGTGCGTGGTGCCCCAGCCCAAGGCGGGCGGGTCCTTCGCCACCCAGGCGTGGCGGGCCTTCGGGCGGCCCGCGGCGGTGGAGCGGGTGCGGGCCCACGCCGGGATGGACATCGGCGGCACCCTCATCGGGATGCACCTGCGGGAGGTGGCGGTGCCCGTGCGGCTCAGTCTGGACCGGATTGGGGCGGCCCTGCTGCTGTGCGCCCGCACCCGGCCCAGGTATATCGGCGGGAGCAGGGCGGTCTACGAATAGGGCGGACGTGGAAAAAACAGGGAGGCGGCGGGCCGTTTCCCTGTTTTTCTCATTTTCTTTCGGCGGATTGACGGAAGAAAGGCTGTGCGCATATGGTGGACGAATGTTCTGATTTTTCCCGAAAGCACCGGAGAGGGCCGGAGGTTTTGCAAGAATTTCCGCCGCTTCCTGCTTGGACGCCGGGGAAACGGGGCGGGATGGGGACGGGGAAAGGGGCAGATTTGGCACGGTTTCAGGCATTTTTATATTGACAGCGGCGGTCTGGCCCGGTATAATATTCTGCGTATGGAGGTATTTGAAGGGATTGGAAACCTCCGGCATGAATCAAGATGCTGCGGCCCCTGCAATTTCGGGGCGGCAGTTTAACGCTATACAGCGTTGAACGGGGCGCGCCCCGTTCGCCGTTTTCCCCCGGGGAAAACGAAGGCCCCTGCCTCCGGCCGGGGCGCGGTTCCGGTTTAACCTGGACAGGATGGGCGGCATAAGCCGTTTTGCCCGGTTAAATATAAAATAAAGTAGGAGGATAAGTATGAAGAAGTTTCTGAGCTTGATGCTGGCTCTGGCCATGGTTCTCGGCCTGTTCGCCTGCGCGCCCGCCGCGGACCCGAACACGAGCAACCCGCCCGCCAGCAACCCCGTGGAGAGCACCGAGCCCACCGGTAAGCCCGAGTCCGGTGAGTTCCAGCCCATGACTTACGATGATTGGGAGATCTACAACAATACCTACGGCGAGTTCTACAAGGCTCTCCAGGAGGCCAAGGAGTGCGTGGACATCGACGAGATGTTCGCCAAGATGGCCATCGCTGAGGCCAAGTTCCTGGAGGCCGCCGCTGTGGTTCCCTATTACGGCGACGGCGGCAGCTGGGGCATCTCCCGGATGGCCCCCCGCACCATGCCCACCGTCATGTGGGGCAGCGATCAGGACCGCTATGAGTACGCCCTGGTCACCACCGAGCTGCTGAAGGCCGAGGACCGCAAGCACATCACCGCCATGTGGAATGAGCTGGCCGGCACCGGCACCTTCGAGCAGTCCGTCAAGGACTACCTGGCCGAGAAGGGCTACACCCTGAAGAACAGCTACGCCTGGAACGGCTACGCCTCCGACCCCGAGATCTGGGATCCCCTGGCCGCCTGGACCAACAGCGTGGGCGAGCCTCTGTGCCTGACCGTGGACGGCCTGGTCCGCTATGACATGGAGAACGTCCTCCAGCCCGGCCTGGCCACCAGCTGGGAGCACTCCGAGGACGGCCTGACCTGGACCTTCCACCTGCGCGAGGGCGTGCAGTGGGTGGATTCCCAGGGCCGTAAGCTGGACGACGTGAAGGCCGACGACTGGGTGGCCTCCCTCCAGCACCTGTTCGACTTCTACGGCTACAGCGCGGCCGAGGTTCTGGCCCCCATGATCGTCAACGGCCTGGAGTACGTCAACGGCGAAGTCACCGACTTCTCCCAGGTGGGCGTGGAGGCCGTGGACGACCACACCCTGGTGTACCACCTGACCCACGCGGTTCCCGCCTTTGAGTCCATGCTCACCTACTGCGGCTTCTTCGCCCCCCTGTGCCGCAGCTACTACACCGCCCAGGGCGGCACCTTCGGCGCGGACCACGACAACGGCGATTTCGGCACCAGCCCCAACAACATCGCCTACTGCGGGCCCTACCTGATCACCAGCTACACCGCCCAGCAGTCCATCGTGTTCGAGGCCAACCCCACCTACTGGAACCTGGACAAGATGAACATCACCAAGGTCACCTGGCCGTACTACGACGGCAAGGACCCCACGAAGTCCTATGACGACTGCATCGCCGGCGTGAACGACAGCACCAGCCTGGGCACCTCCGCCCTGATCAAGTGCAAGGAGGACGGCATTTTCGACGATTACGCCATCACCAGCACCGTCAACGGCACCTCCCGCATTGGCTACCAGACCCTGAACCGCCAGATCTTCCACAACTTCAACGAGGAGACCGCCGGCGTTTCTCCCCAGGAGCACGGCAGCGTGGACACCCTGGACAAGGCCAACGGCGTGAACGTGGCCGACGCCAGCATCATTGACGACGCCGCCCGCACCCACGTGGCCATGAACAACCAGAACTTCCGTCTGGCCATGGCTCTGGGCCTGGACCGCGCCGCCTACCACGCCCAGCGCGTGGGCGAGGAGCTGAAGCTGGTCTCCCTGCGGAACTCCTACGTGCCCGGCACCTTCGTGGAGACCTCCAAGGAGATCACCGTGGACATCAACGGCACTCCCACCACCTTCCCCGCCGGCACCAAGTACGGCGCGATGCTCCAGGCCGCCATCACCGCGGACGGCTATCCCATGAAGGTATGGGACCCCGAGCTGGATGACGGCGTGGGCTCCAGCGACGGCTTCGACGGCTGGTACAACGTCAGCGCGGCCCGGGAGTACCTGGCCAAGGCCGTGGAGGAGCTGGCCGCCGTGGGCGTGGAGGTTTCCAAGGAGAACCCCATCCAGGTGGACTACGTCTACTATGGCGGCAGCGAGGCCTTCACCAACCTGGCCAACGCCTACAAGCAGAGCATCGAGAGCTCCCTGGAGGGCGCGGTGCAGGTCAACCTGGTGAACGTGGAGAGTCAGGAGCAGCTGAACTACAGCTCCTTCTGGCATACCGATGGCACCGGCCTGAACTGCGACGAGTCCTGGGGCACCGCCTGGACGCCTGACTACGGCGATCCCGCCTCCTATCTGGACACGTTCCTGCCCGGCGGCGACGGCTATTTGTGCAAGAACCTGGGCCTCGGCCCCTGGATGAGCGAGCAGCCCTGATGACCGGAAAGTCTTAACCCCTTTATAGGAACTGCGCGTGCAGGAGAATGGTGCGTGCCATTCTCCTGCACGCGTATCAGCGCGAATTCTCCCCCCTTACGGGGGAGGGAACGGATCATCAGCGAGGAAAAAACTCTGAAAATACCGTTTCCTCCCCCGCGAGGGGGGACAGAACGGAAGATTGGGTGCGTGAGATTATGGGAAAATACTTGCTCAAGCGTATCTTGTACGGCGTAGTGTCCATCATCATTGTGGTGGCCATCGTGATGGTGATGATCTACTCCCTGCTGAACCGGGATCTGGTGTTCTCGAACGACAGCGCGTTCACCCGCCAGTCGTCCAACGCCCAGGTGATCTACAAGTACGGCAAGTGGGAGCAGTTCGGGTATCTGGACTATGTGACCTATCAGGAATGGCTGAACGTGATCGCCGCCAACGGGGAGATCGACGAGGAGACCCGGACCGAGGCCATGAACCTGGGCCGCAAGCCGGAGAGCGATTCCGACACCGTGGCGAAGTATGTGGCGCAGTTCACCGAATACTATGAGAGCCAGGGCTACACGGTGACCCGCTTGAACGCCGTGACCAGCGGCAGAAAGGTGATCACCGGCGGACAGCAGGCGTTGTTTGCCGCCAAGGATCTGCCCCTGCTGGGCCGGATCTGGGACTACTTCACCGGAATTGTGGACATCGACAACATCCACAAGGCGGCGGAGGTGGAGGGGGAGCGGGGGCTTACCTTCACCCTGTTCGATCCCCTGTACGGCGGGAATCAATTTGCCCCAGCCATCATCGGCAACGGCACGGAGCACAAGTACCTGCTGTATTTTGACGGACAGTTCCCCTTTATCCACCAGAATTTCGCCACCATCCAGCTGGGCACCTCCTATTCGGTGAACCAGGGCGTGGACGTGGCGGACACCATGTCGGTGAGCCAGGGGGCCTATGTGCTCAAGCCCATCACCTTCCCCACCGGCTTCCAGGAGAACAGCGCGGACGATCTGCACACCGCCGTCTACCGCCAGGGGAGCCGCGAGGCCCTGGAGATGAACACGGTGCGCTTCAACGACGACTACACCGTGGTGAACACCATCAAGGGCGGCTTCTCCAAGCTGGGCTACTCCTTTATCATCGGCATTCTGGCCTCGATCATGGCCTACTGCCTGGGCCTGCCCCTGGGCGTGCTGATGGCGTTGAAGAAGGACACGATCGTGGATACCCTGGGCAAGCTGTACACCGTGTTTATTATCGCGGTGCCCTCCCTGGCCTATATCTTCATTTTCAAGGGCATCGGCGGCGCGGTGTTCAAGCTGCCCACCACCTTTGACATGGAATCCACCAGCAAGCTGATCTTTGTCCTGCCCATCGTGTCCCTGGCCCTGCCCTCCATTGCCAACCTGATGAAATGGCTGCGCAGGTATATGGTGGATCAGATGAACTCCGACTATGTGAAGTTCGCCCGGTCCGGCGGCCTTTCGGAGGGGGAGATCTTCTCCAAGCACATCCTGAAAAACGCGGCGATCCCCATCGTCCACGGCATACCCGGCGCGATCCTGACGGCGATGGTCGGCGCGATCATTACCGAGCGCGTGTACGTGGTTCCCGGCGCGGGCAACCTGCTGACGGAGGCCATCAACAAGTACGACAACGGCGTTATTGTGGGCGTCACGCTGTTCTACGCGGTGCTGTCTGTGGCGTCCATCATCCTGGGCGATATCCTGATGGCTACGGTGGACCCGCGCATCTCGTTCACGACGAAGGATAGGTGAGAGTATGGACTTTGATTTGAAGAATTTGGGCATGACGGAGGAGAAGCTGTTCTCCTTCCACGAGCACAGCGATCTGGAGTCGGAGAAGATCACCGCGCCCCGGTACTCGTACTGGCAGTCGGTGCTCCGGGTGTTCTTCCGGAAGAAGTCGAATATCGTCATTCTCTGCCTCTTTGTGTTCCTGATCGCTTTCGCTTATATCTATCCCGCGTTGACGGAGTATAACCGGTTCGGGGAGCTGCTCAATCCCGACGCCAAGCACCTGTCCCCCTCGGCGGCCCTTGACTACTTCGGCTGGAACATCAAGTATATCCTGGGCACCGGAGCCTCCGGCCAGTCCACCTTCGACGCCATCTGGGACGGCTCCCGGATCTCCATCTCCATGGCGTTTATCTGCGGCGCGGTCAACATGACCATCGGCGTGATCCTGGGGGCGGTCTGGGGCTTCTCCAAGACGGTGGACAGCATTATGATGGCGGTCTACAACGTGATCGGCAACGTGCCCTATATCCTGCTGATCTCCGTGGTGATGATGCTGTTCAAGCCCACCTTCTGGACCCTGGTGCTTGCCATGACCCTCACGGGCTGGCTGTATATCGCCTATGCCATCCGGATACAGGTTGTTATCATCCGGGACCGGGAATACAATCTGGCGTCGAAATGCCTGGGCACATCCACCTTCAAAATTGCCATGAAGAACATCCTGCCCTTCATGACTTCCATCATCGTCACCATGCTGGCCACCGAGATCCCCTCCTACATCTCCTACGAGGTGTTCCTGTCCTACATTGGGCGGGGGATTTCCGAGATGACGCTGGGCCGCCTGATCTACGAGGCGGAGAGCGCGATGGTCACGTCCGGCTGGGAGTTCGAGTTCTGGAGCCCCGTGGCCATTTCCGCCATCATCACCGTGGTGCTGTATGTGGTGGGCCAGAACCTGGGCGACGCGTCCGATCCCAGGACGCATATGTAAGGGGGCGGCTGTTATGGAAGAAAGAAAGGTATTGCTGTCCATCAAGGATCTAGACGTGAAGTTCCGGGTCCGGGGCAGAATCCTCACCGCCATCCGCGGCATCTCCCTGGATATCTACGAGAACGAATCCATCGCCATCGTGGGCGAGTCCGGCTCGGGTAAGTCGGTGTTTACCAAGACCTTCGCCGGGATGCTGGACTCCAACGGCTATATCGACAACGGCTCCATCATCTTCAGCGACGACGAGCTGGCGGACACGGTGGTCAAGCTGGACGCCGGGGCCCGCTCCCTCATGGACCGGGCCAGGAGGAAGCTGGACGAATACTCCCGCCTGGAGCTGGGGGCCGCCACCTACCGCAAAATCCTGGAGCTGGAGAGCGAGAAGAAGGAAAAGAGCGGCCTGAGCAGCGCGGAGCAGGAGGCCCAGGAGGCGGAGCTGAAGGAGCTTCAGCACCAGCGCACCGAGCTTTACAACCTGAAGCAGACCTATGATCCCGCCAAGGAGAAGGACAAGATCAGGGCGGCGGCGAAGTCCATCAAGGAGTACGACGCAAAGATCAAGGAGCTGAACAAGCGGAACGAGCAGCTGGCGAAGGAGAAAAAGCACAGCGTATCGGTGGATGCGGAGTATATGAAACGCTATGAGGATGAGCACGCCCGCCTCCAGGCCCAGTACGAGGGGGAGATCAAGGGCGAGGTTTCTCAGGAGGCGTTGAAGCGCAACGAGATTCTGGCCAAGGAGATCTACCTGTCCGTGGGGCGGTACGGCCTGAAAAAGCGACACCAGTATGCCAACCAGCTGCTGAAGGCATTGAAAAAGGCCATGGAGCTGGGGGTGGACCTGTCCGACGACGCCCAGCGCAACGCCGTCTTTGACAACGTGACCTTCCGGGTGCAGTACCTGGACGAGACGCCGGAGCAGCTCCACGGCACCTGTATTCTGAACCTGGCCAACGTGAAGTACTCCAAGGACTGGAGCAAGATCCGGGGCCGCCGGATTGCCACCGTGTTCCAGGACCCCATGACCTCCCTGAACCCCATCATCACCATCGGGAAGCAGATCACCTCCGTGATCCTCAAGCACCAGGACTGCTCCGAGATGGAGGCCCGCAACCGCGCGCTGGATCTGATGAACAAGGTGGGCATCCCCAACGCCGCCGCCCGGTTTGATGACTATCCCTTCCAGTATTCCGGCGGTATGCGCCAGCGCATCGTCATCGCCATCGCCCTGTCCTGCCAGCCCAAGATCCTGATCTGCGACGAGCCTACCACCGCCCTGGACGTGACCATCCAGGCCCAGATCCTCAAGCTGATCAAGGACCTGCAAAGGGAGTTCAACTACACCATCGTGTTCATCACCCACGATCTGGGGGTGGTGGCCAACATCGCCGACCGTGTGGCGGTGCTGTACGCCGGACAGATCATTGAGCTGGGCAAGGTGGACGAGGTGTTCTATGACCCACGGCACCCCTACACCTGGGCGTTGCTGTCCTCGCTGCCCCAGCTGGCCCAGAAGAACACAAAGCTGTACTCCATCACCGGCACCCCGCCCTCCCTGTACAACCAGATCGTGGGCGACGCCTTCGCGCCCCGCAACCCGTACTGCCTGGAAATCGACACCCTGCTGGAGCCGCCCATGTTCCAGGTCACGGAGACGCATTTCGCCAAGACCTGGCTGCTGGACCCCCGGGCACCCAAGCTGGAGAAGCCCGAGGGCATCCAGGATATCCACGAGAAGCTGATGGCAGCATTCAATATTTAGGGAGGGTCGGATCGTGACGCAAGAAAAAGCAAAAGGGGTCCGGGCCACCAGACTGCCGGAGCACGGGCCGCTGGACGAAAACGGCAGGGAAATCCTGCTGTCCCTGAAAAACGTAGACATCACCTTTGGCAAGGGGGACGATGCGGTCCGCGCCGTCCAGGACGCCTCCTTCGATATCTACAAGGGGGAGACCTTCTCCCTGGTGGGCGAGTCCGGCTCGGGAAAGACCACCGTGGGCCGGGCGGTGATCCGGGTGAATCCCCTGGCAAGGGGCGAAATCCTCTATAAGGGCGTGCGGATCTCCGGAAAAATCCCCCACGCCCTGGACCGGGAAGTGATCCGCAACATCCAGATGGTGTTCCAGGACCCGGCGGCGTCGCTGAACGAGCGCGCCACCGTGGACTATATCATCTCCGAGGGCCTTTACAACTTCCACCTGTTCCAGAACGAGGCAGACCGGGTGAAGAAGGTGGAGACCATGATTGAGGAGGTGGGCCTGCTCCCCGAGCACCTCACCCGGTATCCCCATGAGTTCTCCGGCGGCCAGCGTCAGCGCATCGGCATCGCCCGGGCCATGGTGATGGAGCCGGAGCTGGTGGTGGCGGACGAGCCGATTTCGGCTCTGGACGTGTCCATCCGCGCCCAGGTGCTCAACCTGATGAAGAAGTTCCAGGAGGAAAAGCAGCTCACCTACCTGTTCATCGCCCATGACCTGTCGGTGGTGCGCTTCATCTCCGACCGGATCGGCGTGATCTACAAGGGGCGGATCGTGGAGGTGGCGGAGGCCGAGGAGCTGTTCAACTACCCCCTGCACCCCTACACCCACTCGCTGATCTCCGCCATCCCCATCCCCGACCCCCAGCTGGAGAAGAACAAGGTGCTGTATACCTATGATCCCTCCATGCACGACTATTCGGAGGATAAGCCGGACTTTGTGTGCATCGGCCACGGCCACTATGTGTACGGGAACAAGAAGGAGATCGAGCAGTACAAGGCGATCCGGGACGCGGGCGTTCCGGTGAAGCCCATCACCATCCAGGACCCCGACGCCCCGGTGGAGAAAAAGACCGGGGAGAAAGCGGCGGCGGAGGCCGCCGCCGAGGCGCAGATCCTGGCCCACCCCGCCCGGGACACGGGCAGTATCTGGTATAAGATTTTCTCCTTCCTGCTCCCCATTCTGGGCCTGATTGGGGCCGTATTGTTCCGAAAGCATAACTATATCCGAAATTATAAGGCGTGTAAGAGCGGCGCGATTGCCGGGTTCATCTTCCTGGCCGTGATTCTGCTGCTCCTGGTTGTGCTGATCATTCTGGCGGTGGTTTAGGCTTGGGACGCAAGGCAAGAGGCCGCCGGGATCTGCCCCATCCCAAGCCGGTAGAGAAAATCCAGCTGTCCGGGGAAAACTTCGGGCGGCGGGCTGTCCTTGCGTTGGTTCTGCTGGTGTGCGGGGTGTCGGCGTTGGTTTACACCTTTGTCAACCTGTTCGCGCCTCAGAAGGGATGGCAGACCATTGCGGCCAACTCCTCGGCGGGCCCCACCTGTGCCGACGAGCTGGTGTTCCTCTATGACGTGGGCGGCGGGGGCCAGTCCCCCTCCGTGGAGGGCCGGGAGGTGACGGCGTTATACTCCGATGCCTGCCGGAAGCTGTTCCAGCTGTTCCACACCATGGAGAGCTTTGAGGGCGTGGTGAATCTCCGGGAGATCAACCTGCACCCCAACGAGACGCTGACGGTGGACGCCGCCCTCTACCGCGCCTTCGAGCAGGTGGAGCGCAGCGGGGACCGGACCATCTACCTGGGCCCGGTATACGCCCGGTATCAGGATCTGTTCTACTGCCAGGACGACTCCCAGCTGATGGATTTTGACCCGTGGCTCAGCGAGGCCGTCCGGCAGGAGTACGGGGCAGCTGCCGCCTATGCCCGGGACCCGGAGGCCGTCAGCGTGAGCCTTCTGGGGAATAACCAGGTGTGCCTGAGGGTGTCGGACGAGTACCTGTCCTATGCCCGGCGGGAGGGGATCGAACGGTTCCTGGACTTCGGCTGGCTGAAAAACGCCTTTGTGGTGGACTATCTGGCGGAGCTGCTGACGGAAAAGGGCTATACCAATGGCTCGATCTCCAGCTACGACGGCTTCAGCCGCAACCTGGACAGCCGGGGGCTGAGCTACGCCCTGAACGTGTACGATTATGTGGACGGCACCGTCTATCAGGCGGGGGTCATGGAGTATCAAGGCCCCATAAGCATCGTCTCCCTGCGCGGCTACGCCGCCAGCGAGGCGGACCGCCTGCGGATCTACGAGCTGCGGAACGGGGAGCGGCGCACCGCCTACCTGTCCCCGGTGGACGGGCGGTGCAGGAACGCGGTGGACGATCTGGCCTGCTATTCCAGGACGGCGGGCTGCGGGGAGATCGCGCTGCGGGCGGCCCCCATCTATGTGGCGGATACGCTGGATGTTCCGGCGTTGGAGGCCCTGTCGGGCGGCGGGATTGAGTCCATCCGCTGTGAGAACAGGGTGATCCACGGCACGGACCCAGGGCTGGCGTTGTCCGGCCTGTACGAGAAGGACGGCGTGCGGTACACCGTGTCGGTGAATTGAGGAAAAACGGCCCCATGGCATCCAGCCATGGGGCTGTTTTTGGCGGGGCTGGCGGGAGCATGAAAAAATGCCGCCCGGCTGGGCGGCATTTTTTGAGTACGGAGATAAAATCAGCGTTTGCTGAACTGAGGCGCGCGGCGGGCCGCCTTGAGGCCGTACTTCTTTTGCCTTTGGCCCTTCAAACCCTTGATATGACTGCGTTTTCGGCTTCCCTGGTTTGAGTTAGCCCCTTGTTTAACTCAATCAGCAAGGGCCAGTGTTCGTTGGAAAATTGGGCTTATGCTGGCCGCTGCCCAAAGGCTTCATTGACTACCGGCGACAATTCGCTGGGTCTATTGTACTTCACCTTGGCGTAAATGTCCATAGTTACTTTGGAATTTTCATGCCCTGCCAAATACTGAACTGTCTTAGGATCAACAGAAGCATAAATCAGGTTTGTGATATAAGTGTGTCTAAGCTGATGGGGAGTTATTGGGGTATCTATTGTGTAAGCAATATCGTGGTTGTTCTTTGATTTTGCGCCCAGTGATGCTTCCACTGTGTACTTGATGCTTTGACCGTTCACATACTTATAGTATGTCCTATTCATGGCTGTCCTAACATTGATATACTGCCAGAGCCTTCTAAATTGGGAGTAAGACAGGGGGTTTCCCTCGCTGTCCGCAATTACGAAGTCCGAGATGCTGGCCGCTTTGACTTCTCTTAAACGGTTCACAAGGCACTCCGGGATGGGAATATCTCTCTTTGCGGCGTCCGTCTTTAGTTCTCTGGAAATGATGGGTCTGTTGTGTTCTGATCTCCACGCCCTCCGAACAGAAATGTAAGGAGTTGGCACATCAAGAAATACGCAGTCCCATTGGAGCGCCAAGATTTCTTCACGTCTTAGACCAGCGAACAGACCGATCATAACAAAGGTTTGAGGGGGAAGGCCACGAACCGTTTCCAAAAGCTGTTTAACTTGGGTGTCGGTGAGGGCATCTTTACCCTTTGCCGGAGTACCGCCCTTAGCGGAAATTCCTTTTGTGGGGTTATCATCTATGATGTGGCTACGTTCAGCAGAATAAAATACGCACTTGATAAGCATATTTACCACACTGTAAACGGAAGCAGATTTCTTTGAAACAGGGACGAGGGCAAGACGAATATCATCGGAAGTCACATCAGACATATAGAGTTCTCCAAGGGGCTTTATGATATAGTTCCTCATCTTGGATTCATAATCCTTTATGGTTGCCGGTTTGACTTTCGCTGACTGCATCAACAGCCATTTCTGACAATACTCGGCTACGGTCGGGTTTTCTTTGTGGTACTTGACCTCTGTAATTGTACGTTTAGCGTCTTGAACCTTTTGATACAGTTCTTCGCTGGTTCGTGCGTACAGAGTAACACGTTTACCATCTGCGTCCGTGATCCTGGTGCGGAAATACTCAACTCCTTTGATTGTGGTAGTTGAATACGCTTTGACGGTTTCCTTTTTCTTTGCCATAAGTCGTACCTCGCTTTCGATGGATTATCATTTCTGACGAGTTCGTTCTATCAAAAATGCCCCCATATCTCAAGGATGCGATTTATGTAAAAACAGAGCAGAGATTTTCCCTGCTCTGTTTTAGATACCTGACAATGTATATAGATTAGAGGGCGTTCCATTCTGCAAAGGCCCCGCCTAATGCTCCTACAAGCTCGTCAGGCTTGTTGTATTTGACCTTTGCGTAAATGTCCATTGTGATTTTGCTGCTTTGGTGTCCAGCCAAATACTGGACTGTTTTGGGATCGACAGAAGCGTGAATTAGGTTTGTGATATAGGTGTGGCGAAGTTGATGCGGTGTTACATCAAAGTCCAAGCAGTACACAACTTTGCCGTTATAAGCTGCCTTTTCCCCAAGTACAGGCTTGATGGTATGCGCTATCTTTTTCCCGTCCACATATCTGTAATAGGTGCGCTCTTTGGCTGTCCTGGTCACAACATACTGCCAAAGTCGCTTAAACTGCGTGTAGGATAGAGGCCCCCCATCTCTGTTTGCGACTACATAAGGGGAATTGGAAATAGCCTTGGCTTCTTTCAGACAGTCACACAAGCAATCCGGCAAAGGTATATTTCTGTGAGCGGCATCAGTTTTTAACTCCGTTAGGATGACGGGTCTATTATTTTCCGTGTGCCAAGCTCTCTGTACCGTCAGATATGGAGCGTCTGCATCAAGAAACACAGAGTCCCATTCTAACCCAAGGATTTCTTCTCGCCTTAGACCGGCATAAAGCCCAAGCATGATGAAAACATAAGGGGGTAATCCCTTAACAGCTTCAATAAGGCGGTTGGCCTGTTCATCGGTAAGCGCAACCCTATCCTTTTGTGGGACACCCCCACCGCTGGCTTTGAGATAGGTTGTCGGATCATCAAAGACAACCTTGCTTGCTTTTGCTGAGCGGAAGATGGACTTATATAGGATGACTACTGACTTATAAACCGATTCAGACTTTTTGGAAACAGGTATCAGAGCCATTTGAATATCATCCGGGGTGACATCAGCCATATGTAGATGGCCGATTTCCGAAATGATATGCCTTTTAACTTTTGACGTGTAATCACTTAGGGTCGTTGAACGAACATGGACGGACTGCATCAGCAGCCATTTTTCACAATACTCGGCTACGGTTGGAGTTTTTCGTATATAGGCATTGTTTGAAAGCAGTTCTTGGACTTCTAACTCCTTATCATACAATTCCTGTCGTGTTTTTCCATAAACAGCGATCCGTTTGCCCTCGCTGTCCAGTACATAGGTTTTGTAGTATTGAAGGCCATTGATTTCTACTGTCCCATACTGTGGAATACGACTTCGTTTTGCCATTGTGGTTCACCTCCAAGATTTTATCCATGCTGTTGTTTTACCAAAATCTCGGAATTTACTCAAATGTGCGATTTCTTTTATCGCTTTGCTTTGGGTGTACGATAGGTTGTGCGCTTTTCCATCGGCTTTGCCCTGTGCGTGGATTTTGCGATATACTCTTGCAGGCCAGCCTCCGTAAAGTACACGCAGCCGTTTTCTACATACTGAATATAAGAAATCAGCCCATTATTTCGGGCGGCATCCAAGGTTGCAAGGCTGATTCCCAGTATTTTTGCCGCCTCTTTCCTTGATATGAGTTTATTCATACATCCACCAATTACAGAGTCGGTTTTTAATATCTGTCATCGCCCAGGCGCTTCTTCCTGTGGATAATGCGGTAGTCGTAGCCGTCCCGGACATGGCAGTACATACACGGCTCTTTGGATTGGGTTCGGTCGATCCGCCGAACAACGTGGTCAGGCGAATAAATAAACTGCTTCAGGCAGGTTCCGCAGAGCGTCAGCACCATTTCATCAGGCATCTCATCCTGCGGCTCATCGGCGGCTTGCTCCTGCGTTTCGGTACAGCTTGCAGAATCGTTCAAGCCGATGCTGATACCAAGGGCCTCGTCGATGTAGTCCATCACATCATCATCCAGACAGCCCACATAGTCCCCCAACCGGCTTTTGTCAATCGTCCTGATCTGCTCCAGCATGGCCATAGAACTTTGGGGCAGGCCAAAATACGGCGGGATACCGATGTGCGTCGGCTGGCGGAGTTTTTTCACCCTGGTGGTGATGGGGGCGATGATGATGGTCGGGCTGTGCCGGTTGCCCACGTTGTTCTGAATAACAAGGACAGGCCGGTTGCCCCCTTGCTCGGAGCCGATCACCGGGTCTAAATTGGCGTAGTACATCTGCCCGCGCAGCACGTTCTCTGGCTTTTCCCTATTCATAAAGGACACCTCACTCTTATGTGATTTGCCCTTGCAGCCCAATACCCATTTCTTCCCTGACAGTGTGCAAAACACATCTGACCGTCAATCCATCCAGGGAAAATGATCCTGACTGGCGATTGGCCGTCCCTGCGTTGACGGTCAGATATGTAATGCACACTATTTGTCCTCGACACCCCGTGTGCAGGCCGAAGCCTGGGAAGTCGTCAAGCGGTGGCCTGCTCACCACCTCACGGGAGTTTCACCCCAACTGCCGTTCTGACAGAGCCGCCCCCATTGCGTGATCCTGCGTAGCAGGGCTGTGGCTGGACGGGAGTACCATTGTCATTCCGACTGTCATCGCCATACCGGGGGCAACCCGGCATTTACAGAGGGAGTTCTCGCTCATCTCGGCTCGGTCAGGAGTGTTTGCAGACCTTATTTTCAGCAGGTCATAGTCCTCCAACCGTCCGGGCTTCGTGGCGTACCCTTTTGTGGTGGCTCATGCTTTCGCACATCGGAACTGATGTACTTGACGAATGGGTATTCGGTTGTCAAGGAGCATCGGGGGCCTGTGGCCCTCTCAACTCCCTACTACAACTTTCAACGGCTCAAACCGAACTTATTTTTTCAAAAAATCTAAAACAAATTTTTCAAAGGCCGCTTTCCGCTTCTGAACAGCTCGATCACTTAGCTGGTACTTTCTACACAATTCCGTTGTGCAGGAACGCTTTGCGCCGGACAGATAGAGTTCCAGCAGTTCCTCCGCCCAAGGCTTCCATTTCCGCAGAGCCGCTTTCAGCTCATCTATCAGGATGCGGTCAGTAGTAAGCCTTTCCAGACTGAAATCGGACGGGACATACTCATGGAGGGATTCAACGTCGGTGTCAGGGACACCGGCATCCAAAGACAAGTGCGTGTAGAGCGCCCCGGCCTTGCGCTTCCGCTGGCTGACTGTATTGCTGATGTTCCACTCCCGGTATTCGGATGCGGTCACTTCGATGTACATACAGTCCAGTCCGTCCCCGTCATCAAAGCAGTCCTTCATAAAGCACCGGCGCTTTTCCACGGGTAAACCCCTGTTCCCTTTCAAAATGGCGTCCCATTCCTCTTGCGTTGCGGCGGCAAGCTGCCGGACGCCATTGACCTGCTTATAGACTAAATATGTAGTTTTCATGGTGTGATCTCCTTGAATTTTTGGATTTTTGGGGCCAAAAATCCAAGGGATCACGGGTAGCGGCAAACCGCCGCCTGCCAAGCGAACAGGCTCATTCCCTACTCCATTTCTGGAGCGGCAACAAAAAAAGACCGGGCATCAGGAAATAAGGGATATGTTTCATCCCTCATTTCCTAATGTCCGGCCATTTGGTGACTAACTGCCTTGCGGCACGTTGACCCGTTGCTCGGTACGATTAGACCTTATTCTGTTGTCACATCCTATCAGTGAATTTTCAAAAACCGCTGGCCCTCCGATAAGGGCTTCCCCTCCGCAGGGCCAGATCGACCTCCACGATTTTATGACAGTGGGGACACTTGATCTCGATTTTCCCTGTGGTGGGCGATACCTTGTCCATCACGCGCCAGTTACATTCGGGGCACCTGACGGCAATATTTATGGATTGCGCCACTATTCATCGTCCTCCTTTTCAACATCAGCCAGCGCGTAAGGGTTCTGTAAGTATTCTTTTTTCAGCAGGCCAAGCCGTTTAAGCCTGATAGCCATGGCCTGTTTTGAAGCGCCAAGGAACTCTGCCGCTTTGCAAAACCGTTCATATTCCTTTGGGCGGTATATTCTGTTCAGTATGTCAATGCCGCCCGTCAGTTCAAACCGTTGAAGCGCCCCAAGTACGACTTCGGTGGGGAGCAGGAGGGCGGAAGCCAGGTTGTCCGCCTGCCATTCGCCCCAATCCTGGATGGGATATTGCGGGCTGCGGCCCCGGTAATAAATAATGCGGTTTTGGATCACTCTATCTGTGGGATGCAGGTCAGCCAAAATCTGATGCGCTGTTTCATGGGCTACGGTGAAATGATACCTTCCATATTGGGCCGGATCGTCCTTTAAGTCTTTTTCGACTAAAAGGGTTCGCCCATCGAAATCATAGAAGCAGGCTTGTCCATTATCATCATAGACCTCAACACTGATCTCCCTAAATGCGGTCATTCCGAGGGTCAGCCCATCCTTTGACAGATGGAAGTGGTCAATGTTAAGACCGCAAAGCCCACAAGCCAGAATTTCGGGGTCAACGTGATCGACACGCTGGCCCGCAAACCGGGGCAAGTGCTTATAATCGTTGAAAACACGAGTTGCTATTTTTTCAAGGTCATTTCTTGATAAGTACCCCATCTTCATCCAGCCTCCTATTGCTGCGCCCACACACCTGTTTCCGCCCGTACACAAGGACAAATCTTCGACAAAAACAGACATTACCCCCTTGACATGATGTGCAACTTATTATAGTATATATGAAAGGTGTTGCACATCCATATTATAGGCGGCTTAGTTGCATCTGTCAAGAGGGAATGTGAAGTTAGTTGCACACTTAACGGAGGTGGTATGATGAAGTTCGCTGAGAAGTTGAGGGCCGCAAGGCTTAAAATGGGTTATACGCAGACACAGCTTGCGGAAATGGCCCATGTTTCGCTCCGCACTATCATCAATTATGAAAAAGGGGATGTGTACCCCCGAAAAGGGGAAACGTATGCAACCTTGGCAAAGGCGCTCAATGTTCCAACAAGTTACCTTCTGACAGAGGAAGAAGAATTTGTCGTTGACGCCGCTGAACAGTATGGCGCTCGTGGAGCAGCGCAGGCCGAGGAAATAATTGCCGGGTTTTCTGGCCTGTGTGCCGGGGGTACGCTGTCCGAGGAAGATAAGGACGCCGTAATGAAAGCGTTGCAGGATATTTATTGGGAGTCCAAAGCACGGAACGTGCAGAAGTACACGCCCAAGAAGTTCAAATAGCCCCGTTTATGGGACAGCACTCTATGTATAATTTGTGAGATTAGGGGTCTTTTGCACGTTCAGGGGGTGAAGTACCTATGCTGTGCAAGGCGGAAACAATTTACCAGAAGGCCAATGCGCTCGTTCGACGAAGCGGCACACGGGACACGTTGCAGATCGCTGACGATCTTGGGATATTTGTTCATTACATAGACGATTTCAAGGAACTGCTTGGAATATACACATACCGGCACAAGGAGCGTCACATCCTGCTCAATGCCAATATGGAGGAAATGGTGATGCAGATGGTGTGCGGCCATGAGATCGCACACGATACGCTTCACAGGGACAGGGCAAAGGGTGGGATGGGTTTGCAGGAATTTGTGCTGTTTGATATGCGGAATGAAATGGAGTATGAAGCCAACGCATTTGCGGCCCATCTGCGGATCGACAATGAGGAACTGTTTGAGCTTGTGCGCCAGGGATATGATGTGGTGCAGCTTTCCTCGATCATGGGGACGAATATCAATCTGATGCTGATTAAACTGAACGAACTCAACCGAATGGGATGCCAGCTTAACCTCCCATACATTCCCCGGTCGGACTTCCTAAAAAATGTGACGCCACAGGGGTAAAACAATAAAAAATTCGTTGATATAAGCATAAGCCCGCCCCTACTTTTGTAGGGGCGGGCTTATATAGTCAGAAAAAGCGGCTTATGCAGGAGCAGAAAGAGCAGGAGCGCAAGGACAGGACGAACCGCCTTTGCAAGCGCATGGGGCTTTTTGAGAAGCTGCTGCCCGACTGTATCACGCTGACCGAGGAACAGTTTCAGACCTTTTAGGAGCAGACCGCAGCCGCCGAGAATGGGCGCAGGCTGTTGGAGGAAATGACCGCCCACAACGCCGTCAGAGCCAACCCAGGGGGCGCGGGAGCGGCGGCACAGGGAAACACCCACCCCGCCGCTAAAGCCGCCCATACGCCGCAGGAGGGCGGCGCAGACGGGGGCGCGGAGCAAGGGTAACAGATTTGTGGAGCGAGGCCGGGAGGGGGCTTGTAGTCCCCCTCCTCGGCCCTGTTGAGTGTTACTATGCCCCCCTCAGGCAGAGTTGCCAGTGTTAATGGTGTATTGCTTATAGAAATCATCGGACTGGTATTTTTGTGTAATCATAGCGAATAAGTCTACATCTATTTCTTCTGACCACACATCCATCCCTATATAGGGGGACTCCTCATATTCAATGGATATGCCATATTCCTGTATACAAAACCGTCTATGTTTTCCCATTTTTGTAAGAGAAATAGACAAATCTTTGCAAACCGGATATTCTTTGCCATCATAATATATTTTAGGGCCTGATGATGAACGATACAGTCCAAAAAAAATTATTTCATTTTTGAAATACAAACCTGTGACACAGGGATTGCTTTTTCTCTTTGAGAAGCTTTTTTCTCCGCTCTCCACATTAAGTGCGCAGTATTCGTGTATTTCTACATTTACTAATTCATACACATTGTCCATGATTATTACCTCCTGTTCATCAGACTTAAATCAGTGTACCACAACCTGTGGAAAATCTCAAATCGAAAAACTATACCTACTATACAAGCAGTTTCATTCTGTGCTATACTGTTGCTAAAAAATCGCAGAGAGCAGATTGGGGGACATGATGCCATGAAAAGAAAGATTGCCCTTGCCGCCGCTGTGGTCGGGGCGCTGGTGCTGCCGCTGTGCAGTTGCGGTATGGGAGGAATAGAGGGCAAAGCCTTCAAGTATCTTGCCAGCCGGTATAGCGGAGAGTTTACAATCATGAATGTTTGGCGTTTGCCATCAGGAGGCAGTCCAATTCCCAGCATATTGCCATCATATAATGAGGGCGTACTATCCCACAGATTGGAGGGCGCACAATGGGCTATCGGAAACACCTTGCCATGATATTTGCTGTATCCCTACTTTTAACAATGGCTGTCGGGTGCCATCACACAAAAGATAAACCGATCTGGGAACAACTGGAGGAAGCGCAGTATAATAGCTATAAGCCAAGGTTAGACCACATGATTGAAAAATACGGGGATATGTTTGAGATGGATGTGTATGGAACCATCACTTGCACAGAACCAGAATATAAAGATTGGCGGATAGCGTGCGATGCTACCGATAATTATTCTGCTGTTGATAATTTTGCAATCCGATTACGGCGGGAGGATCTGGAGCTTTTTATGCAGGAAATCGTGGAGCCGATTTTTGGGGAATGCAAAGTTTATGTAGTTGGCGGAGGGCGCTCAATTTTGAACGCGGATGCAGAAATCGAAGATTTTTTTACCTATGCGTTTGACCTTGTCCAGTATGCTATCTGGGTTCCCTATACCGAAAACTATCGATTACTTGCAGATGAACTGATAGAGACTATTATGGAGCATAAATATAAACTCCACTTTAATCTTATGTTTGTGGAAGAGGAACGGTATGCTGATGTGTCCCGGGACTGGAGGTACGGCTATCCAGATAAATACAAGTACAGGTTAGAAGTTCTGTACCGGGGAGATTATAAGATGGGGCCTGATTATTATGGAAGCTACGGAAAAATATGGAAAGAAAGAAAAGTTGTCCAAGAGGAATGAACCTAATTCCAAATGACCTGATTGACAATAGATAAAAATATGCAACGGAGGTTTATTATGAACACAAATGTGGAGTAAAAAACCTCTGGATTATGAGTGGGAGGAGGGGCAATTATCCGATATAGAAGAAGCCAATTCAACACAGTAAAATATTGAACTCGAAACGCTCCCATTACAAAGCGGGAGCGTATGTTCGATTAGACAGTTTTGAATGGCCTTTTACGCATAGCGGGAGAGAGAGGCACAGAATAAAGATTAAGAATTTTTGATGCCCATGTATTCGTCGTATGCTTCTTTTATTTTTCTTCTGCAAATATTTCTCCATATTGAGATGTACTTATTTCTATTTTGCAAAGCGTCCGGTTCCATATCGCCCCCAAACCCAATACAATCTTCGTCATCTTCAATCAAGCCTTTTTCGCCAGATAATGCGATTTCATTTGGACATTCGCAAAAGCTAAACCGTGAACACTTAAAACAATATATTCCCAATATGAATGAATTTTCGCATGGATAAATTTCTTCACCCGCCACTCCATCGCAATACCCTTCAATAAGCAAATGTTGCATTTTCATTTTTATAAGACTTCTCCCTTACATTGATTTGAAATCGTCATTTTATAATAGCATATTTGCTACCATATTTCTATCAATTTTATCTTATAATTCAAAAATATTATTTTCGCTCCTGCCAAAATCGGCAGGGGCGTTTTTCATGAAAAGGAGCGTCTATGAGCAACCATCAGCAAGGCCACAGCCACCAATACCGCGCAGGAGGACGGCGCAGGACGGGGACGCAGATGGGGCGCAGCTCAAGGGTAACGGGCTTGCGCCCCTACACGACACAGGCGGCGGCAATCCCTACGCCCATGTCCTGCTGACCATGCGCCCCATCCAGCAGGACGGCGCATGGAGCAGCCGCTTTTCCTCCCGCTGCCGGAGCGCGGCCTGTGTCGAGGTGATCCGGGCCAGGGCCAGCCGCTGGCGCTCGGAGAGCAGATGGTGGTTCCCCACAAAGGTGGAGGCGGACTTTGTATCATAGCCCCGGTTCATCAAGAACAACAGCTCCTGGGCGGAGGCGTTCAGCTTGCCCGCCGCCTTGGGGCCAAACTCTTTTTCGTCCTTCGGCTCATAGCCGCGTCTGACGGTTTCCATAGTGTGCTGTTTCCCTCCGCAATAGACAGCCGCCCATCCAACGGTTTTTTATATGCCGTTGACCTTGGCGGCTGGACAATCTGACCTGCTTGTTCGGATAGATCAATCACCAAGAACTAAAAGTCAACCATTTCGGAACCTGTTCCCAATCCAGTCCTGTAAATTTCAAGGAGTCCTCTTCTATTTCTGCCTGCTGTAAAATAGCGTCTATAATTTGCTTAGTAAGACGCAAGTCCTCGCTTAAAAGAGTAACTCGAATTGTGTGCCTGTTCCATGAATTGTACCTGATATAAAACGTAAGACCAGAGGATGTATGAAAAGCCGCATAGCGTGCAAAGAAATTGTCTGTGTCCGTGGGTTGATTGTTTGTATCAAACAGGCAAAACTCTTTATCCATGCTGAACCAACACGGCTCCAATTCGCAGTCTGCCTCCAACTTTTGCAGGAACTCTGCCAATGGAGCATGACCGGTGACTGTCCATTCCGGCGGACAGTACGCAAGAAAGGCGATTGCATGAATGCAGGAACGTCCAGAGGAAAAGGTGCCTTCTTTGTATTTTAAGGGCTTGCCATGTTCCAGTACCCAGTGGAGCAGTTTGCTATACGCACTATAAAATAACAGTTTTGCAAAGGTATCATGGCAGTAGCAAAAATGCCAACAATACGTTTGCACGAGTTCATCCAAGCCCGCTCCATCCAAAAGGAAACCATACCCTATATCGGGAAGTGCCGCACAGCAGAAAATCAAGAAAGGTGGGTGGCCGGGAGACTCTTCCTCAATATACCGCCACAAGCCCTCCCACATAAGGAAATCTTTTGCTTCACAGGCCATGTTACCATGCTTAAAACCGTTCCACCCCTCAAACATGGAGGAAAGTATTCCGCCGTCCTCCTGGCCCATCTCCTGCAAGTACAATTTGTAGGAGGCCGGAATTGAGCATCCGTATCGTTCCATAATCATTTGTTCCAATGCTTGAATATCTTCTTCCGGCGCAGGCTTGAGGTTTTGAAGCCGCTCCGGTTCAAAAATAGAAACACATTGCTTGACCTTGCGGAACAACTCTGCTTCGGAACATGGAGGGCGGGTGAACAATGTGCGTAGATTGCATTGCATAGCGATAAATCCCCCTTTCTCGCTAATTATAATTTAGTCATACACGGAATTTTTGTAAGTAATCGGAATAACGGAAACATTCATACTGAGGGTGTTTTATTTAATCGGTTTGTACTGATTTATTCCGCCTTTTCCACACGCCCCGAACCGTTACCCCTATTATACCAGCAACGACCAGCACCGCAAGCCGGAGCAGGACATCCAACGGTTTTTTTATATGCCGTTTCCGTTGGCGGCTGGGTGCTGATTGGTTTTCTATCCAATCATTTTGTACTTTACCAATATTTCAAACTGCCAAGCAAAGAAGATAAATTTTTCTTCATATTTTGCAAGGCAATATGATTGTCACTGGAAATTTTAATATTGAGCGCCCAATGCAAATCGACACTCACTATATATTCCGATGAAACACCACAAAAGCGAATATTGTCACTGAACCAAGCCTTTTGCAGTTGATAGGGTTTTAATATAGTCTCGATAAATTCCATTGATGTTGTCCACTGAATATTTTGAGCCGACTTTCCAGATAGAATATCACGGAAACCTTCTTTGGAAGTTCCGCCATTTACTTGATATAAAAATTGTGTGTTTTCCGCTTTGCGAAATGCCATCTGAAACAAATAATTTTCAAATGATCCAGAAAACAACCTTTTGTCAAAACCATTGTAAATTGGCGGATTGTCTCCCTCTGACAGTTTCAATGATAAGATGGACTCGTCCCAATGAAAGGAAAAAGGCAAAAAACCATTTGGAAGAAAATCGTCATCTGTATAGTATTCACAATAATCATTCAATGTCTTATCCACGCTTACTTCCGTATATCCATCCCACTCCTGTTCAAGTAGCCCGCCATCGTTTTTCCCCATTGTCTGTAAAAATAGAAGATACGCAAGTGGGATACTTTTGCTATATGGGTTCAAAAATTCTGATAGTGTTTGGATTTGACTTTGCAAAGCAGGCTCAACTTTTTTTGACCATTCTCTATCCATAGCGTTCATTGTTTTGCAAAGTCGGTCTATCATCGTATCCAAAGAACCTTTTTCAAATGATATACTTTTTAATGTCATGCCACATATCTCCTCAACCTCACTTTGGGACATTTGTCCCAAAGGCCAGACCGCTCTAATCGGATTTCCGCCTTTTACAAAAGCCCCGAACCGTTGCGGCCCCTATTCCCACAACGGCCAGCACCGCAAGCCGGAGCAGGACATCCAGCATCCAACTGACTTTCCCATGCCGGTACATATCCAGCACATAGACGGGATCAAGGTCATAGTCCGCCTGCATCTGGCTCAGCGCCCGGCGCTCCTCGGTGGTGGTATAGCGGAGATAGCCCGTGGGATATTCGTCCCCGCCCGTCAGCGTCAGATAATCGTCAAAGTACACGCACAGCCAGGAGCCGTCCTCCAGCTCCGTCAGATAGTAGCGGTTATAATATCCGCCCGCAAGCCCCTGGAGCATCCTCTGCCAAGGCGGGAGGGGATAGTCGGCATAGATGTATTCCGAAACGGATACCGCCCGTTTTGCGCCATAGCTGCGGTGATAGTGCGTCCCCTCCTGCGCCGCGTCCCGCAGACGGGCCAGCGGGCAGGCCACCAGATCTCCGCCTGTCACCGTTGCCGGGGTCTGGGCGTAAAAGCATGATGACACGTCCTCCTGCCGTCGGAGCTGCTGGACGCCCTCACCGGGCCGCTGGCCTTGCCCCGTTCCTGTGCCAGCCCACAGGTCGTACAGCCAGCCAGTGGGCGCGGCCAGCATCAGCCAGAGCGCAAGGGCGGCGCACACGATATTCCGCAGAATGGTGGGGATGGAGTGTTGACCTTTTTTCATGTATGCACCGTCCCGTTTATTACTATTGTCACAACCTATACTATACAGACACTTTGCTCAACTATACTATATCAGGCTCACACATCCTACGCCAGAAAGACTTCCGATACCGCACCGTTTTCGGATCAGCCTCTTTTAATTTGCTCACAATGGGCTTGTATAGTTCCTCATGGTCAAAAAGACTAAATGTGGGATTGAGTTCTAATTGTCTGTCTATTTCTTCTCGGAGTTGTGGATAAAAAGACAGCCACAGGCCAAGACAATCCACAAGTTGACAAATGCCATAATTCATTAAGTATGGTATTTCGTCCGGTTCTTCCCCCCGATAGCTTTCACCCGGCACCATTTGAAACACTCCTTGATTTTTTACATCTACTCCAATCAATCCCATTACATCCATAGATGCAATATACAAAAAGGTGTTTTGGAGATGCGGGTGCTTTTTTACATAGGGCTGTTCAAAAAAGGTAATAGGTGCATTGGGAGTAATCTCGTAATTTGAATACACCGGGAGACCGACATTTTTCAAAAACTCAAATGTTTCTTTTGGAAGATTAAGCGGCTCCAATAATTCTGTTGGAAATGGAACCAATGATGCTTTATATTCTTGTGTTATTTCAATATTCATTGTGAATACCTCCGTGTTCACAGTTCCCGGACACCAGCCTGCCTCAGCCAGTCTTGCAGTTTCTTGAGCGGGAACCCGGTAAACACATAATTCTCACCCGCCTGGCTGTGGATTGTCACCGCCGTAAACAGCGCCTTTTTCCCCACGGAAAAGCCCTTAATGTCCGAAAGGGGCAAATCAAATTCCGGGCTCCCGACCATGCTGATATAAAAGCAGGCCCGCTGGTTGGTGACATAGATATTCCCGCTAAAGGGCTTTGTGGTGAGAAACTGCTTTTGATGGAGCGCCACCTGTCCGCTGCCGATCATTGTCTCGTTGGGGTTCAGTTGAAATTTTGCCATAAGTAATTCCACCTCTTAATATGTCATTGAAATGTTCATCTCTTTGGCTATCTCACACCTAAATTATAGCCAGAATTTATTTTTTTGCAAGTAGGGGCACGAATTTGAATGGGGGCAAGGTTGACGATCCCCAAACCTTGCTTTTCAGCATAGTCCACTGTATAGGCTGTCCCACCATCTTTTTTCGTGAGGTAGCAGACACATACACCGCTGTGGTCTACCAAATGGCGATTGCGCTTGAACATACAACCCCTGGTGTACTCCTGGGCGGTGTAGACCACCTTATCTGCCTGGGCCTTGATGCGCTCATATTCCGCCACGTCCCCGGCAGGCCACCCTCGTGTCTGCGTCAGGCAGGGGAGGACAAGGATCAGCTTTATGTGTGGGTATCTATTTTTCAGGTTAAGTACAGTTTGTGCGGCGAGGGCATCAAAGCCCCGCGCACCTCCGGCTCCATAAAATTGGACGCCCTGCTCAATCAGGCCAATAATCGTTTCTTCCAACTTCATGGCGAGTTCTTGGCGGAAAGCAGGCGGCAGCTCGCGGTGGCCTGTGAAGCAGCAGGTTCTTTTTCGCATTTCACGCACTCCTTATATCCTTTGTTGGCCGTATTATATCATTGTATTGCTATAAATGGCAATTCCCCTCTATAAATAATTTCTGCGGGACGTGGTAACCTTTTACCAGGAGGGGCAAAGCTATGGAAACAGTCTACCGAGAGCAGTACATTCGTTTTGGATTGAAGGTTCAATACTATCGCAAACTGCAAGGACTGACGCAGGAAGCCTTTGCAGATAAGATTGGGCGGTCATGGTCTTTCGTTGCAAAGATCGAAAGCCCCACGCAGGTGTTTGGCGTTTCGTTGGAAACGCTGTTTAAGATTGCCGACGCGCTGAAAGTCCCTGTCGCAAAACTATTTGAAGAATAAAAACACGCCCTGGATTGACTGTTTTCAGCCAATCCAGGGCGAAATAATTAGATTTCAGGGACTAATAGGCAGGTGTTCCATACCCATAAATTTCGTAGTGACCAACGGCATAGCGGTTTTCCCGGCAACTATCGCCGGAGTTGCCCTCCACAGTGTAGACGATGCCGTTCTCCACCTTCTCCACGATGCCAACGTGGTCGGCAAGGCCGTCCTGCGGCCCGGAGCTACCTTTGTTGTCCCAATCAAAGTAGATGATGTCGCCGGGGCGCGGCTCATAGCTGTTATCCTGCCAGAGTCCCCGATCCTTAAACCAATTAGAGCCGCTGATGCAGCCCGCGGTTTTGGGGATCACCCCGGCGTCCAGATACCCGCACTCGTTGGCACACCAACTGACAAAGCAGGCGCACCACTCCACACGGGAGTTGAAGCCGTACCAAGACCAATAGGGCTGACCGCCCACGTTCCCGATTTGCGAGAGGGCCACCACCACGATCTCCCCATCGCCCAGGCCGATGCCGTACAGGACGCTGCTCCACATACTGCGGTTTTCTTCAGCCAGTAGCTCCGCAAGCTGTGCCCGCTGGTCTGCGGTGAAGTTGTAGGCATCCGCCATTTCATCGGCAGTTTTGTGGGTCACGGTGATATAGAGGGTCGTGGTCGTTACCTCAACTTCTTCCTCGATGATATTGCCCGCTCCATCGTCCGTTTCAATGGTCTGCGTGGTGGCGCTGGTGTCTGTGCGGCTGCTCACCTCATTCATGGCCCAAAATATCTCTTTCAGAAGTGCCTTTTTGTTATCGTCCATGGTGGCAACTTCCTGGGGAGCGTTTGGGTCGGTGGTGGTCTTAACGGCGTAGACCGCCAGCACATCGGGCCAGACGGCGCGGGAGCCAGACATTTCAAGCGCGTCATGGGCGTTTGCGGTCTTGATTTCCTCCAGCTTACTCTCATAATCCTGGTTGATCTCCCGGACAACAACGGGCATGGTCTGGCCTGTGCCGTTGTCCTCCCCGGAAAAGAAGATACCAAAGCAGGAGCCGACGATCAAGCCAATCAAGCAGATAATGACAACGGCGAGGATGGCAACCCAGCCCCCGGCGGCAATCGCGGCCACCAGCGCCTTGACGGAGGCAATCATAGCCTTTACCGTGGCGGCAACCGCCTTTGCACTGGCTTTCGCGGCGGTGGCGGCGGTTTTCGCCGTAGCACGGGCGGCTTGTGCTGTCATTTTAGCGGCCTTGGCGGTGGCCTGGGCCGTTTTCTGCGCCGCCTTTGCCGTATGCTCGGCGGTCTTGATGGCGGTTTTGGATGTGCGCTGGGCAGTTTTCACCGTGCCCTTTGCGGTCTGCTGGGCTGTCTTTACCGTCCGCTTGGTACTTTTGATGGTGCCCTTTGCTGTCCGCTCTGCGGCCCTGCCGGTGGTTTTCACGGTCTGACTGGCGGTGCGGCCTGTCCGCTTTACCGCTTCAATGGGCTGTTTAGCGGCATTGACGGTCTGCCTGATGGCCGTTTCCGTCTGTTGGGGCATGGGGGAAATATCCGGCGCTTTCACCTGCGGCTGGGCCGGTCTGTCAGACTGAACAGCCCGGTTTTTCACCTGCCGTTTACGCTCGGCCCACTTCTCGGCCTGCTTTTTGACAAAGGCCCGCCCACGCTCCACTACCGTATCAATGGCATCAACAGGGCGTTCCCCATCAGAGCGGACAGGGGGCCGTCTGCGTTCCGCCGTGCTTCTATACTGCTTGGGGCGTGGTTCCTGCGGGGCGGCGTTGGTACGTTGCCGGGGGAGCCGCCTGTCCGGGGCCGGGTTGGTGCGCTGTTGGGGGATTTGTTCATCCCTGGGCGGGTCGGTACGCTGACGCGGCAACCGCCCCTCCGGGGGTGTCCTGTTGGTCTGGCCCTCCGGGGCGGGGCCTTGGCTCGGTTCGGGAGAGAGGGCCTGTTCAGTAGGGGCGGTGTCCTCCCGCCGCTTCTCCGCCGCCCGTTTCTCCCGCTGGCGCTGGAACAGTTTTCGCCCCTGGCGTATCGCCGTCTTTGTGCCGGACACCGCCACATTCGCCGTATCATGGGCCAAATTATCGGCGGCAACCTCCACTTTATCCCCGGCGTACTCGCTGGGGGTGGCCTGACAGTCATCCATCAACGCCGCCGCGTTCTGCTTGGAGCGGATAAAGGCATTTTTCATCCGCTGGCCCACAACGGCGGACTTGTCCAGCACTTTGATGTCTTTACCCTTGGCCTTTTCACGGGTCTTGATCTTGCCCATGGGCGCTCACCTCCCGTCTTTTCATCCAGCGGTGTTTCAATTCTGCGGGGGCCACATAGTAGTTCCTGCGGCGCTGGCCTGTCCACTCCTTTCCACCGGCTTCTCCATCAAAGGCAAAGCCAGCGGCCCGGAGCGACGCCCCGGTTTCCGTTGCCAGGGTATAGGTGATGATGCGCTCATAACCCATATCAAACCCGATGCGGCAACAGGCCCCGTAGAGTTTAGAACAGGCGTTGCGGGTTCCGTCCGTGCAGCAGCGCAGAATTTCAAGGGTCAGCCCATCGTCCAGGTGCCGTGAAACAGGACGGCCACAAATCGCCACGCCGCACAGATCATCCCCGTCATAGCAGGCCACGGCGAACTTGCCGCCCACGGGCGGGATGCTGTGCCGGTGGTGCTGGCCTACATACTCCCTCGCCGCCCGCAGATGGCAGGGCTTGATTTTCAATGACATTTTCACACCTCCGTCCATAAGGGGAGGGGCAGGCATTATGCCTGCCCCCCGGAAAAGCGGCCCTCACCGGGCCGGGTGGTCATCAAGCGGTAGAGTTCCGTATTGTGGGGGAAACGGTTGACAAAGGGCACCAGGGCGGAGCCGTACTTGATAAGCCCGCACCCGGCGGGGGCATTGGTGATGTGGCCCATCTGTTCCTCGGAGATGTTCAGCAGGCGGGCCAGCTTTTCCCGGTCGCTTGCCGCCTGATTGAGCATGACAATGAACTCGGAGTTGGACAGCATAGTGCTGGCCTGCACAGAGTCCAGAAGATACTCCACATTCTGCGTGATGGCGGTGGGATAGGCATTGCGCTTTCTAAACTGCCGCCACGCAGAGTTAAAAAGGGCGGCAGAAAACTCGTTCTCAAACATCACATGGAACTCGTCGATAAAGACGTGGGTGCGCTTGCCCTTTTTCCAGTTCAGGGTGACGCGGTTGAGCATGGTGTCGGTAATGACAAGGTGGCCGATGGGCTTCAACTGCTCACCCAAGCCGTGAATGTCGAACACCACCACCCGCTTGTCCAGGTCAACGGTGCTTTCGTGCCCAAAAATATCAAGGGAGCCGGTGGTGAACAGTTCCAGGGCCAGGGCGATCTCCCGCGCCATTTCCTCCGGCTGCTCCAACAGCTTTTCACGGAGGGTAGCCAGCGTGGGGACAATGCCGGTCTGCTCCGCTTCTTCATACACCGCCGCCGTACAGCGGTCAATGATGGACTTCTGCCGCGCCCCCACGCCATTGGGGTCGATACGCTCCACCAGGGACATGATGAATTGGGACTTCACCACAATGGGGTTGTTCTCGCCGTAGCCGTCCACCATATACATGGCGTTCAAGCGGTCTTTGCCGCCAGCGGCCACCCGGACAACGGTGCCCAGGCCGTCCATCGCTTCAATGAGGGGCGCATACTCCCCCTCCGGGTCTGCTATGAGAATATCATCGTCCGTGTTGAGAATGAGGAACGCGATCTCCTCTTTCACGCTGAACGATTTGCCGGAGCCGGGGACGCCCAGCCGGAAGGACGACTGATTGAGCAGGTTCGCCTTGTTGCACATGATAAGGTTGTGGGAAATGGCGTTCTCCCCGAAGTAGATGCCGCCCCTGTCCATGATCTCCTGCACCTTAAAGGGCATGAACACGGCAAGGCTCTCGGTGGTCAGGGTGCGGAAGGCGTTGATCTTCCGGGTGCCGATGGGCAGGACGGTGTTCAGGCCGTCAAGCTGCTGGTATTTCAGCACCGCCAACTGGCACCGCCCGGACAGGGAGCGCACCTTTTCCGTGTCGCTGTCAAGCTGCTGTTTGCTGTCGGCGGTGATAACAAGGGTGAGGACGGCCTGCATCATCCGCTGGTCGCGGGTGGTGAGGTCGGCCAAAAACTCCTTGCTCTCCTTGCGCTGCAACTCCATGTCGTAGGGGACGATGGCGGAGAAGTTGTTGTTCTGATTCTGGCGGCGCTGCCAGTTTGTGATATTGGTTTCTACCCCCAGCAGACGGTTCTCCACCTCCCGCACGGCCTCGTCGGTGGGCACGGAGAGGATGTCAATGGACAACATCATATTGCGGTTCAGGTCGGTCAAGTCGGCCACGATCTCGTCCTGGATATAGTTGGCGTAGTCCTTCAGGAACAGCACCCGGCAATAGCGGTCGCCCAGCTTCAGGTAGTCGCTGTGCTTCTCGATCCCGTCCGGGCAGATATAGTCCTTGAAGTCGTGGCCCTTCCGGGCCATATCCGCCATATCGAAGTGAAAACTGCCCTCGTCCCCGGCCCGGTAGAAGTCGTGGAGGATACGCAGCCGGTCAGCGGCGTCCAGTTCCACGCACTTGGAGCCGAGGGCGGCGAAGCGGGCGGTCAGGTCGGCCCCGATGCGGGTGAAGTAGGCGCGGGCGTCCTCAATGTCCCGCTTGTAGACGGTCACGGTGACAAGTTTCTCCTGGATGATGCCGTTGGCCCCGGTCGCCTTGTCAATGAGCATTTGGTTGTACTCCTTGCGGTACTTGTCCAGGCCGTCCCCCCGCATAGCCATAAGGACGGACTGCTCAAAGTCCGCCTGGCTCTGGCGGCGGTTGCAAATGGTGAGCTTGGTAGTGGCGGCGCTGTCCAGGCCGTTCAGCAACTCCGAGTAAGCAAGGAACATGGTTTCCTTGTCCTCCCGGCTGGCTACCTTGTAATTGATGTCGGTGAAGCGGTAGGCCTTGGAGAACTTGACGCCCACCTTAAAAATGCCGTCCGGCCAGACGCATTGAATGGGGATCACGTCCTGCACCCTGCGGGGAACGCGGTACGGCTCCCGATCCTGCCGCATGATGGTCTTGATGCTCTTAATCATGGCGCTTGTATTCCTCCTTTTCCCGCTTATCCATGCTGGACTTCAAAATGTCGTAGTACAGCGTGGACGATTCAAAGCGGAGTTCTCGCGGTTCCAACAGCTCCGAGCGCAGCCACGCCCAAATAAACTGCTCCGCCGTCATGCCGTGGTAGGTGAAAAAGCCCAGGGCGGCAAAGGGGGCCGCGCCCAGGACGCACATCCAGGACACAGTTTCCGTGCCGACATAGGGTTTCAGCAGAAAGTACAGCCCCACGGCCACGACTACCGCCAGGGCAGAAAAAACGAGCTGCCGCAGGGACAGCCCAAAAAACATACTTTCCGTATAGTTGCGGATTTCACGGTTGATTTTGACTTCCAAAATAGATACCCTCCTTTATCGCTCCATTCCGCCCTTTTTCCTGGGCGGCTTCTGCTTGGTGGGGTAGGGCACAAATTCTTCCTCCCCCTCAATCATGCTGAACTCTGCCCGCAAAAGCGGATGGGTTTCAAGTGCCTGATACTGACGGATCAGGTCAATCGCCAACTCTCTTGTGGCAGTGCTGGCTTTCTGTGTCCCGTCCTTGAAGATATAAAATCGCTTCATCCAAAATAAGACCTCCTAATTTGTAAAATGGAATTGCTTTTACCGCTCATATCGTATATAATAGAGAAGCAAAAGAATTCTTTAGATTTCAAGAATAGAAAGGATGGCATTTATGAACTTAGCCAAACTCTCTGCCAATGGGCAAATTACGGTTCCTGTGGAAATTCGCCGCCTTCTCGGTTTGAAGTCGGGGGATAAGATTTTATTTTTTCAAAACCAGGGCGGTGAGGTCGTTGTTGCCAACGCTTCCGCGCAGGCTTTGTCGAAGGTACAGGACGCTTTTGCCGGACTTGCTGAAAAGCTGGGTGTAAAAGACGAGGATGATGTGCAGGCTTTGGTCGATGAAGTCCGCTATGGGGGAGAACGGGGTTGAAAATACTTGTTGACACAAACATCCTGTTCTCGGCCATGCTCTTTCGCGGTTCAAAACCGGCAAAGGCGCTGCTGTACGTTTCTGATTACCATGAAATGGTTATCTGTGACCGCAGCATTTATGAACTCTATGACGTTCTCAAACGCAAAGCGCCAGAAGCACTACCTGACGCGGAAGTGTTTCTGGCAGAGTTCTCCTATGAGTTGATCCCCGCGGTCGATAACGGGACAAAGCTGATTCGGGACGCAAAAGACCAACCGATTTTGAACGCGGCTATCGTTGCGGATGTTGACGTGATTCTGACCGGCGACAAAGACTTTTTGAGCCTTGACATGGAACATCCCCGTTGTATGACAGTGACAGAGTTTTTAGAGGAAGATGGAGTGGGGCTGTAATGCCCCGCTCTTTCTTTTTACAGTCCCATCATTTCACGCACAACATGGTCGGACATTTTCACGCTGCCCACCAGGATAAGCATATTGAACGTCAATTCTCCGATATAGCTCCACACCATAGATGCCGCCGCCGCGTTTGGGTCAACAGCGGGCGGGGAGCTGGCGAACACGGAGAAGATGATGCAGGCCAGCACGATGACGGCCCCCTCCAGACAGACGGCGGCGTAGCTTTTCAAAAAGCTCTTGCCCACGTTCTGGCTGGGTTCCCCGGCAAAGCTGGACAGGGGGATGGGGGCCAGCGCAGCGTACATAAACATCTTAAAAAAGCGCCCGTAGACGCTCAAAATCATCACGAAGGACAGCACCCAAATCAGCAGCCCGCCGATCAGCGTCACTGCCCATAGGGGGATGCTCTCAAAAAAGCCGCAGTCCTCAATGGCGGTCACGATCTCGGCGGGCAGGATGGTGGAGTTGGGAGCGCCAAAGCCCGCCGCATTCATAATGGAGGACACCACGCCCTGGATGATGTTCAACAGGGCCAGCATCAGCTCCATGCCGTGAGTGATAAGGGCCTTTGCCAGCGCAAAGCGGACAAACAGCTTTATGGCGTGTTCCGGCTTTTTGACCTCCACAAAGCTGCCGCAGGTCTTGACCACACCCACCACAAAGAACAGCACCAGCAGGGCGTAGCCGATGGCCTGGAGCCCGCCGTGGATGTTCACCACCACGCTCCAAATCGCACCGCCCTTGAAGTCCTGGGGGGATTGTGTGATAAGCTGCCATATCTCGCTCAATTTGCCGTTCCAGACCTCCAGGGCGTTCTCTAAATTCTGGACTACCCAATTATCCGACACGCAAAGCACCTCCTTTTAGGGGCAGGCCCATCTTGTGGGCCTGCCCCGTGTGTTCGGATAGCTTTGCCGGATCAGCCGGTGATAAGGGTCAAAATCTCACGCGCAAAGGTGATAATAACGCCGCCCGCCAGGGTGAGGAAGCCGTTGGAACGCTGGGAGGGGTCGTGGCTCTGGAGGGAGAGGCCCACCTGGACAATGCCCCAGCCCAGCAGAATCAGACCCACGGCGCGGATCAGGCCGAAGATAAACTCGGACAGGTTGTTGATAACGGTGAGGGGGTCGCCGCCCGCAGCGGGGGCGGCAAAGGCCGTCATAGTACAGCAGCCCATCAGGGCCACCGCCGCCACCAGGGAACAGTAGTAGCGGTAGCCCTTTTTCACTTTGTCGGGCATAGGCAGGCGGTTGGGGTTCTTCTCGTTCTTCTTGAAAATGTTCATCGTGTCGTACCTCCTAATGAATTGATAAGTTCTTCTAATTCTTCTTCTGTGAGAAGCAAGAAGTTGTGTTTCACCGCGTCCTGTTCCTGTTCCGCCGCCCGTTTCAGCAGCTCCGGGTCAAACTGGATGGATGCGATGCTGCGGGTGTCCTCGCCGTGGCGGTAGGGTTCAGCCCCGCCGTCTGTGGTCAGCTTCACATGGGGATGCTTCAAAATGTCGTACTTGAAGTCCTGGATGGGCCGCTCCCCGCGAATAAAAAGGAGCGCATACTGATTGTCCAGCATACGCACCTCGTCCGGGGTCAAAAGTTCGCGGCCCGCTAATTGCCAGTTGGTGGAGTAGCTGCCGCTCCGCCCCCTGGACTGGCCGTAGGTGTTGGTGTCGATGGTTTCCTTGCCCAGCAGCTTGGAAACGTACTCGTGCGTTGACGCTTCATTTCCGCCGAGATAGATAAATTCATCGCAGTTGCCCACGATGCTCTCCCACTGTTTTTCAAAGAGGGCCTTTAGCTGGGCAAGGTTCTGGATGATAATGCTCACGGAAATTTCCCGGCTCCGCATTGTGGACAACAGCTTGTCAAACTCGTCCGGCAAGGCGACATTAGCAAATTCGTCCATGACAAAATGCACATGGACGGGCAATCTGCCGCCGTGTACCACGTCCGCCTGATAATAAAGCTGCTGGAATAGCTGGGTGTAGAGCATACCGATGATGAAATTGAAGCTGGCGTCATTGTCGGGGATAACGGCAAAAATGGCCGTCTTTCTCTCGCCCAAACTCCACAACTCCATCTCGTCCGTCTGCGTCATGCTTGCCAGAGATTCCAGGTTGAACTTCTCTAACCGGGACACCAGCGTGATTTGAATGGATTTCAGGGTCTTGGCGCTGCCGGAGTGATAGGAGCGGTAGTATTTCAGGGCGATATGCTCCGGGTTCCGCATTTCCAGGCGGTCAAAGAGTTCATCCAGCGGGGAGCGGAAGTCCTCATCTTCCTCCCGGACTTCCCCAGCCCGGATCATCTCCATGACCATGGGAAAGTTCTGTTCATCGGGCGGGGCTTCATAGTGGAGATAAAACACCAGCGCCAGCAGGAGCATTTGCGCCGCCTGATCCCAAAAGGGGTCTTGGGACTGTGAGCCTTTGGGCGTGGTGTTTTTGAACAGATTTGTCACCAGCCGTTGGATGTCGTTGTCGTTGCGGAGATAGACAAAGGGATTGTAGCAGTAGCTTTTTTCCATGTTGATAAGGTCGATCACCTTAATGTTGTACCCCTTGGCTTTCAACAGGTTCCCGGTGTCCCGCAGCAGCTCCCCCTTGGGATCAAGGCAAACAAAGCTGGTGTTGGCGTTCATAATGTTGGGCTTGGCAAAAAACCTCGTCTTGCCCGCGCCGGAGCCGCCGCACACTAAAATATTGAGGTTGCGCCGGTGCCTGCGTCCGTCAAGGCCAATCGCCACATTCTGCGTCAGTATCTTGTTAGCGGTGGCCTTTTTGTCGGCATATTTCTTCCTGACGGCCTGGGCCGTGCCCCACTTGGCGGAGCCATGTTCCTCCCGCCTGCGGTAGTTGCGGTCAGTGGAGAGGTAAATACCAATGCCCAACCCATAGCAGAGCATAAAAATGAGGACAGTTTTCAGGCTGTCCTCACACAGTATGATGTGGAATGGGTCATTGAGGGCCGCGCCGCCGTAGCGCACCAGCCCCACCAGCCCGCCGCCCATATAGGGGGCCAGCAGCAGGGCCAGCCAGACGGCGGGGATCAGGCCGCAGGCGTAAAGAATGAGTCGGGATGTGGAGAATTTATCTTGCCGCACGGTCAGCCCTCCGTTTCTCCCGCTTGGTGGGCGCGTCAATGACTTTGAGAATGAGATCGTCCACGTCCTGGGTGGGCTTGCCGTCCCGGAGGGTATCGTTGCGGAAATCAGTCAGGCCCCGCACCATAAGCCGCTGTTCAAAGTCATTCAGCGTGACCACTCGCTTTTCATCACGCATAGAGCGCCCTCCTTATCTCGCGCCGCCGTCCCGGTTTTTCTGCGCTTTCTCCTGGGCGGCAAAGAGCCGGTTCATATCGGCGGAGATGGTTCCGGCGATTTCCCGGATGGTGCCCACCTCGCCCCGGATCGCCTGAGCGTCCATCTGACTGTATTCTTCCGGCATACGGTCAAAGGAAAAGCCCTCCACCGACACGCCGTTGCGCTTGCACAGCATATAGGACGCGCTGTACGCCACAAAATCCGGGTTCTGGCATTGGAAGCTGCCCTTGTTCATGTGGGCGCGGGCCAACTCCTGGGCCAACCCCCGGAAGATGGTAGGGGCGTTCAGCCCTTGCCGTACCCGGATGGTGTTTTCCTTGCTGGAGTAGGCCACGTTCACGCCCTCCGGCAGCTCATTGGAGATGGCGAAGCGGCAGGGGGCGTTGTTCATCAGGGCTTTCAGGAGCAGCCGCCCATCACGGGCCACCGGGGGCGCGGCCCGCTGGGTGGAGTTGGTCTGGGAAATGTCGAACATTTTCTTGGGGTCGTAGAACACACCCTTGGAGCCATCCTGTTCACGGGTGTACTCCTTGCCGGGTTCCAGGATGGTGATGGCTTCCGCACCCCGCTTGACGTACAGGCCGCTGGACTTCCATGTGTCAAAGTCGGCCAATTTGGTGGCATCCGGCTTTTGGGCGGCGACCAGAATGGCGTTGCTCACGGAGTAGCGGTCAAAGCGGGCCTGCACATCCAGGTAATCGCAGAACAGGCTACCGTCCATGCTCATCTCATGGGCAAAGGTGTCGATCATCAGGTAGACACCCTCACGCTCCTGCTGTTTCCTCGCCGCCCATGCGTCCTTGTCAAAGGGGGCGTCCCTGCGCTGGTCGGGCTGGGGGGCAAACAGATCATCATAGTTTTCCATGTCTTACCTCTCTTTCAGTCGTTTCGGTTTATACTTGGTGCGCGGGGCCAGATGCTTCGGCCCCTTGGTGGGCTTGGCTTGCTCCCTGGAGGACGCCGCTTTCTCCCGCCGCTCCGCCTTGATCTCGTCCAGTTCCTTACGGACGGAGGGCCGGGAACGCTCCTGGGGATCAGAGATACCCGCCCCGGTTGGCTCTTTGGGCCTTGAGGTAGGCTCGGACTGACGGGATTTCGCCACCCGGCCCTCCGTAGGGTTTTGGGTCTGGCCTTCCTCCTTGGCGGGGCCGTCCCCCAACAGCGCCGCCAGAAATTCATCCTTGTCCTGTTCGGGGGCGGTGCGCTCCGGGACGGGCAGCTCGCCCTCTTGTTCCGGGGCAGGGGCCGGGGAGAGCATAGCGTCCACAAGATCGTCTACCTCCTGCTCGGTCATCGGCTCCGCCGCCGCTGGCGCTTCCGGCTCGTCCGCCGTCTGCTCGGCGCGGCTGCGCTCGATCTCGCTCCTGATTTCAGCCATATCCACGGTAGCGAGGTTAAACCGCTCAAAGATACGGTTGATCTTGCTGGCGTCCTCGGCCCGCACCATAATATCGGTGATGCCGTCCGTGGCGTCCCGGTCTTTCAGGACGCAGTAGAGGACGCCGTACTTCTTGGCCTCCCGGCAAAAAAGCTGGAGGTCGCTGTCCTTCACGGCGAACACCTTCAACTCCTTGCCGCTGCGGAGCATATTGGTCAGCCGGGTCTTGCCCTTGGTTTTCTTCTGCTCCCGGAGGATGGCGTACAGCAGAATGGCAAGCTGCTTGGCACCTGTACCGGCCAGCTTGACCGCTACCTCACCTGTTTCCAGGGACAGCCTCACGACTTGCTCCGCCGCGTCGCCTGAATAACTGCTCATTCTTGTTCAGCTCCTTTCGCTCGGTTTCCTTCTGCGCAATCAGACGTTCCAGATTCTCCTTGACCTGCCCGGAACGCTGGGCGATGCCGTCACATAAAACCACCTCCTTTCGCAGCGCCTTTAGACGGCTGGAAACGGCGCTGATTTTCTGCTTCATCTCATCGGCGGCTATGGTGTCGCCCTGACGTGTCAGCCGCCGCGCTTCCTTTCGGAGTTCCTGGCGCTGGGCGGTCAGGGCGTCGATCTCCGCCGACGATTGCTCCCGGCAGGCGGTCAGCTCCCCGATGGTGCTGATATGCCGCTTACCCAAAAACCGGGTTTCCGCGTCCAGCCTGTCCAGCTTGGCGATGTCCTCACGCAGTAAAAAAGACACCCGCTTGACGGATGCCGGTCGTTTGACGATAATGTGGAGTTCATAGCAGTAGCGGAAGTAGAGCGCCCGCAGGCCGGTGACTTTCTTCCGGGGCTGGCCCCGCACCCGGTAACGCCGGGGCGGACGGTGTACCACCTCCGGGAAAGGGACTTGCTTTTGGAGGTTGTGCAGGATGCGCTCTCTGATTTTGTCCAGGGTGTAGTCCTCTCCCAGCTTGTGAAAGCGGAAGTACCCGCCAGCGTCAGGCGGTTTCAGAGCCGGATATTTCAAGGGTTTCCCGCCCTTGCCCCTGGTTTTCAGTTGGTAGCCCATTTCGCCCATCACCCGGATAAAGTCGCGCTCGGTGGTGGATGCAAGGATGGCCCGGTCAATGTCGGCCCGGATGGTGCCCCGGTGGGTGGGCTTGCCGTTCTGTTCCGCCTGCCATTCGGCGTAGTTCTTGGCCCGCCCGCCGGGGTTCTCAATGACGGAAATGGCGTACTCCCGGCAGAGCCGGTCTGACACCTCCCGCATACGGGCATAGTCGGCGGGGGTATTGTGAAATTTGATACCGTCCCGGAAAGAAACAGAATTGATGACAAAGTGATTGTGATAGTGGCCTGTGTTACAGTGAGTGGCTACCACCACTTCCAGGCGATCTCCCCACAACTCCTGTGCCAGCTTGACGCCGATCTCATGGGCAATCTCCGCTGTGACTTCTCCCTCCTTAAAAGACTGATACCCGTGGTAGCAGGCGCGGCCCCCCAGCTTATCCCGGCCAGATATGCTCTGCCATAGCTTTTTTGTTTCGATAAACTGATGGGCGGCTGTTTCTTCTTCACAATTCAGACAGGACACATAGGAGCGGCGTTCGGTTTTCATATCATCGGCGGCATACTCTACCACATCGTCAATGGCATGGAGGGACGCCAATTCTTCATAGCTGGCTTCGGTGGTCTTTTCCGGGTTCCGTGCGTAGTTTATCACCCTGTCCACGCGCCCCTTGATGGGCCAAAGTGATGTGACAGCCATGTTAGTCCGGCATGGTGTAGGCGTTCACGATCAGTTTCTCAACCGTGCGGAGGTCAGTCAAATCCTTGCGGAGCTGCGGCACATCCAGCAGGCCGATGGAGTTGGCCCGCTTCAAAATCTGATTGAGATTGCTCCCCACGCGCCGCACCTCCTGGATCAGCATAGGCACATCGGCGGTCGGGCCAGCCTTGACCTCCTGATTGGCAACGGCGGCACGGATGAAGCCCTCCCGTGAAAGGCGGGATTTGCGAATTTTCTTCGTGAGGGCGTCCAGTTCGTCCTTGGAAAAATAGACGACAACACGGCAGTTTCGCTTTCTCAAATAAAACACTCCATTCTATAAAAAGTCGGTTGTAAATGCGGGGTCATAGGGGCGGCAAGCCCCTGTCAAGCGGCCTTTGCTGTAGCAAAGGCGTTGCTTGTTAAGACAATACCGCCCTCTGCGCCTGCGGCGCGGGAGAACGGTCGGGGTAGGTTCAAGCCTGGTCGGATTTCGCCTTGGGCGGACGCTCCCAAAGCCAAAACTCCCGCTTGGCTTCCATATATTCCTCATAGGCAAGCTGGCGGTTGATGCAGTCAAGCCATGCCCACTCCGCTGGGGAAATGCGGCGGACGGGCTTGGGGGGCGGTTTGCTCTGGGGCCGGTTCATAGCCATAGGTCAACATCCTTTCGGTTTTATTTGTGGCATCACGGGTGATGCCATGCCCCTCAATGGGCTGGAAAAAGTGGCATCACAGGTGATGCCACTAAAAGCTGTCCAGAAAGTCAAACACGTCGTTTATTTCCTCTGCGCTGGCTTGCGTTTGCGCCGCTGGCTGGATAGAGCCGCCTTCTGTGGCTCGTGCCAGTTCTTCAGAAACGACCTGACGGATAAAGTCTTTCAAAACGTCGTTTTGCTCCTTTGCGTTTATCCTTGCGATAATCTCTTTATTGATGGATTGAGCGTCCATACGGTGCAGGGCTTCCCATGCCCTGCGGTCATCCTCCCAATCAAGATTAAATCGGAGAGAAAACCGCTTGATTTTCATTCTCTCACGCCCCTACGCAAAGCCTGTTCGCACAGGTACTCGTAGCCTTTGGCCGTGGCGCAAATATCATCGTAGATGGTTACGCGGTCGGCGTCATACTCCCCAAAGTTGCGAATCAGGCAGCTCCCGCCGCCCAGCACATGAAGCCGCATGAGGGCCGGGTTGTACTCATGCTCCCGCAGGATGCGGAAAATTTCACGCACATACTCTGCGGCTGTTTCCCGGATGGTGGTCAGGTAATCCTCCTGAATGTCCGCCGTGCCGAACCGCAGCACCCGGTTGATGATGGAGTCGTCCACCGTGGCGTGGTGGGTTCGCATGACGTTCTCCCGGACGGCCAGCATACATTGGTGGGTGCCGTACTTCTCCGTAAACATTCGGTCAGCGGCGGGCTTGCGGTCGTTGATAAACATGATGTTCATAGTGCCGTTTCCAATGTCGCACAGCATATTCACGCCCTGGAAATCCCTGATTTGGCTGGCAACCGCCGCAAAGCCCTGGGGGAACACGTCAGCCCCGGCGATCTCTGCCTGATACGTTTTTCCCCGGAAGGTAAAGCATACCTCCCGGCTTCGCAGGAGGTATGCTTTGAAGTCCTCCCGCTGTTGGCTCACCCATGTGAGGGGCAGACCCACCGCAAGGCGCACCCTGGCGGCGGTCAGCCCGTATGCGTTCAGTTCACGGGCGATAGCGGCCAAGGTGAGGACATAGTAATCGTCGTCCCCGGTCTTGTCGGCGGTAAACTCCTTATGGCCCGCCCCGATCAGGTAGTACCGCCCGCCGTACACCAGCAGCTCATCCTTGAACACCGGCTCCACGTCATGGGCGGTCAGCCCTGCGGGGAAACAGCAGTTTGCGGTCTTGATGTTGCCGTAGCCGTTGTCGATGCCGATGATCTTCATGCCCTGATAGTCCTTCACCGGCTCCATTCCTCCTTTCGATGTGTCAGCCCCAGCTTCCGCTGAAGCAGGTCGTTCACGTCCTTGCCATAGGGCGGCGGTCTGTCCTGCACCGTGTACTTGTCCCCCAGGCCCTCCATGATGCCCGCCGCCGCATCCCGGCCCACCTCGTCGTTGTCCAGGTGGAGATAGAGCGTGTTGGTGCCGGGGTGGTCTTGGAGGTACTGGCTGAGAGCGAGAGGGATAACAAACTCCTGTTTCCGTTTGAACACCCCGCCCAGGGAGAGTAGAGCGTCCTGCCGCCAGTCCCGGCCATTCATTTTCAGCAAAGTGGCGTAGCTCAACAGGTCGATGGCCGATTCAAACAGGTGGACGCCGGGGGCGCTGGGGTTCTCGTTGATCGTGAACGAGTACCGCTTGTCGCTGCCGGGGGCCTCGCCCTTGAAGTCCCCCACGGTGCCGCGCAGGGCGGCGTACCGGGGCTGGCCTTTCAGGTCGCGGCCTACGAATACGCAGTTGTGATAGGGCTGGCTTTCGTATAAGCGCCCGGTCTGGATGCAGTAGTCGATCACGTCATAGTCGATGCCCCGCCCGTGGAGATAGCTGACCATGTGGGTGGCGCACCGGCTGGCCTGGGGCAGAAGCAGCTTCCGTGGTTCCCGTTCCTTCGGCTTGGCCTGGGCCGCACGGGGCACAGGGGAGAAGTTCTGGCCCACCAGGGCCTCCACCGCCTGGGTAAAGGAAAAGCCCTGGACTTTGATGAGATAGTCCAGGGCCGTCTTGCCGCCGATGCCGCGGGAAAACCAATTCCATTTGCCGTTGCTGATTTTCAGGCTGTCATGCTCACGGGTGCAGTAGGTGCTGCCGCTGACGTGTACCAGCTCTTGGGGATCGAACCGCTGGAGGTAGGTCAGCAGGTCAAGCTCCTTTGCTTGGGTGATCTGTTCCGGCGTAACATAGCCCATCTACCGTCCCTCCCGCTGGCCCGCTTTCTTTTCAGCTTGTATCACAGCGTCGGCGCGGGCCTCGATCACGTCCCGCAAGTCCTCCATGTGGTGGGTTTCCACTTTGTTCCATTCCTTGTAAATGTCTGCCAGTGGGTTGTGGGATTTCAGCAGCGCCCTGACCTGGGCCTCCGGCAGTTTGAGCGCCGACATTTCCATCACGATGTCCTCTCGGATGGTGTACGCACAAGCGTGGTCAAGGATTACATTGGGCGGCTGGGTCAAAAGCCATCCCCGGTACTTTGCTTGGGCGTTCACGATACGCTGGTACAATTCGTCCCGCAGTTCCTCGCCTGTCATGGTTCATCAACTCCTTTTTTGAGATAGTAATAGCCGGGGGGACTTTCGGATTGAAAATCTCCCCGGCTATGTACGGTTCTTGTTGTAAAAGGGCGCAAAAGATGGTATAATGCGGCAAAAGCAAAGTTATACATGGAGGGCCGATGAATGGGACACGTTGAACCGGACAAAGAGAAACGCCCTGTGGTATATACCCCCGCCGCGAAAAAGACGGCGTACTTGGACAAGCAGACATTCGCCACCATTATGTGCATGATCCCCGCGGGGAAGCTCACCACCCAGGAGGCCATCTGCGATATATGGGCCAGACGGAAGGGTGCTGACTTCTGCGAGATCGAGGGCGGCGGTATCATGCCCTTTGATAAAAAATTGTTCTGGAGGCCCGCCGATGTTCAGCGGGTGGACTTTATCACAGAACTGAAAGACTATGGCGAGGCTGACCGGGATAGCCTGATACCCTACTGGCGCATGATCTCACTCCGGGGGATGCTGATAGACTATGGCCGGTATTTTGACAAGGAAGCGCAAAAGGAGCTTTTAGAGCGAGAAGGTCATGTGATAGAGCAGCCCGATCCCAACAAGCGCCTGTACCGGGTACAGAATTATAAAACGGCACTTTTTGATCTGAATAAGCTGATTATCAACGAATAAATGGCTATTTCTCCCACTTGCTGAGTTCCACAAATTCGCTGGGCGGGTCGCCAGTCAGCCGTTTCAGGTAGTCCCTGCCGCCGTCTACGGCCACGCCCCGGCACTTGCACCATTTGAGGTCGTGGCTGTGTTCTGACACGATGATACTGCCGCACCGCTTACACTGGACTTGGTTGACGGAAATTTTCATTTTTTTGCTTTTTCTCCTATGAATTTTTTATTCCCGGTTATGTAGGGGGCGGCGCTGGCTGACTGCCAGCGCCGCCCTTCGTCACAGGACACACGCTTTTTTGAGATAGCCCACGCCGTCATAACAGCCCCGGAGGTAGAGCGTCTGTATCTCTATCTCCACAAGCTGGTTTTGCAGGCCCATGGCCTGAATGAGCGCCGCACACTCCTGTTCGGTCAGCGCCGACGCCTGTTCCGTGTCGAACACCTCCATCACATGGGGGTACTGCCGGTAAATACTTTCGATCTTGTCCCGGATGGCCTGGTACTCCTTGTCCGCCTTGGGCAGCTTCGCGGTGATGGAACTCACATACTCCTGAAATGCTGTGCCCTGGGCGTCCACAAAGGTTTCAAATTTTATCTTGTCAGTCACCGCTTTCACCTCCGCCTGTTTTCTGCGGCCATTATACCGCATGACCATCAGCACGACAAATGTGCGATGCTTACCGCTCCCGGTCGGAGCCGTCACGGGCGGGGGTATCAGTTTCGTCCCCCACGTCCCCGTCCACGATCTCGCTCTCCCGCTTGTCCATATTCAGCAGGACATTCAATTCATCCAGACGGGCAGATTTTGTTTTCAGCTCGTCCTCCTGGGGGAAGGGCTTTTCCGCTTCTTGTTTGGCGTTAGCCAGTTGGATATTGATGTTTTCAAGTTCCTCCCGGCAGACAATCATCCGTTCCTCCATACCTCCCAGCACATTGTCCAGACGGAGGATGTTGCCGAAAATGTCTGTGCCCAGGCCGGTGGTATGGGTGAGCGTCCCTTTCAGGGTGACTCGGAACTCCTTGGTGAAACTCTCAAAGGACAGTTCCATAGCGAAGCCCCGGTACTGGCCCAGGGGAACAGGATCGGGGCTGGTCATAGCTTTGCAGGCGGCGAGGATGGCGCTGCCCGCCGCTTTCTTGTCAGTGTAGACAACGCCCTCCACCTCCATGGGGGAAAAGCCGTCCTCATTGGGGTGGGTGTTCTCTTTCAGCCTATTTCTGTCGGCGGTGTAGCCTTCAATACGCTGTTCCAGGGACACGATTTTTTGCGGCAGATACTTGATAATCTGATCTTCCAGGGCATACCGCTGGCTCAAATGGTTGGCTTTCAGCAGCTTCAACCGCTGAACATCCAAATCTAAGTCCATTTTCTCTCGAATATGGGGATTGCCGGTGCAAAGTGCTTTGATTTCAGCGTAAGACAGGGCAGTTTCGTCGATGTCCTCCGCCGAGCGCACCGGGCTTTTGCTGGTCATGATCTGCCCGATAAACTTCTGCTTGCCCTCCACCAACTGATAGAGATAGCTGTCAAAGGTGTTCTCGGTGACGTAGGTGTAAATGTCCACCTCGTCGTTCTCATTGCGCTGGCGGATAATTCGCCCCTCCCGCTGTTGTAAATCAGAGGGTCGCCACGGGCAATCTAAATGGTGAAGCGCAATCAATTTGTGCTGTACGTTGGTGCCCGCCCCCATCTTCTGCGTGGAGCCGAGCAGCACCCGTATCTGCCCGGAACGCACCTTGCCGAACAGTTCCTTCTTCTGCACGTCCGTGTTGGCATCGTGGATAAAGGCTATTTCTTCAGCCGGGATACCCCTGGCAATCAGCTTCTCCCGCAGGTCGTCATACACATTTTGGAATGAGGCCATTTCAAACGTGCCTTGTTCATTCTCTGTCATTTCGATGGGCCGCTCCTTACCGGGGGTGGACAGGTCGCAAAACACCATTTGTGCGGAACGCTGATCTGCTGTGCGCTGCCATATCTCAAAGACATTTTCGGCGCAGGCATTGATTTTGCTGGTGTCGCTGTCGGGGAGCATGGGGTTGAGAAGCCGCTGGTCAAGGGCCAGCTTGCGCCCGTCGTTGGTAATGAGCAGCATATTGTCCACGCTGCTGTCCACCATCCTGTTTCGGACACGCTCGGCCCGTTTTCCCAGCGCCTCCACCATTTCCTTCTGCTGTTCCGAGGGTTTCAGCACGATGTTGTGGTAGTTGGCTTTGGGGACGGGGAGATTGAGCATATCCGCCGTCTGGATGTCCGCCACTTCCTTGAACATCGCCATCAGTTCCGGGAGGTTGTAGAACTTGGCGAACCGGGTCTTGGCCCGGTAGCCGGTTCCCTCTGGGGCCAGCTCTATGGCGGTGACAGTTTCCCCAAAGGTGGACGCCCAGGCGTCAAAGTGAAGCAGCTCCTTCTCCAGCAACAGCGCATATTGCAAATACTTCTGCATGGTATACATCTCTACCATTGTGTTGGAGATAGGTGTGCCTGTGGCGAAAATAACGCCCCGGCCCCCGGTCAGCTCGTCCAGATAGCGGCACTTCATATAGAGGTCGCTGGACTTCTGCGCTTCGGTCTGGCTGATACCGCCCACATTCCGCATTTTAGAAAATGCGGCGAGGTTTTTGTAATAATGGGCCTCGTCTACAAACAGCCGGTCAATGCCGAGTTCTTCAAATGTAACCACATCATCCTTCCGGCTTTGGTCGTTCAGCTTTTCCAGTTTGGCGTCAATGGATTTCTTGGTGCGTTCCATCTGTTTGCGGGAAAAATTGTCCCCGTGGCTCTCTTTCAATTCACGGATACCTTCGAGGATTTCCCGCTTCTGTTGGCGCAGTGTGGCGATCTGACGCTCTACACTCATGGGGATTTTCTCAAACTGCGAATGGCCGATGATGATGGCGTCATAGTCGCCGGTGGCGATGCGTCCACAAAACCGCTTGCGATTTTTTGTTTCAAAGTCCTTCTTTGTCGCCACAAGGATGTTTGCGGAGGGATAGAGCTGCAAATACTCTGACGCCCACTGTTCCGTCAGGTGGTTGGGCACGACAAACAGGCTCTTTTGGCACAGGCCCAGCCGCTTGCTCTCCTGCGCCGCCGCCA
>CAJUCA010000018.1 GCA_910585265.1 uncultured Oscillospiraceae bacterium | reverse complement strand
TGGAGCACGTGGCCTACTGGCACCAGGCCCACAGCTTTGTCCGGGGCAACTGGCGGGATTCCAGCGAGACCAGCCCCATGATCCTGCAAAAGAGCTGCCACGATATGGACATACTGCGCTGGCTGGCGGGGGAGCCCTGCCTGCGGGTGCAGAGCTTCGGCTCCCTGGACTACTTCACGGCGGACAACGCCCCGGAGGGGGCGGCCCTGCGCTGTCTGGACGGCTGCGCCTGCAAGGAGGACTGCCCCTTCGACGCGGAGAAGATCTACATCACCGACCCCCGCACCGGCATACGGGGCCGGGGCAAGGGCTGGCCCTGCGCCGTGCTGGCCAGCGACCCGGACGAGGACAAAATCCGGGACGCCCTGCGCACCGGGCCTTACGGGCGGTGCGTGTTCCACTGTGACAACAACGTGGTGGATCACCAGACGGTGAGCCTGGAGTTCGCCAACCACATCCACGCCACCTTCACCATGACCGCCTTCACCCAGGACTGCCACCGCACCATCAAGATCACCGGCACCCGGGGGGAGATCCAGGGGGACATGGAGGAAAACGTCCTCTACCTGCGCCGGTTCGGCCAGCCGGAGGAGGTCATCGACCTCCACCAGGAGGAGGGGACGTACTCCGGCCACGGCGGCGGCGACTTCGGCCTGATGGCCGACTTCTGCCGGCTCATGGCGGAGGGCGGGGCCCAGAGCCTCACCGGGGTGGACGCCTCGGTGGAGAGCCACGTGATGGCCCTGGCCGCGGAGGCGTCCCGGCTGGACGGCGGACGGACCATCACCCTCTCCGAGTTTTAAGCGCGTACATAGACGGACGGGCGGCAGGCTTTCCCCTGCCGCCCGTTTTTTACGCGTACCCGTATTTTTTCCGCTTGGCGGTTAAAAAGGCCAGCGTTACCGCCACCGCCATCACCTCCGCCGCCACAATGGACCACCAGATACCGTCCAGCCCCCAGAGGATGGGGAAGATGATCACCGCCGCGCACTGGAACACCAGCGTCCGCAGGAAGGAGATCAGAGCGGAGGTCAGCCCGTCGTTCAGCGCGGTGAAGAAGGAGGAGCCGAAAATGGCGAAGCCGGAGAACAGGAAGGCCACCGAGAAGATGGCGAAGGCGTGGGCCGTCATGTCCAGCAGCTCCGGGTCGTAGCCCACGAAGATCACCGACAGGGGCCGTCCCAGGGTCTCCCCCGCCAGACACATGGCTGCGGAGAAGCCCCCGATCAGCAGGACGCTGCGCCGCAGCAGGCCCTTCAGCTCCCCCCGGTTTCCCGCGCCGTGGTGGTAGCCCACCACCGGGGCCGTCCCCACGGCGTAGCCGATGAAGATGGCCTGAAACACCATGCTCACATACATCAGCACGCCGTAGGCCGCCACGCCGTCCTCCCCCGCCTTGGCCATGAGCTGGCCGTTGTAGAGCATGGACACCACCGACATGGAGATATTGCTCATCAGCTCGGAGGAGCCGTTGGCGCAGGTTTTCAGCAGCACCGCCCCGTCAAAGGGACAGCGGGTCAGCCGCAGCAGGCTGGAATTTTCCCGGGCGAAGTAGATCAGCGGGATCACCCCGCCCACCGCCTGGCTGACGGCGGTAGCCGCCGCCGCGCCCACCAGCCCCCAGCGGAAAACCCCTACCAGCAGCCAGTCCAAAACCATGTTGGTCACCCCCGCCGCCACCGTAACCGTCAGGCCCAGCTTGGGCTTTTCCGCCGTGGCGAACAGGCACTGGAACTCCATCTGGAGCATGAAGAACGGCCCCGCCAGCAGGATGATCCGCCCGTAGGTCACGCAGTCCGCCAGCAGCCGGCCCTCCGCCCCCAGCAGGACGGCCACCGAGGGGAGCAGGGCGATCCCCGCCGCCCCCAGGACCACACCAGCCGCCGCCCCCACGTAGATCAGCAGGGAGAAGATCTGGTTGGCCCTCTTTTTGTCCCCCTCCCCCATGGTCTTGGCGATGAGCGCGCTGCCTCCGGTGCCCAGCATGAAGCCGGGACAGCCCAGGATGATCAGCACCGGGAAAATGAAGTTTACCGCGGCAAAGGGGGTCTTTCCCGCGTAATTGGACACGAAAAAGCCGTCCACCACCCCGTAGATGGAGGTGAACACCATCATGATGATGGACGGAAAGGTGAAGCGCAGCAGACGCTTGCAGTCAAAGTGATCGGATAGCTGTATCATGGTTCCTCTTGATGCTCCTGTTCTGGTTCAAGGTTTTGAATCCCCACCCGGAAGGCGGCGAGATACCGCTCGGTAAGGGTCAGGTACGTCTCAACATCCTCCGGCCGCCAGGAGGCGAACACCCCGTCCTCCACCGTCATGATCCGGGCCACCGTGCGCCGGGCCAGGGCCAGCCCCGCCTCCGTCAGGCACACGTCCTTCCGCTTGCCCCCGGTCTGCTCCAGGCGGGCGATCCCCTCTCCCTCCAGCCTCCGCAGGGCGGAGTTGATGGTCTGCTTGCTGATCCCGGTCTGAACGCACACCTCCCGGAGGGGACAGCGGCGGCCGTCGCCGTAGTCATAGACGGTATAGAGGATCTGCATCATGCTGTAGGACAGGCCCAGCCGGACCGAGGCGTCGTGGTACGCCTCCGCGGTTTCGCTGAGCAGGTGATTGAAGCGGCGCAGGGCCTTGGAGCCGTGGGGCATGGGCGAAGCCTCCTTTGGTATGAAATCGTACTCGATTAGTATAGTACGGTTTCATACTAAAGTCAACCCTTTTCCCCTGGCAGAATAGACAAAAAGGAGCCGGACCCAAGGGTCCGGCTCCCGGCTGTTTACTGCGCGCCGTTAAATTCATCGTAAAACCGGTCGTGAATCACCTGCACCGCCCGGTCCGCGTCGCTGATGTGCACCAGCACCGACACCTTGATCTCGCTGGTGGAGATCATGTTGATGTTGATCCCCGCGTTGAACAGGGCCTCGAACATGGCGGCGGCCACGCCGGGGTTGTTGATCATGCCCGCCCCCACGATGGACACCTTGGCGATGTTGTCGGACACGTCGATGTGGTCAAACTGGATGCTGTCCCGGTTTTCCTCCAGCAGCTGGCGGGCGTGCTCCATGTCGCCCTTGGCCACGGTGAAGCTGATGTCCTTGGTGTCGCTCCGTCCGATGGACTGGAGAATGATATCCACGTTCACGTTGTTTTTCGCCAGCAGGGAGAAGATCTTGAAGGCGATGCCCGGGGTGTCCTCCAGGCCCACCAGGGCCAGACGGGCCACGTTCTTGTCCTTGGCGACGCCGCTGATATGGGATTTTTCCATGGTCTTGACAACCTCCTTCACTTTCGTACCCGGCTTGTTCTGGAAGCTGGACAGCACCTCCAGGTTCACGCCGTACCGCTTGGCCATTTCCACCGAGCGGTTGTGGAGCACCTGCGCGCCCAGCGTCGCCAGCTCCAGCATTTCGTCGTAGGTGATCTCGTCCAGCTTGTGGGCGTTGGTCACCAGCCGGGGGTCGGCGGTATACACGCCGTCCACGTCGGTATAGATCTGGCACAGGTCGGCGTTCAACGCCGCGGCGATGGCCACCGCCGACGTGTCCGACCCGCCCCGGCCCAGGGTGGTGATGTCGTCGTATTTGTTCAACCCCTGGAAGCCGGTGACAATGACGATCCGCCGCTTGTCCAGCTCCGCCCGGATGCGCTCCCCCTGCACCCGCTTGATGCGGGCGTTGCCGTAGCCGGAGTTGGTGCGGAAGCCCGCCTGCCACCCCGTCAGCGACACCACCGGGAAGCCCATGCCCTCAATGGCCATGGCGCACAGGGCGCAGGAGATCTGCTCCCCGGTGGACAGCAGCATATCCAGCTCCCGCTTGGAGGCGGCGGGGTTCAGCTCGGCGGCCTTGTCGATCAGCTCGTCGGTGGTGTCCCCCTGGGCGGACAGCACCGCCACCACCCGGTTTCCCTTTTGATAAGTATCGGTAATGATGCGGGCCACGTTGCGGATCTTGTCCGCGTCCGCCACCGAGGACCCGCCGAATTTTTGTACGATCAATGCCATAGTTCCATTCATCCTCTCATGGAGATTTCTATCCGGCACTCCATTTTATGCGGAGCATCCGCGCTTTGCTGTTGTCACGCTCCGGCGGCTGCGCTACGCGGTTCTAACTCCTCCGACTCCGCAAAAGCCCTCCGGCCCCCCTGGGGCCTCCCCTGCTTTTGCTCCGCTCCGGAGTTAGCCCGCTGCTCCGCACGCCTCCGCGCTTCCTGCTCAATCCAGCACCCGCAGCGCGGAGCGCACCTCCAGCCCCGCCAACGCCTGATCCAACTCCCCCCGGGTCAGCGGCTCGGCAGAGAGGCAGGCGGACTCGTCCCCGCCGCTCTCCCGGCGGGCCAGCAGCTTGCACCCCGGCAGGGCGGCGCGCAGCCCGTCCACCGACGCCCTGGCCCGGACATACCAGCGGCTTTTCAGCTGGTCCGTGCCGCAGGCGGCGTCCTGGCCCCCCGGCTCCCAGGACAGGGCCTTCCGGTGGCCCATGTTCCGGGCCACGTCGATAACGTCCGCCACCACAGCGGAGGCGGTGGGCAGCTTGCCCGCCCCCCGGCCGTAGAACATCACGTCCCCAATGGCGTCCCCCTGGACGGAGATGGCGTTAAACACGTCCTCCACCCCCGCCAGCGGGTTGGACTGGTCCACCAGATGGGGGGCCACGTAGGCGCACACCCGCCCGTCCTCCCGGCGGATGGCCCGGCCCAGCAGCTTGATCTTCTTGCCCGCGCTCTCGGCGTAGTCCACGTCGGCCAGGGTCACCCCGGCGATGCCCTGGGTGGGCACCTGCTCCGGGTAGACGTGCCGCCCGAAGGCGATGGCCGCCAGGATGCAGATCTTCCGGCAGGCGTCGTGGCCGTCCACGTCGGCGGAGGGGTCCCGCTCGGCGTAGCCCTTCTCCTGGGCCTCCGCCAGGGCGGCGTCAAAGGTCAGCCCCGCCCGGATCATCCGGGTGAGGATATAGTTGGTGGTGCCGTTCAAAATGCCGTAGATCTCCAAAATCTCGTTGGCGGCCAGACACTGGCTCAGGGGCCGGATGATGGGGATGCCGCCCCCCACGCTGGCCTCAAAGAGGTAGCACACCCCCTTCTCCTTCGCCGTCTGGGTCAGCTCGTAGCCGTGGGCGGCCACCAGCTCCTTGTTGGAGGTGACAACGCTCTTGCCCGCCGCCAACGCCCTCCGGGTGAAGTCCAGGGCCACCCCGGCCCCGCCGATGGTCTCCACCACAATGTCCACCTCGGGGTCGTTTTCGATCACCCCGAAGTCCTTCACAAACCGGCCCGCGAAGGGGCTGTCCGGAAAGTCCCGCACGTCCAGGATATACTTCAGCCGGATCAGGCCCTCCGCCTTCCGCTCTATGCTGCTCTCGTGCCCGGTAAGCACCTCCGCCACCCCGGAGCCCACGGTGCCGAAGCCCAAAATCGCCACATTTACCATAATACCGTCCTTCCTTTCCCTCAGAGCCTGTTTAAAATCTATCAAAACGCCATCCCGGCACATCTTTTTCCGCTGGGCCGCGTTGATTTGACTTGAAATACACAAAGTATTCCTGCGTCAAATCGCCTTGCCCAGCGAAAAAATCCGCGCCTGTCTGGCATTCCGCCAGATTTTAAACAGGCTCTCAGCCCGCCGGGATCTCGCATCGGATCACCTCGGGCCGCTCCCGCAGCTCTCCCAGCAGCTCCTCCAGTCCCCCGGACAGCCCGCTGGTCTCCAGGCCCACCGTCACCGCCGCCGCGCCGCCGCCGGGGATGGCCTGGTTGATGGTCAGCACATTGCCCCCCCGGTCCGCCAGCAGGTTCAGCACGCCGGACAACGCCCCCGGCTGGTTGCGCAGGAGGATCTGGACGGTGACAATCCGCCCGTGGAGCATATCCTGGAAGGGCCGGATGGCGTCCTTATATTTATAAAACGCGCTGCGGCTGATGCCGGTGCGGCGGGTGGCGGCGTTCACCGTCCGCTCCTCCCCCGTCTCCAGCAGCCGCTTGGCCTCCGCCACCTTCAGGTAGATCTCCGGCAGTACGCCTGCCTCCACAATAAAATATCTGGGGCCCCGCTCCTGGTCCATCCTGTCCCACCCCTTCCCGGCTGTCTTTGTACTGTGGTCTATTGTACCACACACACGGACTATGCGCAATTCCGATTCTCCCCGCAAATGTGCCAAACCTGCCCCGTCCCCGCCGCCATTCTTCGGCACAATCATATAGCCGCCAGCGCGAAACGCCGCCCGCCGCAGGTGCGGCGGGCGGCGGGCGGCGCGGGTCACGGCAGGGTGGGGCTTGGGTCCACCGCCGGGATATAGGATTCGTCCGGCGGCGTCTCAACGGGCGGCTCCGCGGTGGGATCCACCGGGGGCAGGGTCGGCTCTCCCGTCGCCGGGGGCAGAGTGGGATCCACAAAGGGATCGGTGGGCACCGGCGGGTCGGACGTGCCCGGCTCCGGCGAGACGCTGGGGTCCACCGGGGGATCGCTCTCCACCGGCTCCTCGGTGTGGACGTCGCAGGGCGACGCCCCCTCCTCCCCGCCCGCCCATCTCTGGTAGGTGCTCAGCAGGGCGTTGGTGTCCCCCACGGACACCGATGGCACCTCCACCTCCCGCTGGAAGTCCACGTAGCAGATGGTTTTCACCGTCTCCTCCGGGCAGAAGGGCCCCGGCGCGTGGAAGAACCCGCTGGGGGTGCCGTCCCCCTTCAGGATGGGGCTTTCCGTGCAGATCTGCACGGGGACGTGGCACACGCAGCTCTCGGCGGGGGCGTCCTCCCGGAGCAGGCGGAAGGACTGCACCCGGTTCCCCCGGGAGTCGTTGGCGCAGTTGCTCACCGCCCGCTTGCCGCAGTCCTTGCAGATGTCGTAGGTCCCCAGCTCCCCGGGGACGGGGAAGGGGGCGTTCTCCTTGCCCTCGTGGAGTATGGCCATCACCTTCTGCCACATGGTCACCGAGGGATTGACGTAATTGCTGTTGATCTTCTCGTTGTAGCGGTAGCCCGTCCACACCGCCGCGGTGTAGTAGGAGGTGTAGCCGCAGAACCAGTAGTTGAACACATCGTTGGTGGTGCCCGTCTTGCCCGCCACGGTCTGGCCGGATATGCGGGCCTTCCCTGCGGTGCCCATGGGAGAGGTCACCGCGTTGGACAGGTTGGAGTTGATATAGTAGGCCGTCCGCTCGCTGATGATCAGCTCCGGAGTGGTGCGGTGGTCCACGATGGTCTTGCCCGAGGCGTCCTTGATCTCCAGCACCGTGGTGGCGGGGTTGAAGGCCCCGTTCCGGGGGAAGGTGGCGAAGGCCGCCGCCATCTCAAAGGTGGTTACGCCCCGGGTCAGGCCGCCCATGGCAAGGGGGCTGCGGTCGATATCCGAGTGGGTCTGCCCCCCGCTGTCCACATAGCTGTCCACCAGGGTGGTGATGCCGTACTTCTGCTCCAGGAAGTCGAAGGACGCCTGGGGAGTCACCTTCTCCAGCACCCGGACGGCCACGGTGTTCAGCGATTCGGTCAGGCCGTCCCAAACGGTGGTCAGCCCGTCGTACACCGGGAACACGTTGTAGGGCCACGGCCTTCCGTTGAGGAGCTGGGGGCTGTCGTCCACCACGGAGGCGGGCGTGATCAGCCCCATCTCAATGGCGGGGGAGTAAACGGACAGGGGCTTGATGGATGAGCCGGGCTGCCGCAGCGAGTGAACGGCGGGGTTCAGCCCCAGGTCCACCTCCTTCTCCATGGTGTTGCCGATGGCCACCACATAGCCGCTGGAATTGTCCACCACCGTGATGGCGGACATGAGCCGCTGGCCGGTTTTCCGGGACACCTGATCCAGGTTGGAGCGGTCGTTGAACACCGTGTCCACCGCCGCCTGCACCTCCGGGTCGTAGGGCACGAAGATGGACAGGCCGCCGCTGAACACCAGATGGTTGGCGGCCTTCTCGTTGATGTGCTGCTCCTCCATCAGGGCGTCCACCGCGTCGCTGATCACCGCCTCCACATACCAGGAGTAGCGGGGGGTGGCCTTGGACTTCGGCTCGGCCTGGGCGTCCTCCGGATTGTCCGGATCGTCCGTCCCGGCCTGGGCGTCCTTGGTGAACACCAGGGGGTAGGCGATGGCCGCGTCCCGCTCCGCCTCGGTGATATACCCCTTGTTGTCCCGGGCCTCGTCCGGCTTGGCCATCTCCTTCAGGATCAGCTCCTGCCGGGCCTTGTTATACTCCCGGTTGGTCCACACCTCACCGTTGTCAAAAATGTGCCCGCCGCAGGTCTCGCAGGTGCCGGGCTTCTCGTTCAGGTAGTAGTCCCCGCAGGATTTACAGGTATACCGCACCACGTCCACCACGCCGTAGGGGGCGTAGAGGGACGGGTTGTTGGTGATCCCCGCCAGACTGGCGCACTCCGCCAGGTTCAGGTCCCACACGTCCTTGCCGAAGTAGTACCGGGACGCCGCCTGCACGCCGAAGCAGTTGTTGCCCATGTAGATCCGGTTAAAATAGACGGTGAGGATATCCTCCTTGGAGTTGTTGTCCTCCAGGTCCAGGGCGGTAAAGATCTCCGCGATCTTCCGGGTGACGGTGACGTCGTCGTATTCTGTCAGGTTTTTGATCAGCTGCTGGGTGATGGTGGACCCGCCCTGGATATTGCCTCCGGTGAACATACGCAGCACGCCGTTGGCGGTGCGCTTCCAGTCCACGCCGTGGTGCTGCCAGAACCGCTTGTCCTCGATGGCCACGAAGGCGTTGATCAGATCCTCCGGGATGTCCTTGTACTCGATGATCTCCCGGTTCTCCTTGCCCATCAGGGTCTGAAGCTCCCGCCACTGCCCGCTGGTCTTGTCCTCATAATAGATGATGGAGTTCTCGTTCAGGGTGTAGGCGGACAGGTCGATGTGGGCCTTGGGCATCACCGCCGTCTTGACATACACGGCGGCGTAGCACAGCAGCAGCGACCCGGTGATCACCCCCAGCAGCAGCAGGGTGCCCATCACCTGGAGGATGCGGATCAGGATGGTCACCCCGATGGGCCGGCGGCGTTTGCGGGCCATTTTACTGATGGGGCGCGTCTCCTCGCCGCGGTCCCGGGAGGGTTCCCGGCGGGGCGCGCCTTGACTTCTGTTTGTCTCTGGCATGGTTGAGATACCTCCGATGTAGTCATGCCGCCCGGGGGCGGTCCGGATTCCCGGCGTGCCGAAAGCGTCCTTCTCCCCCGCCGGGTACGGTTTTTCGCGCAAGCATCATATAAAAGCCGTTAATCGACAAATCTCTCCCTCTCGCCCGCCGCGCCCTGGCGGCCCGGCGGATTTGGTTATTATACCACAGCACTTCCAATTTGTCCACCCTGCCTGAACCTGCCTGATCCGACAGGATTTTCCCGGAAATTTTTTGAATCCCCCTTGCATTTTTCCGCCGCACCCGTTACAATAGGGGACGCGGAAGCAATCCGCCCACCAAAGGAGGACGGCAAGCCATGAGCGAAGAATACGGCCCCGATTTCGTCTCGGTCACCGACGACGAGGGCAATGAATTTGAATTGGAGCATCTGGGCACCCTGGAATACAAGGGCGGCGAGTACATGGCCTTCGTACCCGCCGACATGGACGAGGACGACGAGGACTTCGGCCTGATCCTGCTGCGGGTCGTGGAGCAGGACGGCGAGCAGCTGCTGGCCGACATCGATGACGAACAGGAGCTGAACGAGGTTTACGAGCAGTTTATGGAGGAGCTGTTCGCCGACGAGGAGGACGGGGAGGAATAACGCCCCCGGCGGCAGCCGGGAGGAACACGCGCCGCCTGCTCACGACGGCTCGGACGCGGCGCACCTGCGCCTCGCCTGTTCGCGGCGCGCCCTAAGAACCTGTATTCACAACCTCAAACACCGTCTTGACGGGTCTTTTTCCGCCATCCTGCGTTAAATTTTCTTGCAATACACAAAGTATTCCTGCGAAAATTTGCCTTGTCTGGCGAAAAAATCCCTCGCCCAGCCGGCATCTTCGGCTGTGAATACAGGTTCTAAGTCCTCCGACTCCGCAAACTGTCCTGCGCCGCCTTCAGCGGCTCCGGCCAGTTCGCTCCGCTCCGGACTTAGTTCGCTGCTCACAACGGCTCGGACGCATTTCCCCTGCCAGGTTCTAACTACGTGTCCGCCCTTTTAAAACCCACATTTCTGAAACGGGACGCCCCCTCGCGCCGTGGCTCGCAGGCCTCCCGGCCCTCTCCGGAGGTGTCTGGACGTTGGAAGCGGTAAAGCGGCGCGGAGGCGACCCACCTGCATTGACGTGCAGGTTTTTAACGGGGCGGCACGGCCATGGCGGGGGTTTGGCCGCATCAGGCGGGAGGGCCAAGGCCCTCCCGCCTTTTCAGATATTTTTCAGAGATCGATTTTTTTCTTGCAACCTCCGTCCCGCCATGCTATAATGTCTGCATTGCGCACATCACCGATGTGCCTTTGCGCCGTTGCGCACCCTATCACATGATTTACTGAGAGGATTGATCATACCATGAGCGCATCTCGAGAGAAAAAACAGCGTCAGGGCGCGGGCCCGTCCGAAAAGGCCCTCCTGGCCCAGCAGCAGCAGGCCGCCCGCAAGCGCAAGACCATCACCTATACCGCCGTCGGCGTGGTGATCGCCGGGCTGGTGGCCGCCCTGCTGATCTGGAACTCCGGCTTCTTCCAGGCCCGGGCCACCGCCGCCACCGTGGGCGATGCCAGCCTGTCCACCGCAGAGCTGGGTTATTACTACCATGTCGCCCGCAACAGGTTTAACAGCACGATGTCCATGTTCGGCGGCAGCGGCCTGGATAACAGCAAGTCCGACGCGGAGCAGATGTATAACCAGGAGGAGAACAAGTCCTACCGGGACTACTTCCTGGAGTCCGCCCTGACCACCGTCCAGCAGGAGCTGGCCCTGTCCGCCGAGGCCAAGAAGAACGGCCACACCGAGGCCGAGGTCAAGGAGGACGTGGACGCCCAGATCAAGGCCTTCAAGAACCAGGCCGCAGCCTACGGCTACAGCTACTCCGCCTTCCTCAGGGCCAACTACGGCTCCTATATGAACGGCGGGCTGTTTGAGAAGGTCCTCACCCGCAACCTGCTGGCCCAGATCGCCGAGAGCGAAAAGAGCAAGGAGCTGTCCGGCGGCTACTCCACCGACGACCTGGAGGCCTACTACAAAGAGGACGACCACGCCGACACCTACGACACCTTTGAATACTCCTATCTCTACTTCACCCCCGAGACGGTGGAGACCAAGGACAAGGACGGCAACGACATCGACGAGGAGAAGGTCAAGACCCTGAAGGAGCAGGCCCTGGCCGACGCCAAGGCCCAGGCCGACGAGGCCCTGAAGGCCCTCAAGGACGGGGACAAGCTGGCCGACGTGGCCAAGAAGTACGATCTGAAGGACTCCAGCATCGCCGACCACACCACTAACGTGGGCACCAGCGGCATTTCCTCCGCCATCAAGGAGGATCTGCTGAAGCTGAAGGAGGGCGAGTATAAGCTGGTGGAGAACGGCGAGAGCGGCTACTACGTCATCACCTTCCACGGCCGCGAGCGGGTGGACGAGGCCACCAAGACCGTCCGCCACATCCTGGTCACCGCGGATTACACCACCGGCGAGGACGGCAAGTACGTGGCCCCCACCGACGAGGCCTGGGCCGCCGCCAAGGAGAAGATGGACGCCATCGTGGCCGAGTTCGAGGGCGGCGATAAGAGCGAGGACTCCTTCGCCAAGCTGGCCAACGAGAAGTCCGCCGACAGCGACGGCACCGACGGCGGGCTGTATGAGGACGTGGCCCAGAACGAGTTCGTCTCCGAGTTCAATGACTGGATGTTCGACGACGCCCGCAAGCCCGGCGACACCGGGGTGGTGCAGCACTCCGCCGCCGAGGGTGCCTCCAGCGGCTACTACGGCTACCACTTCATCTACCTGGTGGGCGACGGCGAGGTCAAGTGGGCCAGGGACGTGCGCTCCGCCCTCACCGAGCAGGATCTGAAAGCCTGGAAGGAGGAGCTGGGCAAGGGCTTCCAGACCGCCCTGGCGGGAGGAGCCGATTACCTGGGCAATTAAGAGCCCGCATTCTCTAAGAAATTACAAAGCAGGGGCCGGATTTCCGGCCCCTGCTTTTCAGAAGCTGTACCAATCGCCGAAGTATTCAGATTTGCGAGTCAAAATTGCCGGTGGCAAGGCGAAAAATCGCAGGAATACTTTGTGTATTTCAAGATTTCTCAGGGGCCCCCGCAAAGCCGCCCTTCCGGCTTTGTGGGGAGAGGAAGGCAAAGGGAGCGCAGTATGAAATGCCCAAAGGGTATTTCATACGAAGCGGACTTTTGCCTGACGAGGCCAGCGGCAATTTGGGCCGCAAAGCTGGGTGCTGAGGCGGTTGGTACAGCTTCTTACAGGAGGCGTTCTTATGGACGAACAATTTATCCGTACCCGGATGCTGCTGGGCGGGGAGGCCATGGACAGGCTGAACGCCGCCCACGTGGCGGTGTTCGGGCTGGGGGGCGTGGGGGGCTGGTGCGCCGAGGCCCTGTGCCGCTCCGGCGTAGGGGAGCTGACCCTGGTGGATCAGGACACCGTGTCCGTCAGCAACCTGAACCGCCAATGCGCCGCCCTCCACTCCACCGTGGGTATGGCCAAGGCGGAGGCCGCCGCCCTGCGGCTGGCGGACATCGCGCCGGGCTGCGTCCTCCACCCCGTAGCCGCCCGGTACGAGGCGGACCGCCGGGAGGACTTCTTCCAAACCCGGTACGACTATATCGTGGACGCCATCGATCTGGTGAGCTGCAAGCTGGACCTCATCGAGACGGCCCACGCCCGGGGCATCCCCATCATCTCCGCCCTGGGCACCGGAAACAAGCGGGACGCCCAGCTTCTGCGCATCGCCGACATCGCCCAGACCGAGGGCTGCCCCCTGGCCCGGGTGGTGCGCAAGGAGCTGCGGAAGCGGGGCATCGCCCGCCATAAGGTGGTGTTCTCCCCGGAGCTGGCCTGCAACGCCGAGGAGGGGGACGAGGCCCCGCCCCCGGGACGCCGCTCCGTCCCCGCCAGCGCGATGTGGGTGCCCGCGGCGGCGGGGCTGCTGCTGGCCCAGGCGGTTATTCTGGAGCTTGGGGGGTGCGGCGGCTGATCCGCTCCCACCCCTTTTTCACCGCCAGCGCGCCGAGAAGCCCGCACAGGGAGCCGATCACCGCCCCCGCCAGCACGTCGCTGGGGAAGTGGACCCCCACGTACAGCCGGGACAGGCCCATCACCGCCGCCAAACACACCGCCGTGATCTTCATCCACCGCCTGGGCGCGGACAGGCACACGGCAACGGCAAAGGCAAAGGCGGCGTTGGTGTGCCCCGACGGGAAGGAGTTGGGGTCGTGCTCCGGCACCAGGTTGACGAAATTTTCAATCACCAGCCAGGGCCGCTCCCGCGCCACCAGGGGCTTGATGGTGAAGTTCACCACGATCAGACCAATCAGCATGGCGCACAACGCCGAAGCCCCCGCCCTCCGGGTGGGCTTGAAGAACAGCATCGCCAGCCCCAGCACGATGAACAGCATCCCCGTGTTCCCCAGCTGGGTGTAGAGCTTCAGCAGCGGGTCCAGCACCCCGTTCCGGACGTTTTGGGCGATCCAGACCAGGACCTGCTCGTCCAGCTGTTGGATGAAATCCGGCATCCTTATCCCTCCCCGCCTTGACCCGGGGGCCAAAGCTATGTATAATAAATTTGATCCATATCCATTGTAACCCACGGCCTGCCCCATGGCAAGCCTTTTTGGAGGTCAAATATGAAAGTCATCCATCTGATCAGCGGCGGGGACACCGGCGGGGCCAAAACCCATATCCACACCCTGCTCCAGGGGCTGAACCGGCACATCCAGGCGGATATGGTGTGCTTCACCGACGGGCCCTTCACCCAGGAGGCCCGGGATCTGGGCATCCACACCGACGTGCTGTCCGGCAGTCCCCCCGCCGTGCTGAAGGCCCTCCGGGACAAGATCCGCCAGGGGGGGTACGACCTCATCCACTGCCACGGCTCCCGGGGGAACCTGATGGGGGCCCTGCTGAAGCGGTCCACCGGACTGCCCCTGGTGTCCACCGTCCACTCCGACCCCAGGATCGACTACATGGGCCGCCCCCTGGCCGCCCTCACCTTCGGCACCCTCAACAGCTGGGCTTTGCGGCGCATCCCCAACCACATCGGCGTGTCCCGGCCCATGGTGGATCTGCTCATCGACCGGGGGTACGATCCCCAGGCCGTGTTCGACATACCCAACGGCCTGGACTTCTCCAACCCCGCCGCCCAGCTCACCCGGCGGGAATACCTGGATTCCCTGGGGCTGGACTGGCCGGACGATTCGGTGATCGCGGGCATCGCCGCCCGGCTGAACCCGGTGAAGGACATGGGCACCCTCCTGCGGGGCTTCGCCCTGGCCCGCCGGGAGCAGCCCAGGCTCCGCCTGATCATCGCCGGGGAGGGCGAGGAAGGCCCCGCCCTGCGCCAGCTGGCCCAGGAGCTGGAGGTGGCGGACGCGGTGTGCTTCGCGGGCTGGGTGGAGGACACCGACAGCTTCTACCACGCCCTGGATATCAACACACTCACCTCCCTGTCCGAGGGCTTCCCCTACTCCCTGCCCGAGGGGGCCAGGTTCGCCCTGCCCACCGTGGCCACCTGCGTGGGGGGCGTGCCCGCCCTCATCAAGCACAACGTCACCGGGCTGCTGTTCCAGCCCAGGGATCACGAGGCCCTGGCCCGCTGTCTGGCGGAGCTGGCCGCCGATCCGTCCCTCCGCCGCCGCCTGGGGGACAAGCTGCTGGAAAAGGCCCGGGAGGACTACTCCATTGAGAACACCGTCCGGCGGCAGCTGGACATCTATGAGACCATCCTCCGCCGGAGGGCGAGGGCCTCCCGCCGGCGGGACGGCGTCATCCTCTGCGGGGCCTACGGTCAGAACAACGCCGGGGACGAGGCGGTGCTGAAGGCCCTGGTGTCGGAGCTGCGCTCCATCGACCCGGATATGCCCCTGTGGGTTATGACCCGGAAGCCCAAGGCCGCCCGGCGCGTCCACCGGGTGGGGGCCGTCTACACCTTCAACCTCCCCGCCTTCTGCCGCCGTATGTCCAAATCCGTGCTGTACGCCAACGGCGGCGGCTCCCTGATCCAGGACGTGACCAGCCACCGCTCCCTGTGGTTTTACCTGTTCACCCTGTCCGCCGCCCGCCGCCTGGGCTGTAAGGTGATGATGTACGGCTGCGGCATCGGGCCGATCCAGTCCCCCCGGAACCGGAGGCGGGCGGGCCGGATCATCAACCGGAACGTGGACGCCATCACCCTCCGGGACCACGCCTCCCTGGACGAGCTAGCCGCCCTGGGGGTGGACCGCCCCCGGATTCAGGTGGCGGCGGACCCCGCCGTCTCCCTGCCCGCCGCCCCGGCGGAGGAGGCGGAGGCCGTGCTGGAGCAGGCGGGCCTGCGCCCCCGGGAGGGCCAGCGGTATCTGGGTGTCACCGTCCGGCCCTGGCCCGGCTTGGAGGACAAGCTGGACGTGTTCGCCCAGGCCATCGACCGCGCCTACGAAAAGCACCATCTGCTGCCCGTCTTTCTCCCCATCGAGGGGACGAAGGACGTAGCGGCGGCAAAAGAAGTGGCCGCCCGGCTGAAGCGGGCCCCCGCCGCCGTCCTCCCCCCCTGCCCCACCTCGGAGCTGGCCATCGCCCTGTCCGCCCGGATGGACGTGGCCCTGTCCATGCGCCTGCACGCCCTCATCTTCGCCGCCGCCCGGGGGGTGCCCCTGGTGGGGGTGGTGTACGACCCCAAGGTGAACGCCTTCCTGGACTGCGTGGATCAGGACCTGTACGCCCCCCTGGAGGAGATCACCGCCGACCGCCTGTCCGCCCTGCTGGACGCCGCCGAGGAGCGCACCCGGGACCGGGCCGCACTGGCCGCCAAAACCGCCCGGCTGGTGGAGCTGGAGCGGATCAACCGGGAGCAGGCCGCCCTGCTGTTAGAGGAGGGCGCGCCGTGAAGCAGCTTCTCTGCCTGTCCTACGCCCCCTGGCGGGCCAGGGCCAACCGCACCCAGCAGCTGCTGGCCCGCCTGGGGGACGCCCGGGTCCTCTTTATCGAGCCGCCGCCCCCCAAGGGCGTCCCCAGGCCGGAGCAGGGCCGGCGGGTGCGGGAGCACATCACCGCCTACACCCTGCCCGTCCCCCTGCCGGGGCCCCGGGAGCAGTCCCTGTTTGCCCGCAGGCGGCTGGACCGGGCGGCGGACTTCCTCCAGAAAACCATGGCCAAGCACCGCTTCCAGGAGCCGGTGCTGTGGTGCACCGCCCCCGTCCACGCCCAGTTCCTGGACCGTCTGGCCTACCGGGGGGCGGTGTACGACTGCCACCGCTACTGGGACGAGTCCTTCCTGGAGCTGGAGAGCGACCTCACCCGCCACGCCGAGGTGGTGTTCGCCGCCTCCTTCGGGCTGATCCGGCGGCTGTCCCCCTGCAGCGACAACATCGCCCTGCTGCCCAACGGGGTGAATCCCCTGCTGTTTGCCCAGGGGGAGCCCCCTGTCCCCCCGGCCCTGCAAAACCTCCCCGGCCGGGTGATCCTGGGGCGGGTGGGGGCGGTCACCGGAAAGGTGGATCTGGAGCCTCTGCTCTACGCCGCCCACCGCCGCCCGGAGTGGACCTTCGTCCTCATGGGCCGGGCCACCAAGCCCGCCGCCCAGCAGCTCCAGGGCCAGGACAACATCATCCTCACCGGGCCGGTGAATTCCCTGGACCTGCCCGACTGCCTGTGCCGCTGCGACGTGCTGTTCGACCTGGCCCGCCTGGACCGCCGGGACAGCGACGTGGTGCCCGCCGCCATCTATGAGTATTTCGCCGCCGGAAAGCCGGTGGCCGCCGTCACCGACCCCAACGTGCCCGACCCCTACCCCCAGCTGATCCATTCCGCCTACGACGGGGCGGGCTTCCTCCGAGCCTGCCGGGACGCGCTGGACGAGGACCCCTCCCTGTCCGCCCAGCGGCGGGCCTTCGCCCAGCAGTCCTCCTGGGCGGAGCGGGCGGCCCAGGTGGCCTCCATTTTTGAGGCCGTGGGCCTGTTTTGATGGTTTCGCCATGGTTCGCCCCTCCCGCCCCCGGCGGATTGTATAAGCCTACGAAAATCCGCTGGCCCCTTGATTTTCAAGAATAATTTCGATAAAATAACGGTGAATTTTTTGGAGCGAGGTGCTGCGCCATGAAGCGTTCCGTCCGGGTCCGTCCGGTCTTTCGTCTCCGCGGCACCCTTGCGTCCAAATCCACCAACTAAGCCCAAAACAGGTCTGCCCGCACCCGCGCGGCGGCCTGTTTTACTTTTTGCAAGGAGGGTTTACTGTGAAAAAAGTCGCCGTCATCATGGGCTCCGACTCCGACTGGCCGGTGGTCAAGGGGGCCTGCGCCCAGCTCAGTGAGTTCGGCATACCCTACGAGGCCCACATACTCAGCGCGCACCGCACCCCCGCCGCCGCCGCGGACTTCGCCAAAAACGCCCGGAAAAACGGCTTCGGCGTGCTGATCTGCGCCGCTGGCATGGCCGCCCACCTGGCGGGGGCCTTCGCCGGGAACTCCACCCTGCCCGTCATCGGCATTCCCATGAAGGGGGGAGCCATGGACGGGCTGGACGCCCTGCTGGCCACCGTCCAGATGCCCAGCGGCATCCCCGTGGCAACGGTGGCCATCAACGGGGCGAAAAACGCCGCGGTGCTGGCCGCCCAGATCCTGGCGGTGTCCGACGAGGAACTGGCCGCCAGGCTGGACCAAGCCCGGGAGAAGATGGCCGCCCAGATCGCGGAGAAGGAGTCCAGGCTCCAGGCGGAGCTGGGCTGCTGAGGAGGGAACGCGGATGTCCCAGGAACTGTCCCGAGCGGAGCTGACCGAGCTGGTGAAGGCCATCCAGACCGTCCGGGAGCCAAAAACCGGGCGGACGCTCACCGAGGCGGAACACACCGCGCTGGTAGTCAAATTCGCGAAAGGCATCCCCCATCCCGGCGGGAGCGACCTGATCTACTATCCCCAGCTCGTCCAGGGCTTCCCGGAGGACCGGGATCCCACCGTGGACGAGATCGTGGATATGGCCCTCAGGGGCTGACCGTCAGAACCAACAACAATTTTATTTTGGGAGGAAATTTACCATGGAAACCAAACTCGTTTACACCGGAAAGACCAAGAACGTCTACGCCCTGGACAAAGGCAATTACCTGCTGAAGTTCAAGGACGACTGCACCGGGAAGGACGGCGTGTTCGACCCCGGCGAGAACTCCGTGGGCCTGACCATCGAGGGCGTGGGCGACGTGAACCTGCGTATGTCCATCTACTTCTTCGAGAAGATCAACGCCGCCGGCATCCGCACCCACTACGTCTCCGCCGACCTGGGGGACACCACCATGGAGGTTCTCCCCGCCAAGGTGTTCGGCAAGGGGCTGGAGGTTATCTGCCGCCACAAGGCGGTGGGCTCCTTCTTCCGGCGGTACGGCGAGTATATTGAGGAGGGCGCGGACCTGCCCGCCTACGTGGAGACCACCTTCAAGAACGACGAGAAGGGCGATCCCCTGGTGACCAAGGACGCCCTGGTGGCCCTGGGCGTCATGACCGAGGCCCAGTATGACGACATCAAGGACATGACCCAGAAGATCACCCAGATCGTGGCCGACGACCTGAAGGCCAAGGGCCTTGTCCTCTATGACATCAAGTTCGAGTACGGCTACGACGCCGACGGAAAGGTGATGCTCATCGACGAGATCGCCTCCGGCAATATGCGCGTTTACAAGGACGGGCAGTATATCGACCCCATGACCCTGTCCAAGCTGTTTTTCGCCTGAGGGCTAATATAGGTAAGGAGGCTCTTTATGGGCGGATTCTTCGGCGCGATCTCCAAGCGCGACGTCAGCCTTGACATCTTTTTCGGGGTGGACTACCACTCCCACCTGGGCACACGCCGGGGCGGCATGATCCTCTACGATGAGCAGGACGGCTTTCAGCGGCAGATCCACTCCATCGAAAACACCCCCTTCCGCACCAAGTTCGAGAAGGATCTCCGGGACTTCCACGGCTGCGCGGGCATCGGCTGTATCAGCGACACCGACCCCCAGCCCCTGCTGGTGCGCTCCCACCTGGGGCTGTACGCCATCTCCACCGTGGGCATCATCAACAACGCCGACCAGCTGGTGTCGGACTATTTCAACGGCCATGCCCGGCAGTTCATGGCCATGAGCTCCGGAAAGGTCAACTCCACCGAGCTGACCGCCGCCCTCATCAACCAGAAGGACACCCTGGTGGACGGCATCCGGTACGCCCAGGAGGCCATCGACGGCTCGTCCACCATCCTCATACTCACCCCGGAGGGCATTGTGGCCGCCCGGGACAGGCTGGGCCGCCTTCCGGTGCTCATCGGGCAGAACGTCGAGGGCTGCTGCGTGTCCTTCGAGTCCTTCGCCTGCACCAAGCTGGGCTATGACAGCGCGTACGAGCTTGGCCCCGGCGAGATCGTACGCATCACCCCCGAGGGCTGGGAGACTTTGGCCCCCGCCGGGGAGAATATGCGGATCTGCGCCTTTTTGTGGACCTATTACGGCTACCCCAACTCCAACTACGAGGGAAAGAACGTGGAGGTCATGCGCTGCCGCAACGGGGAGATCATGGCCCGCTCGGAGAAGGCGGCGGGCACCCTGCCCGACGTGGACTGGGTGGCGGGGGTGCCCGACTCCGGCGTGCCCCACGCCATCGGCTACGCCAACGCCAGCGGCAAGCCCTTCGCCCGGCCCTTCGTGAAGTACACCCCCACCTGGCCCCGGTCCTTCATGCCCGCCAGCCAGAAGGTGCGGGAGCAGGTGGCCAAGATGAAGCAGATCCCCGTGCCCGAGCTGATCCAGGGCCGGAAGCTGCTCTTTGTGGACGACTCCATCGTCCGGGGCACCCAGCTGCGGGAGACGGTGGACTTCCTGTACGGCGCGGGGGCCAAGGAGGTGCATATGCGCTCCGCCTGCCCCCCCATCATGCACGGCTGCAAGTACCTGAACTTCTCCCGGAGCAATTCCTCCATGGAGCTGCTGGCCCGCCGCATCGTCCAGGAGCTGGAGGGGGACGAGGGGCAGCGGCACCTGGACGAGTACGCCGATTCCGGCACGGAGCGGGGCCAGTGCCTGCTGAAGGGCATCTGTGAGAAGCTGGGCTTCGACTCCCTGGGCTACCAGTCCCTGGACGGACTGCTGGAGGCCATCGGCATCGACCGGGACAAGATCTGCACCTACTGCTGGACGGGCAGAGAATAATAGACAAGGAGAGGGATCGTATGGTTGAGTCAAGATGCGGCATCCTGTGCGGCCAATGTGAATACCGGGAGCAGATGGGCTGCACCGGCTGCGTCAACATCCAAAAGCCTTTCTGGGGGGACAGCTGCCCCGTCAAATCCTGCACCGAGGGGAAACAGCACGCCCACTGCGGCCAGTGCGAGGCCTTCCCCTGCCAGCTGCTGAACCAGTTCGCCTACGACGAGAAGCAGGGCGACGGCGGCAGGCGCATCGAGCAGTGTAAGCTTTGGAAGGGGGCGGAACAATGAACAACTCCCATTCTGAATCCTACGCCGCCGCCGGCGTGGACATTGAGGCCGGGTACAAGGGCGTACAGCTCATGAAGCAGCACGTGGAGCGCACCAGGATTCCCGGCGTGGTCAGCGGCATCGGCGGCTTCGGCGGGCTGTTCGCCCCCGACGTATCCGGCATGGAGGAGCCTATCCTGGTGTCCGGCACCGACGGGGTGGGCACCAAGATCCGGATCGCCCAGCTTCTGGACAGGCACGACACCATCGGCATCGACTGCGTGGCCATGTGCGTCAACGACATCGTGTGCTGCGGGGCCACGCCCCTGTTCTTCCTGGACTATATCGCCATCGGCAAAAACGAGCCGGAGAAGGTGGCGTCTATCGTGTCCGGCGTGGCGGAGGGCTGCGTCCGGTCGGGCTGCGCCCTCGTCGGCGGCGAGACCGCCGAGCATCCCGGCGTCATGTCCCCCGGCGACTATGATCTGGCGGGCTTCGCCGTGGGCCTTGTGGACAAGTCCAAGATGATCGACAACACACGGATGAAGGCCGGGGACGTGATCCTGGCCCTGCCCTCCAGCGGCCTGCACTCCAACGGCTTCTCTTTGGTGCGCAAGGTGTTCGACATCGAGCACGCCGACCTGTCCAAGCCCCTGGACGAGCTGGACGGCAAATCCCTGGGGGAGGAGCTGCTCACCCCCACCAGGCTGTATGTCAAGCCCGTGCTGGCCGCGCTCCAGGCCGCCCGCGTGTACGGCGTCAGCCACATCACCGGAGGCGGCTTCTATGAGAACATCCCCCGGTGCCTGCCCCAGGGGCTGGGTGCCCGGATCGACAAGTCCTCCCTCCAGATCCCCCCCATCTTCCGCCTGCTCCAGGAGAAGGGCGGCATCCCTGAGCGGGATATGTTCAACACCTTCAACATGGGCACCGGCATGGTGCTGGTGGTGGACAAGGAGGACGTGGTGAAGGCCGTGTCCGCCCTGGACGGGGCCGGGGAGTCTCCCCGGGTCATCGGCACGGTGGTCTCCGGCGGAGGCGTGGAGCTTCTATGAGCGTCAAGCGCATCGCCGTGCTGGTGTCCGGCGGGGGCACCAATTTACAGGCCCTTATCGACGCCCAGGAGCGGGGGGAGATCATCAACGGCCGCATCGCCGCCGTCATCGCCTCCAAGGAGGGGGCCTACGCCCTGGAGCGGGCCGCCAAGGCGGGCATACCCGGCTATGTGGTGGCCCGGAGGGACTACCCCTCCAACCAGGCCATGACGGTGGCCCTGGTGGACAAGCTCAAGTCGCTGAACATCGATCTGGTGGTGCTGGCGGGCTTCATGGTCATACTCACCGGGGAGATGGTCCGGGCCTATCCCAACGCCATTTTGAACGTCCACCCCGCCCTCATCCCCTCCTTCTGCGGGGAGGGGTACTACGGGCTTCATGTCCACGAGAAGGCCCTGGAATACGGGGTGAAGGTGTCCGGCGCGACCGTCCACTTTGTCAGCGAGGAGTGCGACGGCGGCCCCATCGTTCTGCAAAAGGCGGTGGAGGTGGCGGAAAACGACACCCCGGAAACCCTCCAGCGGCGGATCATGGAGCGGGCGGAGTGGGTGATCCTGCCCCGGGCGGTGTCCCTGTTCTGCCAGGGCCGCCTGCGGGTGGAGGGCCGCACGGTGCGGATTCTGAAGCCGTTAAATCTTTCAAAGGAGTGTCTGCAATGATCGATATGACCGCCTATTTACAGGACAATCCCTACCCCGGCCGGGGCATTATGCTGGGCCGCTCGGCGGACAACAGGTACGCCGTTATCGCCTATTTCATCATGGGCCGCAGCGAGAACAGCCGCAACCGGGTCTTTGAGGAGACGGAGGACGGCATCCGCACCAAGGCCTTCGACGAGTCCAAAATGACCGACCCCTCCCTCATCATCTACCATCCGGTGCGGCGGATGGACAACGGCATCACCATCGTCACCAACGGCGACCAGACCGACACCATCCGGGACAATATCCTGGCGGGCCACTGCTACCGCCACGCCCTGAACACCCGCACCTTCGAGCCGGACGGCCCCAACTACACCCCCCGGATCTCCGGCGTGGTGAAGCCCAACGGCTCCTACGACCTGTCCATCCTCAAGAGCCTGGACGGGGATCCCGCCTGCGCCTGCCGGTATTTCTACGAGTACGACGCGCCCAAGGCGGGGGTGGGCCACTTCATCCACACCTACGAGAGCGACGGCAGTCCCCTGCCCTCCTTTGAGGGGGAGCCCCGGCGGGTGTCCGTCACCGCCCCCGACGCGGAGACCCTGGCGGAGGAGCTGTGGCTGGCCCTGAACGAGAACAATAAGGTGTCCCTGTTCGTGCGGTACATCGACCTGGAGACCAGGGAGGACGAGACGTCCATCATCAACAAGCACTTGTAATCTCGATCTGGGTCTCCCACATCAGGGCATCGCAGAGTTCCCGGCGCAGGTGCAGGCCAAAGAGATAGGACGCCTGTGCCTGGATGCCGTAATAGTGCGCCAGAGCGTCCTCAAAGGCGAGGAAGCCATCCTCCCCCAGAAGCTGCTTCACCGTCCCTGACCATTGGGCCACCAGCTTTGCCGCCTGTTTGTACTCCGGAAGCTCAGAATAAAGGCGGTAGATTTCATGCTCGTATTCCGGATTGTCCAAAAACAGATTTGTCAATCGCCTTTCCATGTCCCCACCCCATTTTGTGTTCTTTAAAAGTATGTTTTTAAAAAACATACTTTTAAACAGCATTGTTATTATACCTGCGAATATGTGGAATGTCAAGCATATTGGAGGAATTATGTCGAGTTTTCCTGAACGGGTTCGCGCTTTGCGGAAGGAGCGCAAACTGACACAGTGGAATATGGCAACCATCTGTGGAGTCCAACTTAGAGCGTATCAAGCCTACGAGTATAACCAGTCCTATCCCGATGTCCCCGGCCTGCTCCGTCTGGCGGATTTTTTTGACGTCAGCCTGGATTACCTGATGGGCCGATCCGATGTGCGGGAAGTCCAAAAACCGTCCGAATTATCTGAAAAGGAGTGCAAGTCATGACCGAACTGGAACTGAAATATGGCTGTAACCCCAACCAGAAGCCCGCCCGCATCTTCATGAAGGGGGACATGGATCTGCCCCTGGAGGTGCTCAACGGCAAGCCGGGCTACATCAACTTCATGGACGCGCTGAACTCCTGGCAGCTGGTAAAGGCTCTGAAGCAGGCCACCGGCCTGCCCGCCGCCGCCTCCTTCAAGCACGTCTCCCCCGCCGGAGCCGCCCTGGGCCTGCCCCTGTCCGAGGTGGAGCGGAAGATCTACTTCGCCCCTGAGGGCGGGCTGTCCCCCATCGCCTGCGCCTACATCCGGGCCAGGGGAGCGGATCGGCTGTGCTCCTACGGCGACTGGGCCGCGCTGTCCGACCCCTGCGACGCCGACACCGCCCGATATCTGGCCCTGGAGGTGTCCGACGGCGTCATTGCCCCGGATTACACCGACGAGGCCCTGGAGATCCTGAAGTCCAAGCGCAAGGGCGGCTACAACGTGGTGAAGATCGACCCCGGCTACACCCCCGCCCCCATCGAGCGCAGGAGTATTTACGGCATCGTGTTTGAGCAGGGCTACAACGACCTGGCCATTGACGAGAAAATGCTGGAAAACCTGGTCACCGCCAACAAGGAGCTGCCCCAGCAGGCAAAGCACGATATGCTCCTCTCCCTCATCACGCTGAAGTACACCCAGTCCAACTCCGTCTGCTACGTGAAGGACGGAATGACCATCGGCGTGGGCGCGGGCCAGCAGAGCCGGATCCACTGCACCCGGCTGGCCGGAAACAAGGCGGACACCTGGTGGCTGCGGCAGCATCCCAAGGTGCTGGCCCTCCCCTTTGTGGACGGCATCCGCCGCCCCGACCGGGACAACGCCATCGACATCTACATCTCCGACGAGCACGAGGACGTGCTGGCCGACGGCGTGTGGCAGAACACCTTTCAGTCGAAGCCCGAGGTGCTCACCGAGGCGGAGAAAAAGGAGTGGATCGCCCGTCAGTCCGGGGTCACCGTAGGCTCCGACGCCTTCTTCCCCTTCGGGGACAACGTGGAGCGGGCCTTCAAGTCCGGGGTGAAGTATATCGCCCAGCCCGGCGGCTCCATCCGGGACGACCACGTCATCGCCACCGCCGACAAGCACGGTATGGTGATGGCGTTTACCGGGATTCGGCTGTTCCACCACTAAGGGGTGCTTTACCATGTTTATCAGTAGCAACATGGGTTCTTTTCAATGCGACTCCTTCGAGGAATACAAAAACAAGTTGGAAACTTGTTTTCAGGAAGAAAATGAAATCTGGTGTTCCAAAACAGAAGATAACAAGTATCCCTGTTTGTCCGTTTTGGTAAAGGACAGCCAAGCTGTGGTCAATTATTTTGAGACGGAGGATGACGGCGAGATGCTTGTTTCCTTCGGCGACGAGGATGCGGAAGGGCTGGTTTTATTTTGCGGGGACCAGTATGAAATTGCCGCCTGGCAGGTGATACCAGCCAGCGATGCCCTGAAGTGTGCATTGGAGTTTTTCCACTCTCAGGGTGCACCCGACTGCATTGATTGGGGAGAATTATAGGAAAGGTTGTCAATCTATGAAAGTATTAGTGGTCGGCTCCGGCGGCCGGGAGCACGCCATCTGCTGGAAATTGAAGCAGTCGCCCAAGGTCACCGGGCTGTTCTGCGCCCCCGGCAATGGCGGCATCGCCCAGCTCGCCCAGTGCGTGGACGTAAAGGCCACCGACGTGGACGGCATGGTGAAGTGGGCCAAGGAAAACGCCATGGATTTCGTGGTGGTGGCCCCCGATGATCCCCTGGCCCTGGGCATGGTGGACGCCCTGGAGGAGGCGGGCATTCCCGCCTTCGGGCCCAGGGCCAACGCCGCCGTGATCGAGGCCAGCAAGGCGTTTTCCAAGGAGCTGATGAAGAAATACCACATCCCCACCGCCAGATACGAGACGTTCACCCAGCTGGACAAGGCACTGGACTACATCGGGGAGCAGGGCGCGCCCATCGTGGTGAAGGCGGACGGGCTGGCCCTGGGCAAGGGCGTGGTGGTGGCCGCCACCGTGGACGAGGCCAAGACCGCCGCCCGGGAGATGATGGAGGACAAGAAGTTTGGCCAATCCGGCTCCACGGTGGTGATCGAGGAGTGCATGACCGGGCCGGAGGTGACGGTGCTGGCCTTTGCCGATGGCGAGCACGTGTACCCCATGCCCGCCAGCCAGGACCACAAGCGGGCCTACGACGGCAACCGGGGCCCCAACACCGGCGGCATGGGGGCCATCTCCCCCCCGCCCCAGTACACGCCGGAGATCGCCCAGCGGTGCGTGGACGAGATCTTCCTGCCCACCATCGCCGCGCTGAAGGCGGAGGGACGGCCCTTCCAGGGGGTCCTCTACTTCGGGCTGATGCTCACCCCGGACGGCCCCAAGGTGGTGGAGTACAACGCCCGGTTCGGCGACCCGGAGTGCCAGGCGGTGCTCTCCCTGCTGGACAGCGACCTGATGGACATCTTCACCGCCTGCCGGGAGGGCACCCTGGACCAGCTGGACCTCCGCTGGAAGGACAGCGCGGCCTGCTGCCTGGTGCTGGCCTCCGGGGGCTACCCGCTGGACTACCGGAAGGGCTTCCCCATCTCCGGGCTGGAGGAGGCGGGAAAATCCGCCGTGGTGTTCCACGCGGGCACCGCTGAAAAAGACGGACAAATTGTCACCAGCGGCGGACGTGTCTTAGGCGTCACCGCTTTGGGCGATACCCTGGAGCAGGCCATTGACAACGCCTATGCCGCCGCCAAACCCATCTCCTTTACGGATATGCACTTCCGCACTGATATCGGCCGCGCCTTTTAACGATGAGCCCTCCCTCCGCCGCGGGCAGGGGGAGGGCTTGCTTTTTGCCCCGCGGTTCCAGCCTCGAACCTCCTGTCCTTTTCCCTCCAGGGGCTTCCGAAAGTTTTTTCTGATTTTGGAAAAAGAGGGTTGACAGAGCTGGTCTATCGTGATAGACTGCAAGTAGGTCGATAGCTATAGACCAAAAGGAGGTCCATGTTATGGAGCATTTACGGCTGGCGGAGGGCGAGTACCGTTTCGCCCGCATCGTCTGGGAAAACGAGCCCCTGCCCTCCGGGAAGCTGGTGGAGCTGTCCCAGAAGGAGCTGGGCTGGAAGAAGTCCACCACCTATACGGTGCTCAAAAAGCTGGTGGAGCGGGGCATCCTGCGCAACGAAAACGCGGTGGTCACCGCCGCCGTCCCCCAGGAGGACATTCTCCGGGAGGAGAGCCGCGCGGTGGTGGACCGGGCCTTTGAAGGCTCCCTCCCCTCCTTCCTGGCCCACTTCATGGGCGGGAAAACCATTTCCAACGCCGAGGCCGACGAGCTGAAGGCCCTCATTGACCGTTTCAGAGAGGAGGATTCCCATGCTTGACATCTTGTGGGAGGCCAGCGTCACCGCCGCCTACGCCTCCGCCATCCTCATCGTCCTGCGGCTGATCCTGCGGAAGCGGGCACCCCGGCAGGTTTTTTGCCTGCTGTGGCTGGTGGTGTTCGCCCGCCTGCTGATCCCCGTGTCCCTGGAAAGCCCCCTGTCCATCGTGCCGGAGGCCCGGCCCGCCCAAGGGCAGCTCTACCTCCCCCAGCAGGACGCCGGACAGCAGCCCGCGAACCCCGTTACCCCCACCGCCCCCGTCCAGAATCCGGGGCAGGCGGTAAACCCTGTGATCAGCAATCCCAATCCCCCCGCCCTCACCCTCCCCGGGGACGAGGCCCCCGCCGTGCCCTCGCCGGAGGCCCCCGCACCCTTCCCCTGGCGGGCCATGATCACCGGGGTGTGGCTGGCGGGCGGGGCGGCCATGGGGAGCTATGGCCTGATCTCCTACCTGCGCCTGCGCCGCCGCCTGTTCGGCGCGATCCGGGCCAAGGACGGGGCCTGGGAGCATCCGGCGGTGGACTCCCCCTTCATCCTGGGAATGCTCCGGCCCCGGATCTACCTGCCGGCGGGGCTGGCGGGTCAGGCCAGGAGCTTCATCCTCTGCCACGAGCGTGCTCACCTGCGCCGCCTGGACCACATCGTTAAGCCCGTGTGCTGGGTCGCCCTGGCCCTCCACTGGTTCAACCCGCTGGTGTGGGCCGCCTACGTCCTCATGAGCCGGGACATCGAGGCCGCCTGCGACGAGGCGGTGGTGCGGCAGCTCGGCCCCCAGGTGAAGGCGGATTACTCCTATACCCTGCTGGCCCTGGCCACCGGGCGGCGTCTGCCCGCCCCCTCCCCCCTGGCCTTTGACGAGGGGGACGCCAAGGGGCGCATCAAGCACGTGCTGGGCTACCGCCGCCCCGCCCTGTGGGTGATTGTGGTCAGCTCCATCGCGGCGGTGCTGGCGGCGGTGTGCCTGCTCACCGACCCGGTGTCCGCCCGGAACGAATCCGAGCCCATTCCCGACCCCACGCCCACCGCCACCCAAGGCCCGGAGGCCGGACTGTCCGCCCTGCTGGACCCGTGGATGAAGGAGGTGCTGGACGGGGAGCGGCAGTTCATCTCCGCCTACTCCCATTATGCCGAGGGCGATGGCCGGACCTACGGCATCCACGACCTGAGAACCTTCTACTATGGGGACAACCAGTTCCCCGACGCCGTGGTGGAGGCGGGCAGGCTGGCCGTCATCGACCTGGACCGGGACGGCGTCAACGAAATGGTCATCTGGCCCGAGGGGGAGTATGAGTATTTATACAGCGTTGTGGGCTACCTGATCCTCCACCGTCAGGGGGACGAAATCTACGGCTACAACCCCGTCTACCGCGCCTTTGGGAACCTGAAGTCGGACGGCACCTTTGATTGGAGCGGCAGTGCGTTTAATTGGGGCATTGGCTCTGCCCTGTTTACTGAAAACGGCTTTGAAGTCAAAAATATAACTTGGTGTGAAATTCACAGCGAAACCGACGAACGTTATTTCGTGGACGGCGCCAAGGCCACCCGGGAGGAATTTGAGGCCGCCACGGGCTGGGGCCCGCAGAACCGGAAGCCCGAAGCGGCCTGGTTCACCTATGAGGACGGCAGGCTCGCGCCCTATCTCCCCGCCGGGGCGGCGCTGCTGGCGGAGGCCAGCCCCGACACCGAGGCCGGAGCCGCCAGACTGTGGCAGGGCGGGGGCGGGCTTCCCTGGCTGGAGTGGAACGGCGCGGCCTACCTGCTGGGTTCCACCGTCACCGCCGATCAGTTCCCCGCCCTGTTTGTCCGGGACTTCGACGGCGACGGGCAGAACGAGCTGGCGCTCCAGTGGATGAATGCCGGCTTCGCCCGGTACGAGGTGTACGAGTGGAACAACGGGGCGCTCACCTACGCCGATGCCTTTGACACCCAGGATGATCTCCTGCTGCGCTTCAACCAAAACAACGTGGCGGCTTACAGTAAGGACGGTCGGATGATGGCCGTCACCTATTCCCACAACGAGGGCGACCCGGACAGCGAGGACTTCGACCGCCGCTACATTACGGGAAGCTGTGTTCTCCCGGAGGACTTCTTCAACGGCTACGAACATATCCGGGATGGCCGCGCCTATGTTTACGCCTGCGACTTCCGCCGGATCAGCTTTAACCCGGACAATTCCATCCGCTTTGAACTGCTGTTCTGTCCGGCGGATGAGACCATGAAGGATCTGGTTCGGGTGGTTCCGCCCTACGAACCGGCGGATGAGCACTGCATGATGGGTCATACTGTGGGCACCGCCGCCTTCACCCTCAGCTACGACGGGGCGAACTGGGTTCTGCAAGCGCCGGATCAGCTGGACATGGGCGTGAAGGAGGAGCCCACCCCCATCGACATCACCACCGCCGCCCCGCTGGACGCTCCCGTAGTCAATATCAGCAATGATCTCCCCGACGACCCCGACGAATGGTACAAGGTGGCGGAGCTGCCCGACGACATGATCTGGGTGTTCTCCCGGGACTGCGGCTCAAAGACACTGATCCGCTGGGATGGGAACTTCATCCAGTCCTTCGACCACACAGCCCACACCATACACTGCATGATGCCCCAGCTGAAAAAGCTGGGCGGCCCGAACACCTACGGCCCCTTGGCCGTCATCAGCGAGGTGAACAGCGGTTCCAGCTGCTTCGGGCAGGGGCTGGTGGTGTATGACCTGGACGCCGCCCCCGCCGCCGTAGACTACGCCCACGACTGGAGGCCGCTGATGGAGGACTTCAACAACAGCTCCTCCTGCCAATATGACAGCAGCACCCACGTCGCCACCCTCACCTACCAAGGCAAAACAGTGGTAATACCACTCGCGGATATGCTGAGCGAGGAGCGGCTGGCTCCTGGCAATATCACCCTTTCCATTACCGGTGATCAGGTGCACTATTTCTTCGATGAAACAAACGACAGCCGCTTCCGGCTCGATCTGGGGGTTCAACTCTTGATTGACGGCCTATCGACCGAATGCTTCCCCAGCCATGTGACGTGTACGCTCCAATTTAACGGCAAGGGCTTCGACATGGTCCCCGGCAGCTGCGAGCTGCAATAAACAGCAACCGCCCCGCCCGGATCAAACCGGGCGGGGCGGTTGTTCGTCAAGCCAGCAAAAAAGCCGCCGCGGCAGCGGCAGCTTTTTTCCGTTTCCAGGCAGGCGTCACTTCTCGGCGGAGGCGGTAACCTCCCGGCCATTGTAGCTCATGCAGTTCTTGCAGACGCGGTGGGGCAGGGTCACAGTACCACACTTGGGGCAGGTGTTGATACCGGGGGTCTCCAGCTTCCACACGGAGCTGCGTCGCTTATTCCTGCGCTGCTTGGATACCTTACTTTTCGGGACGGCCATTTTGACACCTCCTTATATCGCCAATGTCCAATCGGACATACAGCATACTCACGCTTGATCCTCCTGCTTCTCCAGGAGCTGGGCCAGCTTCGCCAGCCGGGGGTCGATCTCCTTCTTACACCGGCAGGGCTCGTGGTTCAGATCCACGCCGCAGCCGGGGCACAGCCCCCTGCAATCCTCAGAGCACAGGTTCTTCGTGTCCATTTCAAGGAGGAACACCTCGGTCATCAGCCCGTCCAGATCCAGCTCCCCGTCCTTGTCCAGCAGGACGATGTCGTCGCTCTCCCCGTTGGCCAGCTCAAAGGCCAGCAGAGTCTCGTACTCCACCGTTTTCTCCCGCTCAAAGGGCTGGGCGCACCGGTCGCACACCAGGGACAGCAGCCCGCTCAGCTCCGCGCTGAGGGTCAACGCCCCCGCCATGTTGCGCACCTTTCCCATGACGCGGACGCCATGGGTGAAGGGCCGCCCGCCGTTCCACTCCTCCTGGGACAGATCCAGCACACAGTCAAAGGGCAGAACCGCGCCCGGCTCCCGGGCCAAGCGTTCCAAATTCAGCTTCATGATCCACCTCGCATAATGGCACGACTGCTATTATACTAAAGAGCGCGGGAATTGTCAAATCATTTCTGCAAAATTTTCTACCTCCAGGCGGTAGCCCAGCCGCCGCACCGCCTCGATTTTCACGTTGGAGCCAATGCTGGCCAGCTTCTTCCGCAAAAAGCCCACGTAGACCTCCACGTGATTCTCCACCGCGTTGGAGTCATACCCCCACACCTTTTCCAGAATGGCCTCCTTGGGGGAGATCCGGTCACGGGCCTGGAGGAGGAAGCGCATCACGTCGAACTCCCGGGCGGACAGCCGCACCCCCCGCTCCCCGCACACCAGGGTGCAGGAGCCAAGCTCCAACGCCGTATTGCCCAGGGACAGCTCGTCCACCTGCCCGCCCTGCCGCCGGAGCAGGGCGTTGACGCAGGCCAGCAGCTCCCGGCTGTCGAAGGGCTTGGACAGGTAGTAGTCCGCCCCGGCATTGAGGCCCTCGATCCGGTCCTCCACCCCGCCCCGGGCGGTGAGCATCAGGATGGGGACGGCGCACCGTCCCGCCCGCACCTGCCGGGCCACCTGGTAGCCGTCCATCCCCGGCATCAGCACGTCCAGGATCAGCAGATCGTAGATCCCCAGCCGGGCATATTCCGCGCCGCTCACCCCGTCGTAGACGCACTCCACCTCAAACCCCTGCTGGCCCAGCAGCGTCCCCACGGAATCCGCCAGCGGCTTGTCGTCCTCAATCATCAGGATTTTCACAGGCTTCTCCTCCCCCCCGCTTTCCCCTGCCGCCATCATACCATCCCAAGCTGAAGGGAAGCTGAAATTCTTCTGTTCACAGTTCCTTTAGAGCCTGTTTAAAATCTGGCGGAATGCCAGACAGGCGCAGATTTTTTCGCTGGACAAGGCGATTTGGCGCAGGAATACTTTGTGTATTTCAAGTCAAATCAACGCCGGCCAGCGGAAAAAGATGTGCCGGGATGGCGTTTTGATAGATTTTAAACAGGCTCTTACACAATCCGCCCCGGATTTTCAGCTCCGGTTCAGCTTTCCGTGCTACAGTACCCTCCGGAAAGGACGTGATGAAATGGCCCAATTCCGGCACGAGTGGAAACACGAGATCAGCCTCTCCGACCGTCTGGCCCTCCAGGCCCGGCTGGGGGCGGTGTGCGCGCCCGACCCCCACGCCCCGGGCGGGCAGTACCGCATCCGCAGCCTCTATTTCGACACTCCGTCGGACAAGGCCCTGCGGGAGAAGCTGAACGGGGTGGACCGCCGGGAGAAGTTCCGCCTCCGGTACTACAATTCTGACCTCACCCTGATCCGCCTGGAGAAAAAGAGCAAGCAGGGCGGCCTGGGCACCAAGGAGACGGCAAAGCTCACCCCGGCGCAGGCCCAGGCGGTGGTGGACGGGGAGCTGGCCTGGATGGCGGACAGCGGACAGCCCCTGGTGCGGGAGCTGTACCGCAAGATGGCCACCCAGGGCCTGCGGCCCCGCACCCTCGTGGACTACACCCGGCGGCCCTTTGTCTACGCCCCCGGCAATGTGCGGGTGACCCTGGACTACGACATCCGAACCGGGCTTGGCTCCACCGACTTTCTCAACCCGGACTGCGTCACCATCCCGGCGGGAGAGCCCGTCACCCTCCTGGAGGTGAAGTGGGACGCCTTTCTCCCCAGCGTGATCCGGGACGCGGTGCAGCTCACAGGGCGGCAAACCGGGGCGTTCTCCAAATACGCCGCCGCCCGCATCTACGGTTAAAACAGGAGGGACCCATATGACATTCCAAGAAATTTTCAAGTCCAGCTTTCTGGACAACGTGGCCAGCGTCAGCCTGCTGGACATGGTTCTGGCCCTGGCTCTGGCCTTCGGCATCGGGCTGTTTATCCTGCTGGTGTACAAGAAAACCTTTTCCGGCGTGATGTACTCGTCCAGCTTCGGCGTGACCCTGGTGGCCCTGACCATGATCACCACCATGGTTATCCTGGCCGTCACCAGCAACGTGGTGCTGTCCCTGGGCATGGTGGGCGCGCTGTCCATCGTCCGCTTCCGCACCGCCGTGAAGGAGCCGCTGGACCTGGCCTTCCTGTTCTGGGCCATCGCCGTGGGCATCGTGCTGGCGGCGGGGATGATCCCGCTGGCCGTCTTTGGCAGCCTGATCATCGGCCTGATCCTGCTGGTGTTCGTCAACAGGAAGTCCCACGTAAACCCCTATATCGTGGTGCTCCAATGCGGGGACGGCGAAGCGGAGGCCCAGGCCCGGGCCCTGCTGGAGGCCAGCACCCGCCGCTGCGCGGTGAAAAGCAAGACCGTCCGGGAGGGGCTGGTGGAGCTGAACCTGGACGTCCGCCTCCGGGACGGGGACACCGGGTTCGTCAACGCCCTGGCCGGGCTGGAGGGCGTGCGCAGTGCCGTGCTGGTGAGCTACAACGGCGACTATCTGGGGTAAGGCCATGGCAGCCCACAGATACATCGACCGGATCTGCGCCCTGGCCGCCGCCCTGTCCCTGGCGATCGCCCTGCTGTTCCTCAACGGGGAGGCCCTGGGGCTTCCGTCCGCCGCCCAAGCCCTGGGCTACGAAACCCGGCTGTTCGACACGGGCCGCGTCCACACCCTCGACATCGTGATGGACGATTGGGAGGGCTTTATAGACACCTGCGAGAGCGAGGAATACTCCCCCTGCTCTGTTGTCATCGACAACGAGGCCTACAAAAACATCGCCATCCGGGCCAAGGGGAACACCTCCCTGTCCACCGTCTCCCAGCTGGGCAGCAGCCGCTACAGCTTCAAGCTGGAATTTGACCACTATGAGGCGGGCAAGAGCTACCACGGCCTGGATAAGCTGTGCCTGAACAACATCATCCAGGACAACACCTACATGAAGGACTACCTCACCTATCAGCTCATGGCCGGCTTCGGGGTAAAGGCCCCCCTGTGCAGCTACGTCTGGATCACCGTCAACGGGGAGGACTGGGGGCTGTACCTGGCGGTGGAGGGGGTGGAGGACGGCTTCCTCCGGCGCAATTACGGCCAGGACGCCGGGGCCCTCTACAAGCCGGACAGCATGGACTTCGGCGGGGGCCGGGGCAACGGCCGGGACTTCGACATGGAGGACTTCGAGGGCTTTGAGGGCTTCCCGGCGGACGGGGACAGCCAGCGGCCCGGACGCCCCGGCAAACCGGACGGCGGGGACCCCGGCGGCACCCCGGAGGATTTCCAGCTCCCCGGCTCCCCCAGCGGCGGCCCGCCGGAGGACTTCGACCCCTCCGCCCTTCCGGACGGCGGCGGGATGCCGGAGGGCTTCCCCGGCGGCAAGGGCGGCAGGAGCTCCGACGACGTAAAGCTGAAGTACATAGACGACGACCCGGACAGCTACCCCAACCTCTTTGACAGCGCGAAAACCGCCGTCACCGCCGGCGGCAAGGCCCGCCTCATCCAATCGCTGAAGGCTCTGTCCGGCGGGGACGTACAGGAGGCGGTGGATCTCGACCAGGTCCTGCGCTACTTCGTGGTGCACAACTACGTGGTGAACGGGGACAGCTACACCGGATCCATGGTGCATAACTACTACCTCTACGAGAAGGACGGGCTTTTGTCCCTCATCCCCTGGGACTACAATCTGGCCTTCGGCACCTTCCAGGGCGGGGACTCCTCCGGGGCGGTGAACGACCCCATCGACTCCCCCCTGTCCGTCTCCGGGGACGGGGACCGCCCCATGGCGGACTGGATTTTTGCCAGCCCGGAGTATACCGATCTGTACCACCAGTATTTTGAGGACTTCCTGCGCACGGCGGCCCCCGCCGGGATCCTCGCGGAGACCCGCGCCCTCATCGCCCCCTACGTGGAGCGGGACCCCACCAAGTTCTGCACCCTGGAGGAGTTCCAGGCGGGCGTGTCGGCCCTGGAGACCTTCTGCGCCCTGCGCACCGAGAGCGTGTCCGGCCAGCTCTCCGGAGCCATCCCCGCCACCGATCAGGGGCAGGCCGGGGACCCCAACAGCCTGGTGGACGCCTCCTCCCTCACCCTGTCCGACCTGGGCACCATGGGGATGGGCGGCGGTCCGGGAAAGGCCCCCGGCGGAGCGGATGGCAACGGTCCCGCCCTCCCCGGACAGCGGGACGGCGATCAGGACTACAGCAGTCAACCAGCCAGCCCCCGTCCAGAAGGACTACAGCAGTAAACCAACAGGTGCCCGCCAGGGTGGACTACAGCAGTAAGCCAACCCTCACCCCAGCAGGATCCGGCGGAAGGCCTCTACTGTGGGCCCCAGCAGCTCGTCGGGGTACTGGTAGTCCCGGGTGTGGAGGGCCGGGCACCCCTCCCCCGCCCCGATGCCGAAGAAGGCCCCCGGACAGCGGCGCAGGTAATGCCCAAAGTCCTCGCTCCACCGCATGGGGCCGGGCAGAAGCCCGCCGCCGCACCGCTCCAGCACCAGCCGGGCGCACGCCGGATCGTTTACGGTGGCAGGGAACGCGTCCTGCTCCCCGTGATGGAAGCCCAGGCCGTACTCCCCCGCCAGCGACTCCGCCAGCCCCAGGATATCCCCATGGAGCCGCTCCAGATCCCCGTCCGCCTCCGCCCGCAGGGTGAGCCATACCTCCCCCCGGGCGGCGGCGGTGCCAAAGGCCCGTCCCCCCAGCTCCGCCCCCACCACGGTGCACAGGGTCAGCCCGCCGTACCGATCCGCCCGGGCCAGCTCCGGCAGGGCGCACAGCAGCCGCCCCACCGCCTCCGCCGGGGACAGGCCGTCCTCCGGATAGGCGGCGTGGGCGGGCCGCCCCTCCAACGCCAGCGTCACCCCCCGGGAGGCGCAGGCGAACGTCCCGGGCCGGGTGAGCACCTGCCCCAGGGGATACCCCGGCAGGTTGTGGGCCCCGTAGATCTCCGCCACCCGCTCCCGGTCAAACAGCTCCAGGCAGCCGGAGGCCCCGGCCCCGGTCTCCTCGGCGGGCTGGAACAGGAAGAACACGTCCCGGCCCAGCGTCTCCCCCTCCAGGGACAGGGCCGCGCCGCACAGGGCGGCGGCGTGTCCGTCGTGACCGCACAGGTGGGCCGCTCCCCCGTCCGGCAGGGCCAGGGCGTCGTAGTCCGCCCGGAGCACCACCGGGGGCCTTGTCCCCCCCGGCTCCCGGCGGGCGGCGTAGAACCCCTCCCCGCAGGGGTGAAGCTCCAGCCCCGTCCGGGCGCGCAGAAAGTCCATCAGCAGGGCCTTGGTCCGGACCTCCTCCCCGGAAGGCTCCGGGCATTGGTGCAGTGCCCGCCGCAGGGCTCGGATCTCCTCCAGCTCCATCTGCCTCTCTCCCCTCTGTCCCGGCCCGCTTTCTGGGGGCGGGGCATTTTACTGCCCTGATTATAATACAGACCGTCCGCCGGGGCAAGCCCGCCTCTTAATTTCCCGCGAAACGCGCCGAATGAATCTATAAAAGCGAAAGCGAGGAGGAGCGTTTATGCGGGAAATCAGCGCGGGGGCGGTGGCGGACACGGTGGCGCGGCTGTGCGTCCAGGCCAACACCTGCCTGCCCCGGGACGTAAAGGACGGCATCGCCGCCGCCCGGGCCGCCGAGGACTGGCCCCCGGCCCGGGAGATCCTGGACCGGATCGTGGAAAACGGGGAAATCGGCGGCGGCTTCCCCATCTGCCAGGACACGGGGATGGCCTGCGTCTTTCTGGAGGTGGGCCAGGAGCTGCACATCGCGGGCGATCTGGCCCAGGCGGTGGACGAGGGGGTGCGCCGGGGCTACGCCCAGGGGTATCTGCGCAAGTCCGTGGTGTCCGACCCGCTGGAGCGGGTGAACTCCGGGGACAACACCCCCGCCATGCTGTATACCGATCTGGTCCCCGGGGACAGGCTCGCCATCACCGTGGCCCCCAAGGGCTTCGGCAGCGAGAACATGAGCCGGATCGCCATGCTCAAGCCCTCCGACGGGGTGGAGGGGGTCAAGGACTTCATCGTGGACACGGTGGAGCAGGCAGGGCCGAACCCCTGCCCTCCCATCGTGGTGGGGGTGGGCCTCGGCGGCACCTTCGACAAGTGCGCCCTGCTGGCGAAAAAGGCCCTGCTGCGGGAGCTGGGCACCCCCTCCCCCCTGCCCTTCTACGCGGAGCTGGAGCGGGAGCTGCTGGACCGGATCAACGCCCTGGGCATCGGGCCCCAGGGCTTCGGCGGGCGCACCACCGCCCTGGCCGTCCACATTGAGACCCTGCCCACCCATATCGCGGGCCTGCCCTGCGCGGTAAATATCAACTGCCACGTGGCCCGCCACGCAACGGAGGTGCTGTGAGATGGTGAAGCTGATAACGGCCCCGCTGGACAGGGAAACCGCCCGGGGCCTGCGGGCCGGGGAGAGCGTGCTGCTGTCCGGCACGGTATACACCGCCCGGGACGCGGCCCACAAGCGGCTGTGCGCCCTGGCGGCGGAGGGCAAGCCCATGCCCTTCCCTGTGGAGGGCAGCGTGATCTACTATGTGGGCCCCACCCCCGCCCGGCCCGGACAGCCCATCGGCTCCGCGGGGCCCACCACCAGCTGCCGCATGGACGCCTACGCCCCCACCCTCCTGCACCTGGGGGAACTGGGCATGATCGGCAAGGGCGCGCGGAGCCAGGAGGTCATTGCGGCCATGCGGGAGACGGGCGCGGTGTATTTCGGGGCCATCGGCGGGGCGGGGGCTTTGCTGGCCCGGTGCGTGAAGTCGGCAGAGCTGGTGTGTTATGAGGATCTGGGGGCGGAGGCCGTCCGGCGGCTGGAGGTGGAGAACCTGCCGCTGACGGTGGTCATCGACTGCCTGGGCAATAACCTGTACGAGACGGGCCGGGCCGCTTACCTGGCCCGGCGGTGAAAAACCGGCCGGCCTGTGCGCCGGCCGGTTTTCTGTTGCAATTTCCCGGGAAATCAGGTACAATACCTTCTATAAGCGTCCCCGGAGCGGGGCGCGGAGAAGGAGGAGCGTTCTATGTTGGAATACGACCGCATACGGCTGAAGCAGGCGGCGCGGCAGGCCATGAAGGCCCAGCGGCCCCACCCCATGCTGGTCACCTTCGTGTTTGCCGCCATCGGCGGCATCGGCGGGCAGATCCTCACCCAGATTCTGGGCATGGTCACCGGCAGCACCAGCCTGAACACCCAATACTTCCAGGCCGTTTGGGAGTACGGGGACACGGACACCGCCCTTCAGTACATCTTGATGGCCTACGGGCCCCAGCGGCTGATCTTCGCCCTGCTGGTGGGCGGCGGGCTGTCCACCCTGCTGGTGGCCCTGTGGCAGGGGCTGATGCGGGTGGGGTACAGCGGCTTCTGCCTGGACATGGCCCGGAGGCGGCAGCCCCAGCTTGAGACGCTGTTCCGCGCCTTCCCCCAGGCGGGGTCCGTGCTGCTCACCCAGCTGCTGGTCTTTGTGTTCCGGTTCCTGTGGATACTGTTGCTGTTGGTGGGTTACTTTGTGGTGGGCTTTGTTGGCGGCATGGTAGCCGATGCCATCCATGTTTTTCTCTTTGTCCCGGTCTTGCTCTTGGACATTGCCGCCCTGCTGCTGGGCATCCTCTGGGTCACCCTGCGGTACGAGCTGGTGGACTTCCTCATCGCCGACCAGGGCCTCACCGGTATGGACGCCATCCGGGAGAGCAAGCGGCTCATGCAGGGGAATTACGGGCGGCTGTTCACCTTGAAGCTGTCCTTCTTCGGCTGGTATCTGCTGGAGATCGGCGTGATTCTGGCGTTCCTGATCACCGGCCTGCTGACCTTCGGCCTCCAGCTGGCCAACGCCGCGGACTCCTCCGACGCGCTGGCCGCGCTGGTTGTGCCCGCCCTGGGCTTCCTTGCCCTGTTCGGCCTGGCGTGTATTGCCCTTTCCATTTTCAACCTGTGGCTCACCCCCTACATCACCGGGACGGTGGCCCTGTTCTACGACTGGACCCAGGGCATCGACAGCACCCTGCCCCCCTCCGGCGGCGGGGACGGCGGCTGGGGCCAGCCCGCCCCGCCCCGGCCAAACACCACCTACACCTGGAATCCCACCCCCGGCCAAACCTCGGGCACGGGCATCGGCCCCGGCCCCAATCCCGGCCCCCGGGACGGCGGCGCGCCCAAGCCCCCCAGATCCCCCAAGGACGATCCCTGGGATTGACCCATAAGCAAGCGGCGGGGACGGAATGCCGCCCCCGCCCAGCGTGGCGGAAAGGTCTTTTCGCCACGCTGGGTGCGGCTTTTTTGAACTAAGGGCGTTCAAAAAAGCCGTTGATTGAACGTGAAAGACACCCCTCCTGGGTTTCTTTCACACTATCTTCCTTCCCGGAAACGAAACGGTGCGCATAAGCCCGACAGTCTGCGGCGGGGACGGAATGCCGCCCCCGCCCTTCCCTATTCGAAAGGAGAGACGAGCCATGGACAAGCTGCAAATGAAAACCCCCCTGGTGGAGATGGACGGGGACGAGATGACCCGCATCCTCTGGCAGCAGATCAAGGAGGAGCTGCTGGAGCCTTATATCGACCTGAAAACGGAATATTACGACCTGGGCCTGCCGGAGCGGGAGCGCACAAAGGATCAGGTGACCATCGACGCGGCGGAGGCCAACAAGAAGTACGGCGTGGCGGTGAAGTGCGCCACCATCACCCCCAACGCCCAGCGGGTGGAGGAATACAAGCTGTCCCAGATGTGGAAGTCCCCCAACGGCACCATCCGGGCCATTCTGGACGGCACCGTGTTCCGTGCCCCCATCATGGTGAAGGGGCTGAACCCGGTGGTGAAAAACTGGCATCAGCCCATCACCATCGCCCGCCACGCCTTCGGGGACGTCTACAAGGCGGCGGAGTTCAAGGTCCCCGGCCCCGGCACGGCGGAGCTGGTGTTCACCGCCGCCGACGGCACGGTGACCCGGGAGCCGATCCACCGATTCGGCGGCCCCGGCGTTTTGCAGGGGCAGTTTAACGTGGAGGCGTCCATCGCCTCCTTCGCCCGGTCCTGCTTCCAGTTCGCCCTGGACACCCGGCAGGACCTGTGGTTCTCCACCAAGGACACCATCTCCAAGCGGTACGACCACACCTTCAAGGACATCTTCGCGGACATATACGAAGGGGAATATCAGGATAAATTTGAACAGAGCGGAATCACCTACTTCTACACCCTCATCGACGACGCGGTGGCCCGGGTGATCCGTTCCAAGGGCGGCTTTATCTGGGCCTGCAAGAACTACGATGGCGACGTGATGAGCGACATGGTGTCCACCGCCTTCGGCTCGCTGGCTATGATGACCTCCGTGCTGGTGTCCCCGGAGGGGAATTACGAGTACGAGGCCGCCCATGGCACCGTCACCCAGCACTACTACCGCCATCTGAAGGGGGAGCAGGTGTCCACCAACCCCATGGCCACCCTGTTCGCCTGGACGGGGGCCCTGGCCAAGCGGGGCGAGCTGGACGGCCTGCCGGAGCTGACCGCCTTCGCCAAAAAGCTGGAGCAGGCGTCCATCGACACCATCGAGAGCGGCGTCATGACAGGCGATCTGGTGGGCCTGTGGGAGGGGGAGGCCCAGGCCCGGAAGGTCACCGGGCTGGAGTTCCTCCGGGCCATCCGGGAGCGCATTTCATAATCGTAGGGGAGGGGCTTGGGTTTCGCCTTCGGCTCGGTCGTGCGGTGGATGTGTGCCGCTGGCACACACCGCCCCCTCCCGCCTCTCCCAGATACAGATCATTCGCCGCGGGAGGGCCAAGGCCCTCCCCTACAGAAAGACAGGTGGATTATTCATGGTCTATTTCCTCACCAGCAGCCCCTGCCTGCCCGACTTCCCGGCACTGAACCCGGCAAACGGCTTTGTGGACGAGCTGAAAAAGGCTTTGCCGGAAACCTGCCGCGCCCTGTTCATCTCCTCTGACCCGGACGATGATGCCAACCTCCGCCGGTTTGCGGAGGGTATGGAGCGCGGTTTCGCTGAGATCGGCATCCGGTTTGCCGAACTCTCCCTGCTGTTCCGGGAAACCCAGGATGAGTGCGGTTATCTGCTCACCCACTCCGATGTGGTTTTCCTGTGCGGCGGGCACGTCCCCACGCAGAACGCATTCTTTCAGGAGATCGATCTGCGGGAGGAGCTTAGAAGCTGGGACGGCGTTCTGGTGGGCGTCAGCGCGGGCACCATGAACTGCGAGGAGCTGGTCTACGCCCCGCCCGAGGAGGAGGGCGAGGCCGTCGACCCAAACTACCAGCGGTTCTACCCCGGCCTGGGCCTGACCAGGCATATGATTTTCCCCCACTTCCAGGACACCCGGTACGAGGTGGTGGACGGCCTGCCCACCCTGGAGAGCAGCCTCCTGCCCGACAGCATGGGGCGGAGCATCTACGCCCTGGTGGACGGCAGCTTCCTCCTGGGCAAAGACGGAGGCGAGGAGCTGCGGGGCGAGGCGTACCTCATCGAAAACGGCGTCCTCACTCAGATCAGCCGGGAGGGCGATGTGATTCCGCTGTAGCCCCCAAAACAGCACAGCAAAAGCCCCCGGACAGGCGTCCGGGGGCTTTCTTATCAAGGTTCGTCCGCGTCCACGCCCAGCTCCCGCAGCCGGAGCCGCAGGTGGGCCGGGTCGCCGTGGTAGATCACCCCGCCCATGCCGCAGCGGACGGCCCCCTCGATGTTCCGGGGATCGTCGTCGATAAAGACGCACTCCTCCGGGCGCAGGTGGAAATACTCCAGGAACCGCAGGTAGATCCCCGGCTCCGGCTTTACGAAATGGAAGTCGCAGGAGACGAACTCCCCGTCGAAAAACTCCAGGGCCGGGATGTTCTTCCGGAACTCATGGAACCGGGTGCAGGTGTTGGACAGCAGGTAGATGCGGTAGCCCTTGCCCTTCAGCTCCTTCACCAGATCGTACACCCCGTCCAGGGGCGGTATGTCCTGGTGCCAGTTGTCCAGAATGTCCCGCACCGCCTGGTGGAGCCGCTCCGGCAGGCGGGCGCACACCGCCGCCACCACCTCGTCGTCGGTGATGGTGCCCCGGTCCATCCACACCCACTCGATGGAGCGGAACAGCTCCCGGCGCATCAGCTCATAGTCCGCCGGATCGGGGACAAACCGGGCGGTGTAGTGCTCCGCGTCAAACCTGATCAGCACACCGCCCATGTCAAACACAACGTTCTTGATCATACAATCGACACCTTCCCCTTGCTGGCCTTGAACACCACGATCAGCAGAATGCCGCTGGTGACGGTGAGGATGGAGGCCAGGGACGCCGCCGTGCCCACCGAGTTGCGGACAATGTTGGTATAGCTGGCGATGGTCATGGTGGCGGTCTTTCCGGTATACAGCATGATGGAAGTGGACAGCTCGTTGATGCAGGTGACCCAGCTGATGATGGCCCCGGACAGCACCCCGGGCAGCATGAGCCGGGCGGTGACCTTGGCGAAGGTCTTCATGGGGGACACCCCCAGGTTGATGGACGCCTCCTCCACGCTGGGGTCCATCTGCATCAGGAACGCGCTGCCCGAGCGGACGGTGTAGGGCAGCTTGCGGATGATCATGGCGATGACGATGATGGAGGCGGTTCCGGTGAGCTTGATCACGGTGCCGTCGGCGGTGCGGCCCAGGTTGTTAAAGGCCACGATGTAGCACAGGCCCAGCACCGAGCCGGGGATCACGTAGGGGGCCATCATCAGCATATCCAGCGCGCCCCCCGTCTTGCCCCGGCGGCGGACAATGACGTAGGACATCAAAATGCCCAGCACCAGGATAAACAGAATCGCCGCGGTGGAAAACACGAAGGAGTTGCGGATGTTGGTGCTCAGGCTCTTGCCCAGCTCCAGATAGTGCTCCAGGGTAAAGCCCTCGGAGAACACAAAGTTGGAGTAGTTGGTCTTGACGAAGGAGCAGAAGATCACGATCACCTGGGGCAGGAAGGACACCAGGCTGACCACCGCCACCGGAAGGGTCACCAGGAACCGCTTCCAGCCCCGGTATTCCGTGATCTGGGGCGGGCGGAGGGCGGACATGGTGTAGTTCTTCCGGGCCACCCACCACTTCTGGAGAAACAGGATGAGCAGGGAGATGACCACGATGATCATGGAGATCGCGCTGGCCAGATTGGCGTTGCCCCCCGTCTCGCTGAGGTACTCGTTGAAGATCAGCACCGGCAGGGTGCGGAAGTCGCCTCCCGCCAGGATGCCCGGGGTGCCGAAGTCGGCCAGGGCGGTCATGAACACCATCAGCGCGCCCGCCGCGATGGAGGGAGTCACCACGGGGATGGTGACGGTGAGCAGGCGGCGCAGCTTGCCGGAGCCCAGGTTCTCCGCGCACTCCTCCACCGAGCGGTCGATGGAGCCCATGGCCCCGGACACGTAGAGGTAGACATAGGGGAACAGCTTCAGGGTGAACACCGCGCAGATGCCCCCCAGTCCGTAGATGCTGGGCATCTGGAAGCCCAGCAGGTCGGTGAGCCATTTGGTGACTACCCCGGCGTTGCCGAACAGGATGATCCAGCTGTACGCCCCCAGGAAGGGCGGGCACATGAGGGAGAGGATGATGAGCACGTGCCAGAAGGTCTTGCCCGCGATGTTGAACCGGGTCATGAGGTAGGCCATGGGCACGCCGATCAGAATGCTGGTGATGGTGGGGATCAGGCTCACCATCAGGCTGTTCCCCAGGGCCTGGTTGTAGTATTTTTTGGTGAAGAACCGCTCGAAGTTATAGAGGGTGACGCCCTCCGCCTTGGAGGAGAAGAAGCTGTTGATCACCAGGGTGGAGAAGGGGTACACCAGGAACACCAGGAACACGGCGAATATGAGTACCTTCACCCAGAACCAGAAGTCCTTGTAGAAGGGCTGCCCTCCTTTGCCTTTCAGCATGAGAGCACCTCCTCGGTGTCCTTCCGGTAGAGGCTGACCTGCTTGGGGTTAAAGCTGATATGTACCTCCTCGCCGTCCGCCTTCGCGCTGTCCACGTCCTTGGTATACTCATTCAGCTCCAGCACCTGCCCGGTGTGGAGCTGGACTTCATACTGTATGAAGTCGCCCAGGAACACGGACAGGTTCACCTTGCCGGGAATGCCCTTCTCGCTGAAGAACAGCTGTTCCGGGCGGGCGGAGAGAATCACCTCGCCGGAATAGGGGGCGCGCAGGGGCATCTGGAAGCTGTACCCGTCGTGGAGCTTCACGGAGGCGGCCTTGGGGTCCTGGCCGTCCACGGTGCAGTCAACGAAGTTGGACACGCCGATGAAGTTTGCCACGAAGGGGTTGGCGGGCTTGCGGTAGATCTCCTCCGGCCTGCCGATCTGCATGATATTGCCCTCCTTCATCACGGCGATCCGGTCGGAGATGGCCAGGGCCTCCTCCTGGTCGTGGGTGACGTAGATGGTGGTGATCCCCAGGCGGCGTTGGAGCTTCTTGATGGTGGTGCGCATCTGCACCCGGAGCTTGGCGTCCAGGTTGGACAGGGGCTCGTCCATCAGCAGCACCCCCGGCTCGATGACGAAGGCCCGGGCCAGGGCCACCCGCTGCTGCTGCCCGCCGGACAGCTCGTTGGGCTGGCGGGCCTTGAGCTGGTCGATCTGCACCATCCGCAGTGCCTCGTCCACCCGGGGGGTGATCTGCTCCTTGGGCACCTTCCGGGCCTTCAGGCCGTAGGCCACGTTGTCCGCCACGTTCAGGTGGGGGAAGATGGCGTAGTTCTGGAACACCATGCCGATGTCCCGCTTATGGGCGGGCAGGTTGTTGATCACCTGCTCGTCAAAGCAGATCTCGCCCCCGTCCACCGTGTTGAAGCCCGCGATCATGCGCAGCAGGGTGGTCTTGCCGCAGCCGGAGGGGCCTAAGAGGGTGAAGAACTCGCCCTGTTCGATGTTCAGGCTGATGCCGTTGACAGCGGTAAAGTCGCCGTATTTCTTGACGGCATTTTTGATGATCACAGCGTGGCTCATAGTTGACAACTCCTCCTCTGAATACTGGTTCTAAAAATGGGAGGACGCCCCGAGGTTCAGTCGGGGCGTCCTCGTTAAGGGTGCGCGTCCGGGAGGATCAGCCCACCAGGGTCTCCTGCCACTTCTCCACGATGTCGGCCTTGTTGGCGGCGGCGTAGTCGAAGTTATAGGTCATGATGGAGAACTCGTTCAGGCCCATCAGGCCCTCGGGGGTGACGTCGCTGCGAATGGGGCGGCGGCCGAAGTCCTTGTTCTGGGCGGTCTGGCACTCGGCGGACAGCACGAACTCCACGAACAGCTCAGCCAGCTCCTGGTTGGGGCAGTCCTTCACGATGGCCACGCCGTCGGGCACGGCGGAGGTGCCGTCGGTGGGATAGACCATCTTCAGGTGGCCCGCGTCGCTGGTGTCGTACTGGACGGCGGCCTTCTCCAGGGTGATGCCGATGGGGCACTCGCCGGAGTCCACGTTCTTGTGGGCACCGGAGGAGCCGGACTGGATCACCAGGTTCTTGATCATGCTCTGCACCAGGGTCCAGCCCTCGGCGTAGTCGTCCTCAGCCTTGCCGTAGTTCATCAGGATGGTGCACAGCTGGGTGAAGGCGGAGCCGGAGGAGGCGGGGTCGGCGAAGGCGATCTTGCCCTCCCACTTGGGGTCGGCCAGATCCTTCCAGGTCTGGGGGATGTCGGCCTCGGCCACCAGGTCGGTATTCACCAGGAACACCATGGGCAGGGGGGACTCGCCGATCCACAGGTACTCGGGATCATACAGGCTGGAGTCCAGCAGGTCGATGCAGGAGGGCTTGTAGGGCTGGAAGAACTCCTTGTAGGCGGCCAGGGAGTCCGCGCCACCGCCCCACAGCACGTCGGCCATGGGGGCCGCGGCCTCGGCCTTGATCCGGTTCAGCAGGTTGCCGGTGCCGTCGGCCACCACCTCCACCTTCACGTTGGGGTAGGTGTCCTCAAACAGGGCCTTACCCGCGTTCAGGGGGTCGGAGTCGTGGGGGGAGTAGATGGTGAGGGTTCCGGTGTAATCCTCGGGCTTCTTCTCCTCGCCGCCGGGGGTCTGGGTCTCCACGGGGGCGGACTGATCAGGCTCCTTGGTGGGATCCGGCTCCTTAGTGGGATCGGGATCCTTGCCGCCGGCGCAGGCCATGAGGCTCAGGGCCATCACGCAGGCCAGGGCCAGGGCGATCCATTTCTTCATTTTCATGGTTTCATTCCTCCATTCCATGTATCCGCGGCATTGCCTGCCGTGCTCTATAGTTTACGCTTCCGGACACGGTTTGTCAAGAAAAAATCTGGCGATTGCGACAAAAAAGGCAGGGAAAGCCGCGGGCAGAATGACGAAAGTGCCAGGGGCGGAGGGAGACAGCCTGTTTTTCCATGCCGCCCCCCTTTCCTCCCCGGCATATGGGCAGTATGGGCAGGGCCGCCCATAAAAACCTTGTCATTTCCCCGGTTATGCTGTATAATGTGGGCAGAGAATGTCAATTTTCGGCAGAAGCTCCAAGGAAGCTCGATATTGAACATTCATTTAAGAAAGGGAGGCGGGAGGAGAGCCATGGATTCGGAAAACGTCATTGAGATGCTGCACATCACCAAGGAGTTCCCCGGTATCATCGCCAACGACGACATCACGCTCCAGCTGCGGCGGGGGGAGATCCACGCCCTGCTGGGGGAAAACGGCGCGGGCAAGTCCACGCTGATGAGCGTGCTGTTCGGCCTGTACCAGCCGGAGAAGGGCGAAATCCGGAAGAACGGCCAGACGGTGAGGATCAACGACCCCAACGACGCCACGGCCCTGGGCATCGGCATGGTCCACCAGCACTTCAAGCTCATTGAGGTGTTCACCGTGCTGGACAACATCATTCTGGGCGCGGAGACCACAAAGGCGGGCTTCCTCCAGAAGAAGGAGGCCCGGGCCAAGGTGGAGGCCCTGTCCCAGCGGTACGGCCTGAAGGTGGACCTGGACGCCAGGGTGGAGGACATCACCGTGGGAATGCAGCAGCGGGTGGAAATCCTCAAGATGCTGTACCGGGACAATGAGATCCTCATCTTCGACGAGCCAACCGCCGTCCTCACCCCCCAGGAGATCGACGAGCTGATGGCCACCATGAAGGAGTTCGCCAAGGAGGGCAAGTCCATCCTGTTCATCTCCCACAAGCTCAACGAGATCATGGAGGTGTCCGACCGGGTGACGGTGCTGCGCAAGGGCAGGTACATCGGCACTGTGGACACCAAGGACACGGACAAGCAGTCCCTGTCCGACATGATGGTGGGCCGCTCCGTCCAGCTGGAGGTCCACAAGGAGCCCGCCCAGCCCAGGCAGGCGGTGCTGTCCCTGCGGGACTTCTGCGTCCCCTCCAAGGCCCATAAGCGCAACGCCGTGAACCACGTCAGCTTCGACGTGCGGGCCGGGGAGATCCTGTGCATCGCCGGCATCGACGGCAACGGCCAGACCGAGCTGGTCTACGGCCTGACGGGGCTGGAGAAATGCTCCGGCGGCACGGCCACCCTCTGCGGGGAGGACATCTCCCACGCCTCCATCCGCCACCGGGGGAAGAACCTGAGCCACATCCCCGAGGACCGGCACAAGCACGGCCTGGTGCTGGACTTCACCCTGGAGCAGAACCTGGTGCTCCAGCGTTACCAGGAGAAGCGGTTCCAGGCCAAGGGCTTCATCAACCGGGGCGCGGTGCGGGAGTACGCCGGCCAGCTCATCGCCCAGTACGACGTGCGCTCCGGCCAGGGTCCGGTGACGGCGGCCCGCTCCATGTCCGGCGGCAACCAGCAGAAGGCCATCATCGCCCGGGAGCTGGACCGGGAAAAACCCCTGATCGTGGCCGTCCAGCCCACCCGGGGCCTGGACGTGGGTGCCATCGAGTACATCCACAGCCAGCTGGTGGCGGAGCGGGACAAGGGCCGCGCCGTGCTGCTGGTGAGCCTGGAGCTGGACGAGGTGATGAACCTGTCCGACCGGATCCTGGTGATGTACGAGGGGGAGATCGTGGGCGAGTTCGATCCCAAGCAGACCAGCGTGCAGGAGCTGGGCCTCTACATGGCGGGGGCCAAGCGCATGGAGCGGAGCGGGAAGGAGGAGAAGGGCGCGTGAGTGTGAAATATCCGAATCTCGTCCAGATCTACACCGGAGAGGGGGACGAGGCCCCATGAAGGAGAAATGGCGTCAGCTGATGGAGAAGGACGGGGCCAGGACGGCGGCCGCCTCCGTGATCTCCATCCTCATCGGCCTGCTGGTGGGCTGTGTCATCGTGGTGATCAGCGGCCTTGCCAGCAGCAATATGGACGGAAAAAGCGTGTGGGACGGCGTGCGGCTGGTGCTGGGCGGCATACTCAGCACCGGGCGGGACGCCTCCGGCAGCCTCACCTTCGGCTTCAACCCCGCCAACGTGGGTAATATGCTGTTCCGGGCCACGCCGCTCATACTCACCGGACTGTCGGTGGCGGTGGCCTTCAAGACGGGCCTGTTCAACATCGGCGCGCCGGGGCAGTACCTCATGGGCACCGCCGCCACCCTCATCGTGGCCCTGAGCATCCCCACCTCCGCGGTGCCCTCCCCCGTGGTGTGGCTGCTGGCCTTCCTGGCGGGCATCCTGGCGGGCGCGCTGTGGGGGGCCATCCCCGGGCTGGTGAAGGCCCTGCTGAACATCAACGAGGTGCTGGCCTGCATCATGACAAACTGGATCGCCGCCAACCTGGTCACCTGGATCTTCGACGGCAGCGTCTGGCGCAACCTGGAGGAGTACGGCAAGACCAATTACATCTACAAGACCTCCGTCAATGGGGTAGTCACCGCCCGGGCGGGGCTGGACGCCCTGTTCCCCGGCTCCCAGGTGAACTGGGGCATCGGCGTGGCGGTGATCATCGCCATCCTGGTGTACGTCCTCATGACCAAGACCACCCTGGGCTACGAGCTGGTGGCCTGCGGCTCCAACCGGCACGCCGCCCGGTATGCCGGCATCAACGACAAGCGGAACATCGTGCTGTCCATGGCCATCGCCGGGGCCCTGTCCGGGGCGGGGGCCGCGCTGTACTGGCTGGCGGGCAATACGGAGTTCGCGTGGCAGACCTACCAGGCCCTGCCCGCCACCGGCTTCAACGGCATCCCGGTGGCCCTGCTGGCGGCCAGCAACCCCATCGGGGTCATCTTCACCGGATGCTTCATGTCCATGCTGAATATCGTGGGCCAGCAGATCACCAGCCTGACGGCCTATAACGAATACATCACCGACGTGATCATCGCCACCATCGTGTACCTGAGCGCGTTCTCCCTGGTGATCAAGCTGTGGCTCAGCGGGCGGAAGAAGCGCAAGGCCCAGGCGGCGGCCGCCCCCGTCCCGGCCCCCGCCGGGGACGGCAAGGCGGAGAAAGGAGGGGAGGACGCATGACGTTTCTGATTCAGCAGACCCTGCTCTACGCGGTCCCCCTGATGATCGTGGCCCTGGCGGGCGTGTTCGCCGAGCGCAGCGGCATCATCAACCTGGCGTTGGAGGGCATCATGATCTTCGGCGCGTTCGTGGGGGTGCTGTTCGTCCAGCTCATGCAGCAGAGCGGTGCCTTTGACGGGGCCAAGGCCGACGGCAACTGGCTGGCCCTCCAGGGGCTGATGCTGCTGGCCATGCTGGTGACGGCGGCGGCGGGGACCCTTTTCTCCCTGCTGCTGTCCTTCGCGTCGGTGAACCTCCGGGCGGACCAGACCATCGGCGGCACGGCGTTGAACCTGCTGGCCCCGGCCCTGGTGCTGTTCCTGATCCGGATCATCGCCAACCAGAACACCCTGTATATAGACGGCGACGCCGCCAGCTGGTTCATGATCCGCAAGTCCGACCTGGGCTTCAGCCGCAGCGACAACCTGGGCTTTTTGGGCGAAACCTTCCTTCACCGGGTCTATCTGGCCACCTATGTGTGCATTCTGCTGTTTGTGGTGCTGTCCGTCATCCTCTATAAGACCAGGTTCGGCCTGCGGCTGCGCTCCTGCGGCGAGAATCCCCAGGCGGCGGACTCCCTGGGCATCAACGTCTACAGGATGCGGTACGCCGGCACCTCCATCTCCGGCGCGCTGGCGGGCATCGGCGGCTTCGTCTACGCCCTGACCACCGCCAACTGCTCCTCCAACGGGGACGTGGCGGGCTTCGGCTTCCTGGCCCTGGCCGTCATGATCTTCGGCAACTGGAAGCCCCTGAACATCGCCGGGGCCGCGCTGCTGTTCGGCCTGTTCAAGTGCGTGGCGGCCTCCTATACCTCCATCGACATCAACGGCGACGGCGTGTACCTGCTGGCGGAGATCCCCATCAGCGTCCACTTCTACCGGATGCTGCCCTACCTCATCACCCTGGTGGTGCTGGCCTTCACCTCCAAGAAGTCCCGCGCCCCCAAGGCGGAGGGCGTGCCCTACGACAAGGGCCAGCGGTAATCAAAACGCATAAACCGCCCCCGGGCCGCGTAGGGTGGTACGGGGGCGGCTTGCCCCGGGAGGGATAGAACATGGAACACATTTACACATCCGCCGATCAGCTCATCGGCCGCACCCCCCTGCTGGAGCTGGCGCGGCTGGCCCGGGCGGAGGGACTGGAGGCCCGCCTGCTGGCCAAGCTGGAGTGCTTTAACCCGGCGGGCAGCGTGAAGGACCGGGTGGCCCGGGCCATGATCGGCGACGGGGAGGCCCGGGGCCTGCTGAAGCCCGGCGGCACCATCATCGAGCCCACCTCCGGCAATACGGGGATCGGGCTGGCGGCGGTGGCGGCGGCCCGGGGCTACCGGGTGATCATCGTCATGCCGGACACCATGAGCGTGGAACGCCGCCGCCTGATGGCGGCCTACGGAGCGGAGCTGGTGCTCACCCCCGGGGCCCAGGGCATGGCGGGAGCCATCCAAAGGGCGGAGGAGCTGGCCCGGGAGATCCCCGGCAGCTTCCTCCCCGGCCAGTTCGCCAACCCCGCCAACCCCGCCGCCCACCGGGCTTCCACCGGCCCGGAGATCTGGGCGGACACCGAGGGCCGGGTGGACGTATTTGTGGCGGGCGTGGGCACCGGCGGCACCATCACCGGCGTGGGGGAGTACCTGAAAAGCCAAAACCCCAGCCTCCGGGTGGTGGCGGTGGAGCCTGCCTCCTCCCCTGTCCTGAGCCAGGGGAGGGCGGGGAAGCACGGCATACAGGGCATCGGCGCGGGCTTCGTGCCCCAGGCCCTGAACACCGCCGTCTACGACGAGATCCTCCCCGTGGAGGACGGGGACGCCTTTGACACCGCCCGGCGGCTGGGCCGGACGGAGGGCGTACTGGCGGGCATCTCCTCCGGGGCGGCGTTGTGGGCGGCCCTGCGGATCGCCAAACGCCCGGAGAGCCGGGGCAAGACCATCGTGGCCCTCCTGCCCGACGGAGGGGACCGCTACCTGTCCACCGCCCTGTTCGACACCGATTGACGGAAAAAGGCCCGGACTGCCGAGAAGCGCGGCAATCCGGGCCTTCCTCGTGTCGAAAAGACTTTTCGACACGAGGAAGGCGGCTTTTTTGAACAAAGGACGTTCAAAAAAGTCGTTGATTGGACGTGAAAGACACCCCTCCTGGGTTTCTTTCACACTATCTTCCTTCCCGGCAGTG
>CAJUCA010000017.1 GCA_910585265.1 uncultured Oscillospiraceae bacterium | reverse complement strand
CTTGTGCAGGGTGCTAATTTTTCTTGACTTTTGCAAATTTCTCTTGACTTTTAGCGCGAATTATCCAAAAAATGCGGGGCGTTTCCAGGAGGGGAGGGACGAAGTGCCCAAAAGGAGGCGTGATCAAAAAACACGCCCATGGAAGTTCCCCATGGGCGTGTTTTGGTGCTCAACAGCGGTTAAAGCAGGCGAAAATCTCCTGAAGCCGGGGCAGGGCCAGCCCCGCGGGGACGATCTCCCCGCCGCACACCGCCCCCAGCCCCCGCTCCTCCAGGAGCTTGGCCAGGGCCTGGACGATCTCCGCCACCCCCAGGCCGGACAGGTGTTCCCTGGCGTAGCGCACCATGCAGGCCAGGGCCTGGGTCTGGCCGCCGTCCACCAGCTGCTCAACGCAGCGCAGATCCAGATGCTGCTCTCCCAGGTCGAAGGCGGTCTTACCCTGCCGGCGGATTTTCAGCCGCTCCTGTCGGAAGCCGTCCCCACGGTAGTTCTTCCGGGTCTGGCTGCCGCCGGGGAGGGGGAGGGAACCCCGCTTGGCGGGGAGGCGGAAGCCGGGAGCGGACAGGGCGGGGGCGGGCCGCCCCTCCAGCGCCGCCTTGGCCTGGGCGGTGATATCCCTGGCGTGGTAGGCGTCCATCTGGATCACCCGGTGGGCGATGTGGAAGTAGGCCCCGCAGCTGCCCACCACCAGGATCAGGGATACCCCGGCCTTTTCATAGAGCTCTGCCGCCCGCTCCAAAAACGGAGTGATGGGCTCCTGATCCCGGGCGATGACCTGCTGCATCAGCTCGTCCCGCACCATGAAGTTGGTGGCGGAGGTGTCCTCGTCCATCAGCAGCAGCCTGCTGCCTGACTCCAGCGCCTCCGCGATGTTGGCCGCCTGAGAGGTGCTGCCGCTGGCGTCCAGGGTGGAGAACCGGGTGGTGTCCCGCCCGCTGGGCAGGTGGTTGATGAACAGGGAGATGTCCGTGCCCGTCACCTTCCGGCCGTCCTCCGCCCGGATCTTCACAGCAGTGTGGTCGGTGACGACATACTCCCGCCCGTCCCCGGCGATGTGGTTGTAAACGCCCCGCTCCAGGGCCTTCAGCAGGGTGGACTTGCCGTGGTAGCCGCCCCCGGCGATGAGGGTGATCCCCCGGGCCACCCCCATGCCCCGGAGGGGCCCCCGGTGGGGCAGGTTCAGCGTCACCGCCATGGACTCCGGGGACTGGAAGGGGACGGCGTCCCGCATGGGCCGGTCGGACACGCCGCTCTCCCGGGGGAGGACGGAGCCGTCCGCCACAAAAGCCGCCAGCCCCAGCCGGTCCAGCTCCCGGCGGAGGAAGTGCTGGTCCTCCGCCAAAGCGGTGACCTGGGCCGCCTCCCCCTTGGGGGTGCTGGCGTACCGCAGGCCCTGCTCCACGCAGACGGGGAGGAAGTCAAAGAGGATCTTTTCCAGCTCCGGGGCGTTGATGGTGCGCCCGTTGGCGGGGAAGCCCACCTCGAAGCGCAGCGTCACCGCCCCGTCCCGGATCTGGCAGTCCGTCCGCTCCAGCACCTCCTGTCCGGGGCTGGTGACGGACAGGACGCCGCTTTTGCCGGAGCCGTGGGCCTGCCGGGAGAACCGGGCGGCCTGTCTGGCGAAGCGGCGGAGCAGATAGTCCTCCAGGGCCGTCCGGCACCAGGGGGACTGCCAGGCGGAGGGGGGGAAGTCCGCCGTCCGGCTGTCCAGGGCCACGCTGACCTGGGAGGGGGCGGCGAAGGGGTCCCCCTGCACCCGTTCGATGTTCAGCACGTAGCTGCCGAAGGCCCAGCGGCCCGTCAGGGACTTGTAGGCGGGGTAGCTCCGGTGGTCGATGGCCCGCAGGGCGGCGCGCAGGTTTTCCGCTGTTTTCATGATAGCTGATCCTCCGTAATGATGAGATGGATGAAAATAGGACGCCCGTTTTCCGCCGGAGCACAGGGGCTGGCGGCGGACGGCAAAAAAACGGGCAAAAACTCCCCAAAGCGGTTGACGGCTGGGGAAAAATCAGATATGATAATTTCGCTATAAATTGTAAGAAGCTGTACCAATAGCCTCAGCACCCAGCTTAACGGCCAGAATTGCCGCTGGCCGCGTTGAAAAATCTTGAAATACACAAAGTATTCCCGCGATTTTTCGCCTTGCCACCGGCAATTCTGACTCGCGAATCTGAATACTTCGGTTATTGGTACAGCTTCTAATGGACAAAAGGAGCTGTGGGTATGGAGCGGAACAGGCTGAGACAATACGTGAAAAATTTGGTGCTGGCGGCCATGTTTATGGCCCTGGGGCTGGTGCTGCCCTTCCTCACCGGGCAGATCCCCCAGGTGGGGGCCATGATGCTGCCCATGCACCTGCCGGTGCTACTGTGCGGGCTGGTGTGCGGCTGGCAGTACGGCGGGCTGGTGGGCTTCGTCCTGCCCCTGCTGCGGCATACGCTGTTTGGGATGCCCCCCCTGATCACCGCCACCGCCATGGCCTTCGAGCTGGCGGCCTACGGCATGGTTGCGGGCTTCCTGTACGCCCGGTCCCGCTGGCAGTGCCTCCGGGCACTGTACCGCTGCCTGATCGCCGCCATGATCGCCGGACGGCTGGTGTGGGGGGCGGCGTGCGTGGTGCTGTTGGGCCTGGGGAAGCTGGAGTTTTCCTGGCAGGCGTTCCTGTCCGGGGCGGTGCTCTCCGCCATCCCCGGCATTGTCCTTCAGCTGCTGGTCATACCCGCCGTGATGGTGGCCATGGACCGCACGGGGCTGGTGCCCTTCCGCAAAAGGGAGGCAAAGCCGGCGGAGGAACCCCGCTGCTGATCGGCTGAGAACCTGTATTCACAGCCGAAGATGCCGGGGGGACGAGGGATTTTTCCGCCAGACAAGGCGCGTTTTCGCAGGAATACTTTGTGTATTGCAAGAAAACGCAACGCAGTATGGCGGAAAAAGACCCGTCCACACGGCGTTTGAGGTTGTGAATACAGGTTCTGAGAGCATACAGGCCCCATCCTCAGCGGGGATGGGGCTTTTGCCGTGCCCGGGGTCAATCCCCCACCATCATGGACAGGATCTCCCGGTCAGTCTGGCGCATTCCGTCGCTGCCCAGGCGGCCCACGTTGGCCAGGGTGTATTCCACGCCCTTGCGCACAATGCCGTCGCCCCCCACGAACTCGTGGCCCGCCTGATACATCTCGTAGCCCATCAGCCCCGCCTCCAGGGCCAGGGAGATCTTGGCGGCGCAGGAGGCCTTGGCCCCGTCGCACACCATGCCGGACACGATGGCCAGGGAGTTCACCAAAGTGTGGGCCACCCCGTCCATCCCCGCCCCGTCCAGGTAGGCGATGGCGGCGATGGCGGAGGTGGCGGCGTTCACCGCGCCGCAGAAGGCGGACAGCCGCCCGATCCGGGTTTTCTGGTGGACGGTGAGCAGGTTGGACACCGCCAGGGCCCGGTACAGCCTGTCCTCCCCGATGCCCTTGGCCCGGGCGTACTCCACCACGGGGACGCAGGCGGTGATCCCCTGGTTGCCGCTGCCCGACACGATGACCACCGGAAGCTCGCAGCCGCTCATCCGGGCGTCCGACCCGGCGGCGGCCAGGGCGCGGAGCCTGGCCCGCAGCCCGTCCCCCAGCAGGGGCAGGCTCTCCCTGCCGATCATGGCCCCGTACCGGCCCCGGAGGCCCTCCTCTGCGATGGCGGTGTTCAGGGCGATCTGACGCCGGATTGGCTGACAGATGTCGTCCAGATTTACGCTGTCGGCGTAGTCCAGAATTCCCTCCACCGTCAGCAGACGCTGATCCGGGTTCTCCTGGGCGGCGGCGGGGACGGTGCGCTCCGCCAGCACCTGACCGTTCCGGCTGATGTGGACCACGTTGGTGTGCTGGTCCACGATCCGCACCTGGGCGGCATCCCCGCCGGAATGGACCTCCGCCAGGATCTCGAAGGCCCGGCCGGTGTCCAGGGGCCGCACCTGGACGCAGCGGCGGTCCAGATAGGCCCCGATGGCGTCCCCGTCCTCCTGGGTCAGCCTGGACAGGCACTCCAGCTGGGCGTCCGGGTCGGCGGCGGTCACGCCCGCGGCGGCGGCGGCCTCCAGCCCCCGGCGGCCCCCGGTGTTGGGCACCACCACGCTTTTCACGTTCTTGATGATATTGCCGCTGACGGACAGATCCACCCGATCCGGCAGGCTCCCCAGGGCCTTCCGGGCCAGGGCGCAGGCGTAGGCCACGGCGATGGGCTCGGTGCAGCCCAGGGCGGTTTTCAGCTCGTGGTGGAGGATGCGGGTATAGGCGGCGTATCGGGGATCGGTGTGGTTCATGGGACACCCCTTCCGGCGCGGGCGCGCCTGTGAGATTCGTATGGGTCACGTCGATTATATAGTCAGCACACTTGAAAATCGGTAGCATACCGATTTTCAAAACAGCGGCTGTGCCGCTGTAGGCAAAGCCTGTGCGCTGACTATGAAATCTGACGCAAGGCCGCTTTGCGGCCTGTGCGGCACTGACGTGCCGCACAAGTGAAAAAGAAGTGTACACTTCTTTTTCACTGCGTCAATTATACCCGAAAAGCGGGGCGGGCGCAAGATGGAGGTTTTGGGGCGGGGCTGTCCCCATTGCCCGCTTGCAATTTCTCCCTCCATCTATTACAATAAGGGAGAGAAACAGAGGCGGTTCTGCCGCCGCGGGGGGATGTACCATGCTGAACTGGTCCACTGTTATGACCGCGATATCCGCGTTCGGTATCCTGGCCAGCGTCCTTTTTCAGTTTTTCAATGTCCATCCAAGCGAAAAACGCTTTGTGACCATCAAAACCATGCGCGTGATCCTGGTCGTCCTGTTCCTGTTCAGCCTTTACATGACCATACAGGGTGGCGGGTCTGGAGGCGGGGGGCTGGTGAATGGCACCGCCACCGCCGAGCCGACGGTTTCCCTGCCCGATCCCACGCCCAGCCCCACTCCGGAACCCAGCCCCACCCCGGAATCCAGCCCGACCCCGGAACCCAGCCCGACCCCGGAACCCAGCCCGACCCCGGACGTTCAGACGGCCGCGCCCACCCAGAGCGTTCCCCCTCCGGCCCCTACGGAGCGGCCCACGCCCACCCCGCCGCCGGAAACGGCCGCCCCCACTCCGCCGCCCACAGCCGCGCCCCGGGACACCTTCCTGCTGGAGGCGTTTGACGATAAGCCCTATACCCCGGATAATTACCACTTTGAATACTGCGGCCCCAATGACGGGGAGTTTATTTTGGAGCGTTTTCCCATGGATCTGCCCCTGGTTCCCGGCTACTACTACGTGAAAATTCACCGGGACAGCACGTGCCAGGATCTGGCCCTGGCCTCCTTTTATGTGGACAGCTCCGTGGTGGGATACGCGATCGGCTTCCGCCGCACCCTGAGCTGGGGGGAATACGATATCGGCGAGGTGGACGAGGACTGCCTGCTGTGCAGCTGGGGATACCGGGCCGTGCCCAACGCGAACCTGCGCCTGACGCTGGTGGACGGCAGGCAGTTTTCCTCCCGTGGACTGGAGATCCGTATATTCTGCGAGGAGTTCGGCCGGGATGTGTTTTCCTGCGCCTACCAGGGAGAGCCTATCTGGCTGTCCCTGCCGCCTGGGTACGACTACGGCATCACCGTCTGCTTTGACAGCTTTACCGCCGCCGAGGGGTCGCTCCGCGTCACCGCGCCGCAGGACGGCTCGGCCCCTGAGACATTCCAGCTCCAGCTCGCGTGAGCCTGCGCACAAAACAAGGCCCGGACTCTCCCTTGGAGATCCGGGCCTCGCGATGCTCGTTTAAAGGGCCGCCCCAATCCGGGCGGTCCTTTAAGCGTCCTCCGGGAAGCGCAGCTCCACCCGCAGCCGTCCGTCCTCATACCGGGCGGCGATGGTTCCGCCCATCCGCTCCGTGAGGGCCCGGGCGATGGACAGGCCCAGCCCGGTGGAGTGCCGGCCCGTCTCCACGGTGTAAAACCGGTCGAACAGCCGCCCCACCTGCACCTCGTCCAGCCCAGGGGCGGCGTTGGACAGGGTGATGGTCCCGTCCCCGTCCAGCGTTACGTCCAGATCGCCGCCGCTGTATTTCAGCGCGTTGGTCAGCAGATTCCCCAGTATCCGGGACAGGGCGGCCCGGTTCAGGTTCCGCGCCACCCGCCCCTCCGGGAGGGACACCGTGGGCGTGATCCCCCCCGCCGCCAAGGCCCCGTAGAGGGACGCCACCGCCTCCTCCACCGCGCCGTTCAGATCCACCCGCTCCAGGGTCGGCCCGTCCTCCAGGCTGGCCGCCACCGAGTAGCGCAGCAGCTCCCCGGTGAGCTGGCGCATGGCCTCCGCCCGGCCCGAGATCAGGGCCAGATACCGGGCCTGATCCGGGGTCTTGTCCCCCTTGTCCAGCAGCTCCAGATAGCCGCAGATGGCGGTGAGGGGGGTGCGCAGGTCGTGGGACACGTTGGTGACGGCCTCCTTCAGCTCCCGGTCGCCGTTCTCGTACCGCTGGCGCAGGCGGCGCAGCTCCCGGAGCTGGACGTTCAGCTCCCCCGCCAGCCTGCGGGCGTGGGGGTCCCGGGTGGGCAGGAAGATGGGGCTGTTGGTGTCGGAAAGGAGCCGCTCCCCCAGCTGGCCCGTGATGTCGTCCAGGCTCTTTTGGAGCAGGTACAGGCGGAGGAGCAGCACCAGCGCGAGGGCGGACAGCGCGGCGCAGATCAGCCAGGGGAGCATGGGGTTCACCTCATTTCAGGTCTTTTCTGCGGAACAGGGCCGCGCCCGCCCCGGTGGATAGGACAATGACTGCCAGTGAGTACAGCGGGAACCAGTTCAGGTTCTGTACCTCCTGGCTGGCGTATTCAATGGCCTGACTGCTGGGCAGAAGCGCGTAGAGAAATTCAAAAAAGGCCCGTCCATCGCTCAGATATTGGGGATTAGGCGTCGGATCGCCGGGGATAAATTCCCCTGCGATCCAGACGCCGTTTACATATTCTGGGGACAGCAGGCGGCTTCTGAGATAGATGGCGGCGAACAGCAGGAGGAACACACCCAGGATACACACCGCCGCAGACAGGCTTTTCCGGCTGCAATTCATCACGACCAAGGTAAAGAGGGCGCAGAATGCCGCCATAGTGATCAGCGAACCCAATGCGAGCGGCACAGCCAGGTTTGCCTCCATGGCAATAAACCCGATGAGCGGCGTGCCAACCACGGTCACCGCAATCATGTGGGCCGCGCAGAACAGCAGGGAAGCCGCGGCGGCGGTCAGCAGGTTGGCCGCATACACCAGGAAACGGGAGCACCCCGCCGACACTTTGTTCCGGATGGTGCTGTCGCTGTATTCCCGGCCCAAAAACAGGGGGATAAAAACCGCCGTGAGGATACAGGCCGTCATCGGATAGATGAAAAAGGCCCCGTCCAGCGTGATAGGCTCGATTTGGCTCATCTCGTAGTAGTTGAACGCAACCAAAGCCCCAAAGCCGGTACTGAACGCCAGCAGGCCCCAAAAGAGCTTGTTTTTCCTCAGCCGCAGAAAGTTTGCCGCCAGCAGATTTCTCATGTCCACCACCTCATTTCAAGTCTTTTCTGCGGAACAGGGCAACGCCCGCCCCGGTGGATAGGGCGATTACGGCCAATGAATAGGCCATGAGCGGCAATGGGGCCACAGGCGGCCGCATATGCTGCCGGTATTCTTCGATCTGCGCCTCAGAGAATCCGTCCTCCGGGAGGGAGATTTCGTCCCTCTGCCTGCTTCGCATATACTGGACCGCCTGGCCAAAGGGGGTGGCGTCGTCCAGGAACACAAAGACTGCCCGCCGCGTACCGCTGACGTATCCACTGTTGAGTTCATAGGTGACGGAAACTGCTCCATTTTCCGGGACGTCGATATACGCCGAATACTGCGGGATGTTCAAATAGCTGTCAACGCTGGACAGATAGCCCAGAAGGGCAAAGGACCCGGCAATACAGACCACCGCCGTCACCGTTTTCCGGGCGCACAGCATCCCAACAGCGGTAAAAATGGCACAGAAGGCAATCACTGTGACCAGCGTGCCCGCGAGGAGGAGCAGGAGACGGCCCGCCTCCATGCGGGGAGGGCCGATCAGAAAGCTACCAGATCCGAGGGCGACAGCCAGATAGGCCGCGCATTGCAACAGGGCGGCAGAGGTATTTGTGATCAACCCGGCAAGATAGACGGCGTTTCGGGAATGTCCAGCCGTCAGCTTGTTCCGAAGAGTGCCGTCGCTGTAGTCGGTGCCGAGGAACAGACTGGACCAGACTGCCGCAACCACACCAACCGCGCCCGCATAATCAAAGATCATAGGGTCGATGGTAACTTCGTTAAAAGCGATCCAAAAGCGCAGCTGCCACAGAGCGTAACCAGCCATAAAAGCCAGAGTGCCCCAGAAGAGCACGCTTTTTTTCAGCCGCAGAAAGTTCGCCGCCAGCAGATTCCTCATACCGCCCACCTACTTCAAATCCTTCCGCCGGAACAGGGCCGCGCCCGCCCCGGTGAACACCGCGCACACCAGCCCGGACAGCCCTATCAGCTTCCCCGGCTCGGTGAAGTTCAGCATGGTGTACTGGAGGGACTGCCCCGTGGGCAGAAGGTCATAGAGGAACTGGTACACCGCCCGCTCTGTGCCCCGGAGGTACCTGGGGTTAGGCTCCGGCACGGTGTTCACAACCTGCCCGTTGAAGGACATCTCATAGCCCTGGATAAACTCCGGGGCATTCAGCCGCCCGTCGATGACCACAGTCACGATCAGCAGGACAAACACCCCCAGCAGGCAGATCACCACCGAGGTGGCCTTTCTGGAGCAGTTCATGGCCACAAAGGTGAAGATGGCGCAGAAGGTGGCCAGCATCACCACCGAGCCGAAAATGGCCCAGAGGAGCAGGGAGGCGGGCTTGGTGAACCAGCCCAGCAGGGGCGCGCCCACCGCCAGGCAGGACAGCATATAGCCCGCCATGCACAGCAGGGAGGCGGCAAATCCGGTGATCAGGCCGGCGAAATAGATGGACAGGCGGGAGTGCCCCACGGCGACCTTGTTCCGGATGGCCCCGTCGCTGTACTCGGTGCCCAGGAACAGGGAGATAAACGCCGCCGCCAGAATGCCGATAAAAGCGGCGTACTCGAAGAACCGCCCCTCCAGCAGGGACTTGTACTGGGCGGCCCCAGGTGTGCTCATGTCGGAAGTCATGGACAGCTGAACCCGGAACTCGCCGAAGGCCGCCAACGCGCCCAGGCCCACGCACACGCCCAGCGCGGCCCAGAGAAGGGTGGTTTTCCGCAGCCGCAGGAAATTCGCGCTCAGCAGCTTAGTCATGGGAAGCACCCCCCACCAGATTGACGAAGTAGCTCTCCAGGCTCTCGTCCCGCTCCTGGGCGGACAGCAGCTCGCAGCCCTCCCCGTCCAGGGCGCGGCTGAGCTGGGAGATGTTGAGCTGGGCGAACACGTCCGCCTGCCCATCGCTTAGAATCTTGTAGTCCACTCCCATGCCGTCCAGCACCCGGGCCAGGGCACGGGTATCGGTGACCTCCACCCGCAGGCACTTGCGGCAGGCGGCCTCCAGCTCCCGGGCGGACAGCTCCTTGACGATGCGGCCGCTGTCGATGAACCCGTAGTGGGTGGCCAGTCTGGACAGCTCGTCCAGAATGTGGGAGGAGATGAGCACGGTGATGTTCCGCTCCCGGTTCAGCTTGAGGATCAGCTCCCGTATGTCGATGATGCCCTGGGGGTCCAGGCCGTTCACCGGCTCGTCCAGCACCAGAAAGTCCGGGCTGCCCGCCAAAGCCACGGCGATGCCCAGCCGCTGCTTCATGCCCAGGGAGAAGTTCCGGGCCTTTTTCTTCCCCGTGTCCTCCAGCCCCACCAGCTTCAGAAGCTCCGGGATGCCGTCGTCGCTGGGCACGCCCAGCACCCGGAACTGCTCCTTCAGATTGTCCTCGGCGGTGAGGTCCAGGTAGATGGAGGGCGTCTCCACCACCGCGCCCATGCGGCGGCGGATCTGGGCGATCTCCTTCCGGGTGCAGTCCGTGCCGTAGAGGAGATAACTGCCCGCCGTGGGGGCCTGCAAGCCGCAGATCACCCGGATCAGGGTGGTTTTACCCGCCCCGTTCCGGCCCACAAAGCCGTAAATACTGCCCTTGGGCACGTGCATGGTGAGGTTGTCCAGGGCCTTGAAATCCTTATAGTGCTTGCTCAACCCCTGGGTGGCCAGTACATATTCCATGATAAAGCCTCCGTTTTCAAGATTGCCTGTGCAGGGGCGGGCGGTGTGCGCCCCTCCCCTACAGCAGCCCCATCCTAACAGAAAACGGTCAAGAAAGCGGTTAAGGAAACCGTTCAGATTTCGTCAAGATCGCGCCGCTTATCTTCCCCTGAGCTGGTCGCTGAACGCCTTCAGCTCCAGCCGCCTGTTCTCGGGGAGGCGGTTGTAGTCCAGGTCCTCAATGGCCCCCTCCAGCGCGTACAGGTGCACCAGGCAGATCTCGGGGAACACCACCTTCAAGCGGAAAAACGCCTCGGTGGAGCCCGCCTCCCGGAGCTTGTCCGGCGTGTCGATGCCCACGGCGGCCAGCTTCCGGGCCATTTCTCTGCCGATGTTCCGCATGGAACGCAATTCTGCCATACTTTCGTCCTCCTCACTCTGTCCGCATTTTGAAGCCGATGCCCCAGACGGACTCGATGCAGTCCCCCGCCCCCGCATCCCGCAGCTTTTTCCGCAGGTTGCTGACGTGGGTTTTCAGGGAGCTTTCGGTGCAGTCCGGGGTGTCCCGGGCGATCTCGTCCAGCAGGCGGGACTTGGTGATCACCTGGGAGGGGCTGGCCATGAGCAGGCGCAGGATGGCGTACTCCGTCCGGGTGAGCCGCACCTCCGCGCCGTCCACGGCCACCCAGCGGGCGTCCGCGTCCAGCCGCAGGGGGCCGAAGGAGACGGTCCCGCCCTCCCGGGCCGGGGCCTCCCGCAGGCGCACCGCCACCCGGGCCAGCAGCTCCCGCAGGACGAAGGGCTTGGTGACGTAGTCCGCCGCGCCCCCCAGGAGCAGGCCGATCTTGCTGTCGATGTCCGCCTTCGCGCTGACCACAATGACGGGGAGGCCCGCCAGCCGGGGCAGCACCTCCTCCCCGGACAGGCCGGGGAGCATGAGGTCCAGCAGGGCCAGGTCGGGCCGCTCCCGCTCCACCGCCAACGCCGCCTCGGTGCCGGAGTAGGCCCGGCTCACCCGGTAGCCCTCGCCCTCCAACGCCTCCTGGAGCAGGTTTCCGATGTGGATGTCGTCATCGACGACCAGAATGTGCTTCATCGCATACGCCCCGTTTCTCTGTTCGCTGTTCCGATTATACGAAAAACGGCGGGCGAGCGCAAGAAAAAAGGGTTGAAATTTTCATGAAGAAGGGGAAAGAGTGCGACGGGCCGGCGGGTCAGCAAAGTGCCGGACTGTGCGCCACCACAAAACAGCCCTGATCCGGCCCCATATAATTCCGCCCTGCTTTAGAACCTGTATTCACAACCTCAAACGCCGTCTGGCCGGGTCTTTTTTCGCCATCCAGCGTTAAATTTTCTTGCAATACACAAAGTATTCCTGCGAAAATTTGCCTTGTCTGGCGAAAAAATCCCTCGCCCAGCCGGCATCTTCGGCTGTGAATACAGGTTCTTAGAGCAGAAACGGTAGAAGGGATGCACAGCCCGGAGGCTTCAATTTTTCCGCTGGAACGGTTGACATTTTATCCGGCAGGCTTTATGCTAAAGAGTACGCTTTCCAAATGAAAGGCATCCAACGAATTGGAGGATTTTCCTATGTGCGGTTTTACCGGCTTTGTCTCCCGATCCACGCCCCCGGACGAGAAGGCCCTGCGGGCGATGGGGGAGGCCATCCGCCACCGGGGGCCGGACGGCGAGGGCCACTACACCGACGAAACCTGCGCCATCGCCCACCGCCGCCTGTCCATCCTCGACCTGGAGCGGGGCCGCCAGCCCATCGTCAGCCCGGACGGGCGGTTTGTCATCGCCTACAACGGCGAGACCTACAACTTCCGGGAGCTGCGGGGGGAGCTGGCGGACAGGGGCCACAGCTTTGCCACCGACTGCGACACCGAGGTGGTGCTTCACGGCTACATGGAGTGGGGGCCGGAGGTGCTGAAGAAGCTGCGGGGTATGTTCGCCTTCGTGATCTGGGACAGGGAGCGGCGGGAGCTGTTCGGGGCCAGGGACCCCTTCGGCATCAAGCCCTTCTACTACGCCCAGATGGGGGAGCTGTTCTTTTTCGGCTCGGAGTGCAAGAGCTTCCTGCCCCACCCCGGCTTCCGGAAGGAGCTGAACCCCAACGCGCTGAAGCTCTACCTCACCTTCCAGTATTCCGCCCTGAACGAGTCCTTCTTCAAGGGGGTGTACCGCCTCCTGCCGGGGCATTACCTGATCCACCGGGAGGGGCGCACCGAGCTGGCCTCCTACCACGCCTTCTCCTTCGCGCCGGAGCAGATGCCCCTGGAACAGCGGGCGGCCCGGATCCGGGAGGTGGTGGCCGAGTCCGTGAAGGCCCACGAGATCAGCGACGTGGAGGTGGGCTCCTTCCTGTCCGGCGGTATCGACTCCAGCGTGATCGCCGCCCTGTCCCGGCCGGACAAGACCTATTCCGTGGGCTTCGAGAACCGGGGCTTCGACGAGACGGGGGAGGCCAAGGCCCTGTGCGAGGAGCTGGGCCTGCGGAACATCTCCAAGACCATTACGGCGGAGGAGTTTTTCGACGTGCTGCCCGCCGTCCAATACTACGCCGACGAGCCCAACGCCAACCTGTCCACGGTGCCGCTGTACTTCCTGTCCCAGCTGGCGGCCAGGGACGTGAAGGTGGTGCTGTCCGGCGAGGGGGCGGACGAGCTGTTCGGCGGGTATATCACCTACCACACCACCAAGCCCTTCCGGGCCTACCGCAAACTGCCGCTGGGACTGCGCAGGGCGGTGGCCAAGGGCGTGTCCGGCCTGCCCAGGTTCCACGGGCAGGGCTTCCTCACCAAGGCCGCCAAGGGGGTGGACGAGTATTTTGTGGGCCAGGCGTTCATCTTCGATGATGACGAGGCCCGGCGGACGCTGACGCCCGCCTACCGCACGCCCCTGACCTGGCACGACGTCACCGAGCCCTATTTCGAGGCCATGCTGGGGGCGGACGACCTGACCAAGATGCAGTACCTGGACCTCCACCTGTGGCAGCCCCTGGACATTCTCCGGAAGGCGGACCGCATGACCATGGCCCACTCCCTGGAGCTGCGGGTGCCCTACCTGGACCGGGAGGTCTGGGAGGTGGCCCGCCGGGTGCCCAGCCGGCAGAAGATGCGGGGCAAGACCATGACCAAGTGGCCCCTGCGGGCGGCGGCGGTGCCCCTGCTCCCCGACGACTGGGTGAAGCGGGACAAGAAGGGCTTCCCCGTGCCCTTCATCGCGTGGCTGAGGGAGGAGAAATACTACAACTGGGCGAAGGACCTGATCAGCCAGGACTATGCGGCGGAGTTCTTCGATCAGAAGTATCTGCTGGAGCTGCTGGACACCCATTACTCCGGCCGGGAGAAAACCCACCGGAAGCTGTATACAGTGCTGTCCTTCCTGATCTGGTACCGGGTGTATTTCCCGGAAAAATGCGGGGCGGAGCCTTTTGTGCCCAACAAATGACAGAAACGGCCCGCCGGGAGCTGACCGGAGGGCCGTTTTTTGTCAAAATTCCGGCAGGCGTTCATAAATCTACTATTGAAAAAAGCATATCAATTTTGTATAATACCTCACTGAACCTGAATCGGATCGGTCGTTTCTGTTGACACAGGAGGCTTTGCGCATGAATTTGCGGGTAGGAATCGACATCGGCAGCACCACCGTCAAGGTGGTGGTGCTGGACGAGGAGAACAAGCTGCTGTTCCGCTCCTATGAGCGGCACTATTCCAAGGCCCGGGAGCGGGCCTGCGAGACGCTGGGCTCCATCGAGGAGATGCTCAGGGGGAAGGACGTGCGCCTGGTGATCACCGGCTCCGCCGGTTTAGGCGTGGCAAAGGCCGCGGGGCTGGACTTCGTGCAGGAGGTGTATGCCACCGCCGCCGCGGTGAACGCCTACATACCGGACACCGACGCGGTGATCGAGCTGGGCGGCGAGGACGCCAAGATCATCTTCTTCGGCGGGGCCCTGGAGGAGCGGATGAACGGCTCCTGCGCCGGGGGCACCGGGGCCTTCATCGACCAGATGGCCACGCTGATGAACGTCACCGTCAACGAGCTGGACGAACTGTCCCTGAAGCACGAGAAGATCTACCCCATCGCCTCCCGGTGCGGCGTGTTCGCCAAGAGCGACATTCAGCCCATACTCAACCAGGGCGGGCGGAAGGAGGACGTGGCCGCGTCCATCTTCCAGGCCGTGGTGGACCAGACGGTGGCGGGCCTTACCCAGGGCCGGGAGCTGAAGGGAAAGCTGGTGTTCCTGGGCGGGCCGCTCCACTTCCTGCTGGGCCTGCGGGAGCGGTTTGTGGACACCCTGCAGCTTGATGAGCAGCACGCCGTTTTCCCGGAGGACGGGGACTGCTTCGCCGCCATGGGCGCGGCGTTGTGCGCGTCGGACTACGGGGCCAGGCCCTTCGACGAGCTTCTGCGCCTGCTGCGGGAGAGCCGGGACGCCACCTCGGTGGTGGACACCATGCCGCCCCTGTTCGAGAGCCGGGAGGACTATGACGCCTTCACCGCCCGCCACAACGCCTCCACCCCTCCCAAGCTGGACATGGGGACCTATGAGGGGGACGCCTACTTAGGCATTGACGCCGGGTCCACCACCACCAAGATCGCGTTGATCGCCCCGGACGGGGGGTTGCTTTACACCTACTACCACTCCAACCTGGGGAACCCGGTGGCTATCGTTCTGGAGCAGCTCCGGGAGATCTACCGGCTGTGCGGGGACCGGGTCAAGCTCAAAGGCTCCGCCGTCACCGGGTACGGGGAGGATCTGATCAAGAACGCCTTCTCCTGCGACCTGGGGCTGGTGGAGACGGTGGCCCACTACCGGGCCGCCGCCCACTTCAACCCCGATGTGGACTTCATCATCGACATCGGCGGGCAGGACATGAAGTGCTTCAAGATCCGCAACGGCGCGGTGGACTCCATCATGCTCAACGAGGCCTGCTCCTCCGGCTGCGGCTCCTTTATCGAGACCTTCGCCAAGGCGTTGGGCTACGACATTGCCAGCTTTGCCAAGCTGGGGCTGTTCACCCAGAAGCCGGTGAACCTGGGCTCCCGGTGCACGGTGTTCATGAACTCCAGCGTCAAGCAGGCCCAGAAGGACGGGGCGTCCGTGGAGGACATCAGCGCGGGCCTGTCCATCTCCATCGTGAAGAACGCCATTTATAAGGTGATCCGCGCCGCCTCCGCCGACGACCTGGGCAGGCACATCGTGGTGCAGGGCGGCACCTTCCACAACGACGCCGTCCTCCGGGCCTTCGAGCAGGAGCTGGGCCGGGACGTCACCCGCCCCGCCATCGCGGGCATCATGGGGGCCTTCGGCGCGGCCCTGGCGGCCCGGGACCTGAGGCTGGAGCGGTCCGCCATCCTGGACGCCAAGGCGTTGGAGGCGTTCTCCCACACCGCCAAGCCCGTTACCTGCAGCCTGTGCACCAACCACTGCTCCCTGACGGTGAACAGCTTCGATGGCGGGCGGCGGTTCATCTCCGGCAACCGCTGCTCCCGGCCCCTGGGCAAGGAGAAGGCGGAGCTGCCCGACCTGTACCGCTACAAGTACCAGCGTCTGCGGGCCATGGAGGGCAGGGGGAACGGGGACGGCTCCCGGGGGCGGATCGGCATCCCCTTCGGGCTGAATATGTACGAGAACCTGCCCTTCTGGTATGACCTGTTCACCAGGCTGAACTTCGAGGTGGTGCTCTCCCCCGAGTCCTCCCGGAAGCTGTATATCAAGGGCCAGCGCACCATTCCGTCGGACACGGTGTGCTACCCCGCCAAGCTGCTCCACGGCCATGTGCAGGCCCTGGTGGAGCTGGGGGTGGACGCCATCTTCTACCCCTGTATGTCCTACAACTTCAACGAGAAGATCTCGGACAACAACTACAACTGCCCGGTGGTGGCCTACTACCCCGAGCTGCTGGCCGCCAATATGCCGGATCTGAAAAAGACCCGCTTCCTCAACCCCTACGCGGGACTGCACAGGCCCAAGGACTACGAGCGCATCGGCTCCCAGTGGTTTGCCGACACCTTCGGCGTGCCCCGGAGGGAGGCGGCGTCCGCCATCCGCTCGGCTTACGGGGCCTATGCCCAGTACCAGGAGGACGTGCGCCGGACCGCCGGGGAGTATGTCCGGGAGGCGGGGGAGAGGGGCCTGCCCGTCATCGTGCTGGCGGGGCGGCCCTACCACATCGACCCGGAGATCAACCACGGCATCAACGACCTCATCACCTCCTTCGGCTTCGTGGTGGTCAGCGAGGACGCGGTGGCCTGCCTGGAGGACTACGCCCCCCGGAAGGTGCTCAACCAGTGGACCTTCCAGGCCCGTATGTATAACGCCGCCCGGTACGTGTGTGAGCAGCCGGATATGCAGCTGGTGCAGCTGGTCAGCTTCGGCTGCGGCACCGATGCCATCACCGGGGACGAGGTGCGCTCCATCCTGGAGGAGGGCGGCAAGCTCTATACCCAGCTGAAAATCGACGACATCAGCAATCTGGGGGCGGTGAAGATCCGGGTGCGCTCCCTGATGGCGGCCATGGAGGAGAGAAAACGCCATGACGACTGATCTGTCCGTTTGCCAGGACATATTTAACCGGGACCCGGTGCGCTATGTGGACATGACCGAGGCCGTCCGCCGGGGGATTGGGGCTGTCCTGCACGCCTCCCCCTCTGCCGCCCTGGTGGGCATCCCGTCCCCGGACTGTCCCGAGGTCTTTGACAGCTATCTCATGTCCTGCGCCGATATGGATGCAGCCCACCTTCTCTGCGGCCTGCTCCCCGATGGGGGCGATTCCCTGATTGCCGCCCATGAGGATTTTTACCTTCCTCTTTTGCAGGACCGCTTCGGCCTGGGATTTTTTCTCGAGGGTGCCAGCTTCCAGGCGGCCTATCTGGGCGTCGGCCCCTGTCCCATCCCCGAAAGCCCCCTTGCCCTGCGGCAGCTGACGGTGGACGACCTTCCCCAGGTGGCGGACAACTACAAGCTGGAAGGGGAGGATTACCTCCGCTCCCTGCTGGAGCGGGGCCAGCTCTTCGGCGGATTCCTGGACGATACCATGATTGGCTTCGCGGGCCGTCACGCGGAGGGCTCCATCGGCCTTTTGGAGATATTCCCCCCATACCGCCGCCGGGGCTTCGCCTCCGTGCTGGAGCAGTATCTGATCAACCGGGAGCTGGCCCTGAAGCACATCCCCTTCGGGCAGGTTGTGACGGGCAACGCCCCCTCCCTGGCTCTCCAGCGGTCCCTGGGCATGACCCTCTCGGAGGGAACGCTTTACTGGCTGGCCAGGTCCTGACTTTTCCCGCGAAAGGAGTTTTCTTCCATGGCAGAGTTGAAATACGACAAGGACGGGCGGCTGCTCTTTACCAAGGAGATGAAGGAGGAGTATACCATCCTCATGCCCCAGATGCTCCCCGTCCACTTCGGGATGTTCCGCCAGCTGCTGGTGCTGGAGGGGTACAAGGTGGATATGCTCACCACCAACCACCGGGGCATCGTGGATGAGGGCCTGAAATACGTCCACAACGACACCTGCTACCCCGCCCTGCTGGTCATCGGCCAGCTCATCGACGCCATCAAGCACGGGGGCTACGACCCCCACAGGATCGCCCTGTTCATCACCCAGACCGGGGGCGGGTGCCGGGCGTCCAACTACATCCACCTGCTGCGCAAGGCGTTGGAGAAGGCGGAGCTGGCCTTTGTCCCCGTGATCTCGGTGAACCTGTCCGGGCTGGAGAAAAACCCGGGCTGGACGCTCACCCTGTCCATGCTGCGCAAGATGATCTACGCCATGATGTACGGCGATCTCATTGTGAACGTGGCCAACCAGGTGCGGCCCTATGAGCTGAACCACGGGCAGGCGGACCGTCTGGTGGACCAGTGGCAGGGGAGGCTCATCGACGGCTTCCAGGCGGGAAAGGGCATGAGCCGCAAGCAGATGCGGGCCAATTTCGACGCCATCATCGCCGATTTCGCCGCCGTGCCTGTCTCTCAGGTGGAGAAGGTGAAGGTGGGGGTGGTGGGGGAGATCTACGTGAAATTCTCCCCCCTGGGCAACAACAACCTGGAGGACTTCCTGCTGTCCGAGGGGGCGGAGCCGGTGGTTCCTGGCCTCACCGACTTCATGATCTTCAAGATCTTCAACCGGGAGGTGGACGTGAACATCTACGGCGGGCTGTGGGCCAAGAAGAAGGTGTGCCAGATCTTCAAGGGCTACATCGAGTCCTGCCAGAGGGACATGATCGCCGCCCTGAAAAAGAGCCGCTTCCGCGCCCCCGGCACCTTTGAGGAGATGCACCAGCTGGTGCAGGGCTATCTGGGCGACGGGAACAAGATGGGGGAGGGCTGGCTGCTCACCGGGGAGATGCTGGAGCTGATTCACGCGGGGGTGCCCAACATCGTGTGTACCCAGCCCTTCGGCTGCCTGCCCAACCACATCGTGGGCAAGGGGATGATCCGGCGGCTCAAGGACGACTACCCCAGCTCCAACATTGTGGCCATCGACTACGACCCCGGGGCGACGAAGATCAACCAGGAGAACCGGATCAAGCTGATGCTGGCCAACGCCAAGGCACTGGCGAAGCAGGAGCAGGAGAAGGTGCCCGCGGGGGCGGGCGTGTAAAGGAGGACTTGCCATGAAATTAGCGGAAGCCTTACAGGAGCGGGCGGATCTGAACCGCCGCATCCAGCAGCTCCAGCAGCGGTTGGGGAACAACGCTATCGTGCAGGAGGGGGAGCAGCCCGCTGAGGATCCCAAAGAGCTTTTGGTGGAGCTGGATCGCGCTGTCTGTGAGCTGGAGGATCTGATTTCCAGGATCAACCTGACCAACTGCCGTACGCTTGTGGGAGGTAAGAGCCTGACCGAACTGCTGGCACGGCGGGATATGCTGACAGTGAAACTCGGTGCGTACCGGAACTTGGTTCAGTCCGCCAGCCAAGTGAGCCGTCGTGCCACCCGGACGGAGATCAAGCTGCTCAGTACGGTCAACGTGAAGGATCTCCAAAAACAGGTGGATCAGATGGCAAAAGAGCTGCGCCTTCTGGATAATTCCATTCAGGAGACCAACTGGAACACAGAACTGGACTGACACGGCGGCCGTTTGGTAGCTTCCAGGGCGAACGCGGGCCAACCGGCACTGGCTTAAGCCGGCCTGTATGGTGAGTTAAGGGACAGCTCGGGGTTCGACTCCCCGCGTATCGTTACGGCCCGGATCGTGTACGATGGCATTGTTACGGAGTGCGGCTCCATGTACAGTTACTACCAATCGCGTTGACTGGAAGCGAGGGCGGGCTTGGGGAACTGCCGCCGATCCGCGTTCCCGCCCCGGCCGGGGCGGGAACGCTTATTTTGGGAGGTTATTATGGACGAGCTGCGCTTTGTGGACGCCTGCACGGAGGAGCATTTCAAGGCCATGTCCCTGATACACGCCCTGGGCTGGCGGGATACCTACGCGGAAGCGGTGCCCGCCGATTACATGGCCCGGGAGATCACCGACGACCGCTGGGTGGAGGTGTTCCGGCAGAATTACGAGAGCCAAAACGGCGTCCACGGCCTGCTGCTCTACCGGGGGGACGTGCCGGTGTCCTGCCTGAACTACTGCAAGGCCCGGATGGTGAACTACAACCCCGGGGATTTCTGCGAATTCGACAACGGGGCCTACGCCGACTGGGGGGAGATCGCCTCCTTCTACACCCACCCGGCGGAGCGGGGGAAGGGCTACGGCGGACTGCTGTTTGAGGAGGCCTGCCGCCGGATGAAGGAGGCGGGGTTCCGGAACGCCTTTGTGTTCGTCCTCCAGGAGAACCGGGGGGCGCGGCGGTTTTACGCCGGACACGGCTTCGCCTGGGACGGCACCAGCGCGGACATACCCTTCCCCAACAGCCCGCCCTGCCACGACCTGCGGTATGTGAAAGCCTTGTGATGCTGAAAAAACGCCGGGAATTTCCGTCCCCGGCGTTTTTTGATGGGACGGTTCCCGGATTCCGCATATACTGGGGTAAAGGGGGTGGTTCGTCATGCCGTGCCGAAAGCCCTGCCCGCCCCAGGGCCAGGGAGCGAATCTGGTGGCCGTCGCGGCGGCCCTGTCCGTCTGGATCGGCCAGGGCAAGACGGCGGACGAGCTGGCGATTCTGGCCTCCCTGTTCGATCTCATGCGCAGCAACCTGGCGTTGATGGCGTTGAACACGGTGAGCGACGAGCGGCCCCAGGGCCCCGGCGGACAGGGGGAAAACGCCGGGGACATCACCCGGCAGGCCATTTTGGACGCCGCCGCGGCCGGAACCCCTTGACAAAAGGCGGTAAAGTATCTATAATTCCAGAGAAACCCTGCGCCGTTCCAGCCGGAAGGGGACGGGCGGAAGAAAGGATGAAACCGAGATGGCCAAGGAATACAAATTGAGCGCGGAGCGTTTGGAGGAACTGAAAAGCGAGCTGACGTACCTGAAAACCGTGCGGGAGAAAGAGGTGGCCGACCAGATCAAGGAGGCCCGGTCCTTTGGCGATCTGTCGGAGAACAGCGAGTACGACGAGGCGAAAAACGAACAGGGCAAGCTCTACTCCCGGATCGCGGAGCTGGAGAACATCCTGGCCAACTGCGTGGTCATTGAGGAGCACGCCACCGACCCCAACACCGTGCGGATGGGCAGCCGGATCACCGTGAGGGACGCGGCCACCGGGGAGGAGGAGACCTACCAGGTGGTGGGCTCCCAGGAGGCGGACCCCATGAACGGGCGGATCTCCGAGGAGTCCCCCTTCGGCAAGGCCCTGCTGGGCAAGGCCATCGGCGAGGTGGCGGTGGTGGAGGCCCCCGCGGGCAATATCGAATACGAGGTCGTCGCCATCCAGCGGTGAGGGCGGCGCGAAGATAAAAGGAGAGAATACCAAATGGCCGAGCAGACCAACAACCAGCCCCAGCGGGAGGAGCCTTCCCTGTCCGAGCTGCTCCAGATCCGCCGGGATAAGCTGGCGGAGCTTCAGAAGCAGGGGCAGGATCCCTTCCGGATCACAAAATTCGACGTGACCCACCACAGCGATGAGGTGAAGGACCAGTTTGACGCCATGGAGGGCCAGACCGTCCGGGTGGCAGGACGCCTCATGAGCAAGCGGGGCATGGGGAAGGCCGTGTTCTCCGACCTCCAGGACGGGGCGGGCCGCATCCAGCTCTATGTCCGCATCGACGATGTGGGGGAGGAGACGCTCAACGCCTTCAAGAAGTACGATATCGGCGATATCGTGGGGGCGGAGGGGGAGGTATTCCGCACCAAGCGGGGGGAGATCTCCATCAAGGCGAAGACCATCACCCTGCTGTCCAAGTCCCTGCTGCCCCTGCCGGAGAAGTTCCACGGGCTGACGGACGTGGAGACCCGCTGCCGCCAGCGGTACGTGGATCTGATCATGAACCCGGACGTGAAGCGGAATTTCACCATCCGCTCCCAGTTCATCAAGTATGTCCGGGACTTCATGGACGTCAGGGGCTACATGGAGGTGGAGACGCCGGTGCTGAACACCATCTCCGGCGGTGCCACCGCCCGGCCCTTCATCACCCACCACAACACCCTGGACATTGATATGTACCTGCGCATCGCCACCGAGCTGCCCCTGAAGCGGCTCATCGTGGGCGGGCTGGAGCGGGTGTATGAGATCGGCCGCATCTTCCGCAATGAGGGCATGGACAACCGGCACAACCCGGAGTTCACCACCATTGAGCTGTACCAGGCCTACGCCGATTTCAACGACATGATGGACCTGTTCGAGGACCTGCTGTCCTCCGCCGCCCAGAAGATCCTGGGCACCTATCAGGTGGAGTGGCAGGGGGAGCAGATCGACCTGACCCCCGGCTGGCCCCGCCTGCCCATGTACGAGGCGGTGAAGCAGTACACCGGGCTGGACTTCCTGGCGATTGACTCCGACGAGGAGGCGGTGGCGGCGGCCAAGTCCATCGGAGTGGAGCTGCCCGAGACGGCGGACAAGACCTGGGGCAACGCCCTCTACGAGGTGTTCGACCAGCGGGTGGAGGGCAAGCTGATTCAGCCCACCTTCATCACCATGCACCCGGTGGACGTGTCCCCGCTGGCCAAGCGGTCCCCCAAGGACCCCCGGCTTACCGAGCGGTTCGAGCTGTTCATCTGCCGCAGCGAGATGGGCAACGCCTTCTCCGAGCTGAACGACCCCATCGACCAGCGTCAGCGGTTCCAGAAGCAGGTGGAGCTGCGGGCCAAGGGGGACGACGAGGCGGGCATGATGGACGAGGACTTCCTCACCGCCCTGGAATACGGCCTGCCCCCCACGGGCGGCATGGGCATCGGCATCGACCGTTGCGTGATGCTGCTGACCAACAACGACTCCATCCGGGAAGTGCTGCTGTTCCCCACCATGAAGCCGCTGGACTGAGAACCTGTCCCAAAAGCATACCGGCAATCCCTGCCGGTATGCTTTTGCGCATTGAATTGAAAGGGGGCCGCCTGCCTTGGAGCGGGAGCTTGTCACCAGCAGGGCCAACCCCCTGCTGGCCCGGGTGCGGAAGCTGAACAGCCGCCGGGCCTTCCGCCGGGAGGAGAACGCCTTTGCCGCCGAGGGCCCCAAGCTGCTGGGGGAGGCCCTGCGCTGGGGGGCGGAGCTGGAGGCGGTGATTGCCGCCCCCGGCGTGTCCCTGCCGGAGCTGCCCCGGGGGGTGCGGGTGGTGGAGGTGCCGGACGGCCTGCTGGCCTCCATCGCGGACACGGAGACCCCCCAGGGGGTGGTCTTTGTGTGCCGGGGGAAGCCTCTGGCCCTGCCCTCCGCCCTGGAGGGGGGGCGTTACCTGATTCTGGACGGGGTGCAGGACCCCGGCAACGTGGGGACGATCTGGCGGGCCGCCGACGCCTTCGGGGCGGAGGGGCTGATCCTCTGCAGCGGCTGCGCCGATCCCTGGAGCCCCAAGACGGTGCGGGCCACCATGGGGGCGGTGTTCCGCCTGCCTGTGTACGAGTGCGCCCTGGAAGCGGCGGCGGAGGGCCTGGAGCGGGCGGGCCTGCCCCTGTACGCCACGGCCCTGCGGGAGGACACGGAGGACGTGCGCCGGGTGGATCTGGGCCGCGGGGCGGTGATCATCGGCAGCGAGGGCCGGGGGGTGTCCCGGGAGGCCCTGTCGCTGTGCGGTAGGACCATCAAAATTCCCATGTCCCCCAGGTGCGAGTCGCTGAACGCCGCTGTGGCGGCGTCGGTGATCCTGTGGGAGATGGCCCGGAACGATTGAACAAGAGGGGATGGGCGGTATGTCAAATCTGAAGCACTGGATCTGGCTCACCCAGCGGCGGGGGATTCCGGGGCAGATCGCCGTGCGCCTGCTGGAGCGGTTCGGCAGTCCGGAGCAGATACACGCCGCCGACCGGGGTGCCTTTGAGACCCTGGGCGGGCTGAGCGGGGAGGCGGTCCGTTCCCTGATGGAGAAGTCCCTGGACGGGGCGGACCGGATTCTGGGGGACTGCGACCGGCTGGGCATCCGCCTGCTGACCCTCCAGGACGCCACCTACCCGGAGCGGCTGAAGGCCATCCACCAGCCGCCCATGGTGCTGTACTGGAAGGGGCGGCAGTTCGCCTTTGATGAGGAGGTGGCCATCGCCATGGTGGGTGCCCGGAAGGCCACCCCCTACGGTGTGGACACGGCCTCCCGGCTGGCGGGGGAGCTGAGCCGCCGGGGCGCGCTCATCGTGTCCGGCATGGCGGAGGGCATCGACGCCACCGCGGTGCGGGGCGCGCTGAAGGCGGGCGGCCCGGTGGTGTCTGTCATCGCCGGGGGACTGGACCGGATTTATCCCGCCTTCCACCGGGAGCTGTATGAGGACGTGTCGGCGGTGGGGGCGATGTTCTCCGAGTACCCGCCGGGGACGGAGCACAGGGGAAGCCATTTTCCCATCCGCAACCGGATTCTCAGCGGCCTGTCGGTGGGCGTCATCGCTGTGGAGAGCGCACGGGCCAGCGGCACCCTGCTGACCATCGGCCATGCCCTGGACCAGGACCGGGAGGTGTTCGCCGTCCCCGGTCCCATTGGCGCGCCCATGAGCGAGGGCACCAACCGCCTGATCCAGACCGGCTCCGCCAAGCTGATCATGAGCGCGGACGACGTGTTGTGTGAATTTGAGCAGCGGTTTCCGGGCAAGCTCCTGCGGGCGGATCCCCTGGCCCCCGGGGCGGCGGAGCAGCGGCTGTCCGGCGGGGGGGAGCGGCCCCCGGCGGCGGACAGGCCCAAGGCCCCGGCGGAGCGCGAAAAAAAAGCCGCCTCCGGGGAAAAGGTGGAATATCTCCGGTGGGCGGACTGTAAGGATAGGCTGACCGACGACCAGCGGGAGCTGCTGCTGGCCATGGACGGGGGCGCGTTCCGGGTGGACGATCTGGTGGAGCGCACCCAGATCCCCGTGCGGCGGGTGCTGTCCGCCCTGACCCTGCTGGAGGTGGACGGCTACGTGTCCGGCGAGGGCGGCAAGCGGTTCCAGGCCGCCGTGAAATTGAAAATGGAGTAAGGGTTTGGATATGGCAAAACAAAATTTGGTGATTGTGGAGTCGCCCGCCAAGGCGAAAACCATTGGAAAATACCTGGGCCCCGGCTTTGAAGTCAAGGCCTCTATGGGCCACATACGGGATCTGCCCAAGAGCACCCTGGGGGTGGACGTAGCCACCTTCGAGCCGGAATACCAGAATATCAAGGACAAGGCGGACGTGATCCGGGAGCTGAAAAAGGCCGCCAAGGCCAGCGATAAGGTCTACCTCGCCACCGACCCGGACCGGGAGGGGGAGGCCATCTCCTGGCACCTGCAAACCGTGCTGGAGGTGCCCCGGGAGAAAACCTGCCGGGTGACCTTCAACGAGATCACCCAGAAGGTGGTGAAGGAGTCCATCGCCAACCCCCGGGACATCGACCAGGACCTGGTGGACGCCCAGCAGGCCCGGCGGGTGCTGGACCGGATCGTGGGCTACCAGCTCTCCCCCCTGCTGTGGAAGAAGATCCGGCGGGGGCTGTCGGCGGGCCGGGTGCAGTCGGTGGCCACCCGGCTGGCGGTGGAGCGGGAGGAGGAGATCCGGGCCTTTGTCCCCAAGGAATACTGGTCCATTACCGCGGATCTGGCCCGGATCGCCCCCAACCTGGGGCAGTTCAAGGCGGAGTTCTACGGCCGGGAGAAGCGGATGGAGCTGTCCGGCGGGGACGAGGTCAAGACGGTGACGGACGCGGTGAAGGATGCCCCCTTCACGGTAAAGAGCGTGAAGCGGCAGGACAAGAACCGCTCGCCCGCGCCCCCCTTCATCACCTCCACCCTCCAGCAGGAGGCGTCCCGGAAGCTGAACATGACCCCCCGGCGCACCATGTCCATCGCCCAGCAGCTCTATGAGGGGGTGGACATCGAGGGGGTGGGCACCGTAGGCCTCATCACCTATATGCGTACCGACTCCCTGCGCCTGTCCGAGGAGGCGTTGTCGGCGGCGAAGGCCTTCATCCTGGCCCGGTACGGCAAGCAGTATTACCCCGCCCAGACCCGGCGGTTCAAGGCCAAGGGGAACGCCCAGGACGCCCACGAGGCCATCCGGCCCTCCGACGTGAACCTCACCCCGGAGGATCTGAAGAAAAGCCTCACCTCCGAGCAGTACCGGCTCTACAAGCTGATCTGGAGCCGCTTTCTGGCCTGCCAGATGGCGGGGGCGGTGTATGACAGCGTGTCCATCGAGGTGGAGTCCGCGGGCTACCGCTTCCGGGCCAGCCACTCGTCCATCAAGTTTTCCGGCTTCACCGCCGTCTATGAGGAGAGCCGGGACGAGGACGACGAGGCCCCCCAGTCTCCCCTCCCCGACCTGAAGGAGGGGGAGACGCTGAAGCTCAACGCCCTCACCCCCGCCCAGCACTTCACCCAGCCCCCCGCCCGGTTCACCGAGGCCACGCTGATCAAGGCGTTGGAGGAGCGGGGAGTGGGCCGTCCGTCCACCTACGCCCCCACCATCTCCACCATCACCAGCCGGGAGTACGTGGTGAAGGAGGGCAAGTACCTCCGCCCCACCCCCCTGGGCGAGGTGGTCACCGGGCTGATGAAGGACAAATTCCCCGACATTGTGGACGCTGACTTCACCGCCCAGATGGAGAGCCGCCTGGACAAGGTGGAGACGGGGGAGGCGGCCTGGAAGGACATTCTGGGCGAGTTTTACAACGGATTCGACGCGGAGCTGAAAAAGGCGGAGAACGACCTGGACGGGGAGCGGATCAAGGTGCCCGATGAGGTATCCGAGGAGGTCTGCGACCTGTGCGGGCGGCAGATGGTGATCAAATCCGGGCGGTTCGGGCGGTTTTTGGCCTGCCCCGGCTATCCGGAGTGTACCTTCACCAAGCCCCTGGTGGTGGAGCTGCCGGGGCGGTGCCCCAAGTGCGGAAGCCGCCTGGTGAAGCGCACCGGGGTGAGCAAGAAGTCCGGCAAGCAGTACACCTATTCCTGCTGTGAGCACCTGAACAGCAAGGATGAGCGGAAAAAGTGCGACTTCATGACCTGGGACGTGCCCGTCAAGGACAACTGCCCCATCTGCGGACAGACCATGTTCAAGCTGTCCGGCCGGGGGTTCAAGCGGCCCTTCTGCATCAACCCCGAGTGCTCCAACTTCCTGCCGGAGGATAAGCGGGGCGGGTACAAGAAGAAGGCGGACGCCTCCGCCCCGGAGGAGGGCGGGGAGGAGAAGCCCGTGAAAAAGACGGCGGCGAAAAAAACCGCGTCCACGGCGAAAAAGACGGCGGGCACCAAGAAAACCGCCGGGAAAAAGACCGCCACCGCCAAGAAAACTACGGCGAAAAAGACCACAGCCGCCAAAAAGACCACGAAGAAGGCGGAGTAACGAAAGCCCTCCACCCCCAGGGGGGAGGGTGCCCCCGAAGGGGGCGGGTGAGGGGGCGGACGTTAGGCGAGGCCCCGGCGGGAACCCTCATCCGTCACGGCTCCGCCGTGCCGCCTTCCCCCTGGGAGGGGGAAGGCAGGGGGCGTCAGCGGTTCAGCTCCAGGGCGATCCGGAACCCGGCGCGGAACAGGGCCTCGGATTCAAACGAGTGCAGCAGGTTCCGTTCGCTGATCAGATCGTCCAGAAGCTCCTTGCCCCCCTCGTCCAGCAGGGCGAGGAGACGCTGTTCCTGGCTGTTTGCGTGGTGCAGGGTGGTTTCGTATTCCGGCTCCAGCAGGAGCAGGGGCTTTTCCAGGTAGTCTTGGGCGTAGGAAAAGAGGACTTCCATTACTTTGGTCATAAGTATCAACTCCAAATAAGCGTCAATTTTCTACGTGTTTTATTATACACGTAGAAAATTGACGTGTCAAGTGGGAGAGAAAAAATGTACGGCGAACGCATGAGAAAATTGAGGAAGGAACGAAAGGTTCCGGAAAAGAAATTGGCGGAGCTGATGGGTGTTAAAATTCGTGGATATCAATTTTATGAAAGTGAAACCACAGAGCCAACGATCAATGCCCTGATCGCCCTTGCCGACTTTTACGATGTGACCATCGATTATCTGGTGGGCCGCACCGACAACCCCATGTAGGGGCGCACATTGTGCGCCCGCGGGTACGTCTGCGGCAACCGTTCGGGCGCACAATGTGCGCCCCTACAGGCGGATTACGGGGCAAAAAAGGTTCCGCCAGGCGGATTACGGGGCAAAAAAGGTTCCGCCAGGCGGATTACGGGGCAAAAAAGGTTCCGCGCGGCCCCAATGCGGCAGAATTTAATTTCCGATAGAAAAGGACGATGCCCATGAATGTCACCGTCATCGGCGCGGGCCTTGCCGGGTGCGAGGCCGCGTGGCAGCTTGCCCAGCGGGGCATATCCGTCACCCTCCGGGAGATGAAGCCGGATAAGATGACCCCCGCCCATCACAGCCCCGGCTTTGCCGAGCTGGTGTGCTCCAACTCCCTGCGCTCCGACCAGCTGGAGAACGCGGCGGGCCTGCTCAAGGAGGAGCTGCGGCGGTGCGGCTCGCTGATCCTGCGCTGTGCCGGCGAAACCCGGGTGGAGGCGGGGGGAGCCCTGGCGGTGGACCGGGAGGGCTTTTCCGCCGCCGTCACGGAGGCGGTTCGCGCCCACCCTAACATCACCGTGGCGGAGGGGGAGGTGACGGCCATCCCCGACGGGGAGGTGGTGATCGCCTCCGGCCCGCTGACCTCGGACGCGCTCTCCCAGGCCATCGCGGAGCTGTTCCCGGAGAACAGCTGCCTCAACTTCTACGACGCGGCGGCCCCCATCGTCACCTTTGACAGCATCGACATGGATCACGCCTGGTTCGCCTCCCGGTACGATAAGGGGACGGCGGATTACATCAACTGCGCCCTGTCCGAGGAGGAATATCTGGCCTTCTGGAGGGAGCTGACCGGGGCGGAGGAGGCGGAGGTCCACGGCTTCGAGGACAAGAACGTGTTCGAGGGCTGTATGCCCGTGGAGGTGATGGCCCGGCGGGGGGTACAGACCCTGGCCTTCGGCCCCTTGAAGCCCAAGGGCCTGCCCGACCCCAAAACCGGGCGGGAGCCTTACGCCGTGGTGCAGCTCCGCCGGGACAACGCGGCGGGGACGCTGTACAATCTGGTGGGCTTCCAGACCCATCTGAAGTGGGGGGAGCAGAAGCGGGTATTCTCCCTGATCCCGGCGTTGAAAAACGCGGAATATGTGCGCTACGGGGTGATGCACCGCAATACCTACCTCAACTCCCCCCGGCTGCTGGACCGGTATTACCGGGTGCGGGGGAACGGGCGGATCACCTTCGCGGGCCAGATCACCGGGGTGGAGGGCTATGTGGAGTCCACCGCGTCGGGCTTCCTGGCGGGGGTGGAGCTGGCAAGGCGTCTGCTGGGGCAGGAGCCGCTGGACTTCCCCCAGGAGACGGCTATAGGCGCGCTGGCCCTGTACGTGAGCCGGGAGGGGATCGCAGACTTCCAGCCCATGAACGTGAATTTCGGCATCATGCCCCCGCTGGATCACCGGGTGAAGGGCAAGCGGGAGAAGAACGCCGCCCTGTCTCGGCGGGCGTTGGATGTGATCGACGGGCTGAAAGAGAGATTATAAGGAGGCCGGAACAATGCGGATTATCGTGGACGCCATGGGCGGGGACAACGCCCCGCTGGCCCCGGTGCAGGGGGCCTTGCAGGCGGTGAAGGAGTACGGCGTGGAGGTAGTGCTGGTGGGCCGGGGGGAGGAGATCCTGAAGGCCCTCAGGTCGGAAGGGGTGGACGGGCTGCCCAAGGGCCTGTCCATCACCCACGCCGATCAGGTGGTGGAGATGTGCGACAACCCGGCCACGGCCTTCAAGGAGAAGAAGGACTCCTCCCTGACGGTGGGGCTGAACATGGTGAAGAACGGCGAGGGGGACGCCTTTGTGTCCGCCGGCTCCACCGGCGCGCTGCTGGCGGGGGCCACCCTGCTGGTGAAGCGGATCAAGGGCATCCGCCGGGCGGCCATGGCCCCGGTGGTGCCCACCGGAGGGGGCGGGGCGGTCTTGGTGGACTGCGGAGCCACCGCCGGGGGCACGCCGGAGTTCCTGCTGCAATTCGCCTTCATGGGCAGCTACTACGCCGAGCGGGTGCTGGGCCGCCCGGAGCCCAAGGTGGGCCTGCTGAACATCGGCGGGGAGCCGTCCAAGGGCACCGACCTCCAGCGGGAGGCCTACGCCCTGCTGAAGCAGGCGGGGGAGGAGGGCCGCATCAACTTCGTGGGCAATGTGGAGGCCCGGGAGGCGGTGGAGGGTGCCGTGGACGTGATCGTGGCGGACGGCTACTCCGGCAACATCTTCCTGAAAACCATGGAGGGGACGGGGCTGTTCCTGGCCCGGGAGATCAAAAAGATGTTTATGCGGAGCCTGCGCAGCAAGCTGGCCGCCCTGCTGGTGAAGGACGGCATCCGGGACTTCAAGAAGCTGCTGGACTCCAACGAGGTGGGGGGGACCGCGCTGGTGGGCATCGCCAGGCCGGTGATCAAGGCCCACGGCTCCTCCAACGGCACCGCCATGAAGAACGCCATCCGGCAGGCGGTGGAGTTCACCCGCTCCGGCATGATCGAGGACATCACGGAGAACGTGGGGTATATGCGCCTGCCGGTGAAGCCCGTGGAGAAGGGCGGAGAATAGGGGCTTTTTCCGTCCGTCAGAAAAAATTGTCAAAACCCACTTGACAGAGCGGGCCAAAGCCCCTATTATGGATGTGTTCAAAGCCACATAGAAGGAGCTGCTGTAATTATGTTTGAGAAACTGTGCAAGCTGATTGCCGACCAGTTTGGCGTGGAGCCGGACAGCGTGAAGGCCGACACCGCCTTTGTGGACGACCTGGGCGCGGATTCCGTGGATCTGGTGGATCTGTCCATGGCCCTGGAGGAGGAGTTCGGCATGGAGGAGATGGAGGCCGAGGAGATCGAGGGCATCGTCACCGTGGGCGACTTGTACAAGTATATGCAGGATCATCTGGATCTCTGAGCACTGGGAAGAACGCGAAAAAGTCCCGCTGAGGCGGGGCTTTTTCTGTGATTGGGATAGGGAGGACGCTATGGACAGGCTGGAGAAAAAGCTGGGCTACCACTTTCAGGACCGGGGGCTGCTGGAGCACGCCATGACCCACAGCTCCTACGCCAACGAACACCGGGGCGGGGGGCTGACCAGCAACGAGCGGCTGGAGTTTCTGGGCGACTCGGTGCTGGGCGTGGTGGTGGCGGATTTCCTGTTCCACGAGCACCCGGATATGCCCGAGGGGGAGCTGACCCGCACCCGGGCGGCCCTGGTGTGCGAGGGCAGCCTCCACGAGGCGGCCCAGGGCCTGGGGCTGGGGCAGTACCTCCGCCTGGGCAAGGGGGAGGACGCGGGCGGGGGCCGGAAGCGGCCCTCCATTTTAGCCGACGCCACCGAGGCCATGCTGGCCGCCGTCTACCTGGACGGGGGGATGGAGGCGGTGCGGCCCATCATCCGCAGGCTGATCCTGGACAAGGAGCGGGAAAAGACCGCCGGACGGGACTACAAGACCGCCCTCCAGGAGCTGGTGCAGCGCACGCCGGGGGCGGCGGTGAGCTACGCCCTGGTACGGGAGAGCGGCCCCGACCACTGCCGCAGCTTCGAGATGGAGGCGTCGGTGGACGGGAAGGTCATCGGCGCGGGGGCGGGACGGACGAAGAAGGAAGCCGAGCAGATGGCGGCAAAGGCCGCGCTGGAGAAACTGAAGGGGTGAGGTTGAGCGATGCGGCTGTTGTTTGAAATGGACACAAAAGACTATGACAGGAACGGTACTGCGTTTATACGCCACTCGGCCCGCTGTATCAATATCAAAAACGGGTTAGTCGCGATGGTGCACAGCATCAAGTATGACTACTATAAGTTTCCCGGCGGGGGAATCGAGAAAGGCGAAAGCGCAGAATGTGCGATGATCAGGGAGACGCGGGAGGAGGCCGGATTGACCGTCGTCCCCGGAACTGTGAAAGAGTACGGGTACGTTCATCGGATTCAAAAAAGCGATCATGACGATGCGGACTATTTTGTTCAGGACAATTACTACTATCTCTGCGAGGTTGAGGAAAGCGTACAATCTCAGGATTTGGACGATTACGAGGCGGATGAAAAATTCACATTGGAGTATGTGGAGCCCGACAAGGCAATTTTTGTGAACAGGAATGTAAATCACGATCGAAAGGAAATTGAACGCGAAGCAAGGGTGCTGGAACTTCTGAAAGAGGAAGGGTACTTTGATTAAGAGTTCTGGTTTGCAGAAAAAATAGCCTGCCCTTGTTTTTTGCAAGAAAATTTGCTATAATATCCCTATTATAGAAGGGAGGGGAGCCATGGAAGCCCCCGTCTACCACCTGGACAAGGTGGTGAAGGCCAAGCAGGAGGATCTGGAGGACTTCGACGGCCCCCTTGACCTGATCCTCCACCTGCTGAGCAAAAACAAAATCGAGATCCGGGATATCAGCATATCCGACCTGCTGGACCAGTACCTGGCCTGGATGGCCCAGCGGGAGGAGCTGAACCTGGAGGTGGCCAGCGAGTTTGTCACCATGGCCGCCCATCTGGTCTACATCAAAACCCGGATGCTGCTGTCCATCGACGACGAGGTGGCCATGAGCGAGATGGAGGAGCTGATGGCCGCCCTGGAGGAGCACAAGGCCCAGGAGACCTACGTGAAGATCAAGGACGTGGCCGGGCCGCTGTCCGGGCGGTATGAGTTCGGCCGGGACTACCTCACCAAGCAGCCTGAGCCGGTGAAGGCGGACAATTCCTACCGCTACGTCCACGACAAGGGGGATATCCTGTCCGCCCTGCGGGCCGTGCTGGCCCGGACGGACAACAAGCTGCCCCCGCCCGCCGCCGCCTTCGAGGGCATCGTGGGCCGGGAGCCCTACCCGGTGGCGGACAAGGCCCGCTCCATCCTGGACCGGCTGGTGCAGTTCGGGGTGGCCCGGTTCCGGGCGTTGTTCAAAACCAGCCGGAGCCGCTCCGAGGTGGTGGCTACGTTTTTAGCCATCCTGGAGCTGTGCAAGGCCAACCGCATCCACCTGGCGGGGACGGCGGAGGACTGCACCGTCACCAGTACCGTGGACGATGGGCAGGGAGAGATCGACGTGACGGTGGAGAGCTATTAAAATGGGGCCCCCGCAAAGCCGTCCTCTGGCTTTGTGGGGAGAGGAGGAGCAAGGGAGCGGGCGCAGTTTTCCCCGGCAGGGGGAAACGGAGCCAAGCGGACTTTGCGACGACGATGTGACGGTGGAGAGCTATTAAAATGGGGCCCCCTCATCCGCCCCAGTGCGCGCACTGGGGCACCTTCCCCTGCAGGGGAAGGCTTACGGGCGGTTTACCCCATGTGACGACAAGGAAAGGAGGAGGCCCCAATGGATTTGAAGGAGCTGGAAAGCGCGATTGAGGGCATCCTCTTTGCCGCCGGGGACCCGGTGCCCGTGGAGCGGATCTGCCTTACCCTGGGGCAGGACCGGGACACGGTGGACAGCGTGTGCCAGCGGCTGGCGGATTACTACAGCTACGAGCGGCGGGGCGTCCGGCTGGTGCGGCTGGAGGCCAGCTGGCAGATGTGCTCCGCGCCGGAGCAGGCGGCCTATATCCGCAAGGCCCTGGAAAACCGGAAGCCCGCCCGCCTGTCCCAGCCCGCCCTGGAGGTGCTGGCGATTATCGCCTACTTCCAGCCGGTGACCCGGGCGTATATCGAGCAGATCCGGGGGGTGGACAGCTCCTACACCGTGGGCCTGCTGCTGGAGCGGGAGCTGATCTGCGAGGCGGGCCGTCTGGCGGTGCCGGGGCGGCCCATGCAGTTCAAGACTACCAAGACCTTCCTGCGCTCCTTTGGGCTGACCTCCCTGGAGGATCTGCCCGAGCTGCCCTCCGCCACCCAGGAGGAGGCCCAGCTCACCATGCAGCTGGAATCCGCCCTCCAGCGTCTCCAGCAGGCGGAGACGGAGGAGCCGGAGGAGGAGCCCCAGGAGGAGGAAGGGGGCGCGCCATGACCTTCCTCAAGGTGCTGCTGGTGATCCTCGTTGTGCTGTGGCTGATCTCGCTGATCCGGATCGGGGGGCGGGTGAAGTACGGGGCGGAGGGCCTGTTTGTGTTTCTGCTGCTGGGGCCGGTAAAGCTCTGCCTGTTCCCCGCCAAGGAGGAGCCGGAGGGGGACTGGCGGCCCAAAAAGAAGAAGCCGAAGAAGCAAAAGCCTGCCCTGGCGGAGAAGCACAAGAAGGAGCCCAAGGAGGGCCAGCCCGGGACTCTGTCCCGGCTGATGAAGCTGCTTCCGGTGGTGGGACAGGCCTGCGGCGCGCTGAGGCGGAAGATCCGCATCGACGATTTGGACCTGGATCTGATCTGGGGGGGGAGCAACCCCGCCGCCATTGCCATTGGCTACGGGCAGGCCAACGCGGCAATGGGGATGATTTGGCCCATTTTGGACCATAATTTTAAGGTGAAACGCCGCAATCTCCGGATCAGCATGGACTACAGCCGGACCCAGCCGGGGGTGGAGGCCGCGGCGGCCCTCACCATGACCGTGGGGCAGATCGTGACGCTGGGCGTGCATTACGGCGTGAAGACTCTGGTTACGTGGATCAAGAGCGGAAAACCCGCCAGAAAAAAACAGGAGGCAATGAGTCATGAGTGAAACCAACCATCCCATCAACGAAGTGCTCCAGACCACCATGAACAAGATCCGGGAGATGGTGGACGCCAACACCGTGGTGGGCCAGCCCATCACCACCCAGGACGGCGTGACCCTGATCCCGGTGTCCAAGCTGTCCTTTGGCTTCGCCACCGGAGGCTCCGACTTCGGCAAGGCCCAGCCCTGGTGCTTCGGCGGCGGCGCGGGGGCGGGCGTGAACGTGATGCCCATCGCGTTCCTGATCGTGAAGGACGGCTCGGTGCGGCTTCTGCCCGTGGCTCCCCCGCCGGGGGACACGGTGAGCCGGGTGGTGGACCTGGTGCCCGAGATGTTTGAGAAGGTCACCGGATATATCGACAAAAAGACCGCGGGGGAGGCGGGGGAGCAGCCCCTGTAACCCGCCGGGATAAGGAAGGACCGCCAAGGCCATACTACTCCCATCTGATCAAATTCGGATGGGAGTGACCTTTTGTGAGGAAGCTGATGGGGGCGGTGTGCGCCCTGGCCCTAACGGTTCTGCTGTGCCCCGCCGGATACGCGGCAAGCGACCGGGCGGCGGGAGCGGTGCTGATGGACGCCGAGAGCGGCCGGGTGCTGTACGGGCACGACGCCCACAAGCCCCGGCTCATCGCCAGCACCACCAAGCTGATGACGGCCCTGGTGGCGGTGGAGCGGGCGGGGGATCTGGATGAGACCGTCACCGTTAAGGGGGAGTGGCTGGGCAGCGAGGGCTCGTCCATTTACCTCAAGGCGGGGGAGGAGATCACCCTCCGGGGGCTGCTGTACGGCCTTCTGCTCCAGTCGGGGAACGACGCGGCCATGGTAATCGCCTGCCACACGGCGGGGAGCGTGGAGGAGTTCGTGGAGCTGATGAACCGGAGGGCGGCGGAGCTGGGCATGAAGGACAGCTCCTTCGCCAACCCCAGCGGGCTGGATCATGAGAACCACTACTCCACCCCCTACGACATGGCCCTGCTGGCCCGGGCGTGCCTGGACAACAGCACGGTGGCGGAGCTGTGCGCCACCAAATCCATTACAGTGGGCACCCGCACCTTTGTGAACCACAACAAGCTGCTGTGGCGGTGCGAGGGCTGCGTGGGGATGAAAACCGGGTTCACGGAGAAGGCGGGGCGCACCCTGGTGTCCGCCGCCGTCCGGGACGGGCAGACCCTGATCTGCGTCACCCTCAACGACGGGGATGACTGGAACGACCACCGGAAGCTGCTGGACTACGGCTTCCGGACCTATCCCCGGCAGGTGCTGTGCCGGGCCGGGGAGGTGCTGGGCGCGGTGGCGGTGGAGGGCAGCCTCATCCCCACCATGCCGGTGGCCGCCAAGGGGGAGCTGGGCTACCCGCTGAAGGCGGGGGAGCAGCTGGTGCCGGAGGTGGAGCTGCTGCGGAGCGCGACCGCGCCGCTGCCGCCGGGAGTGCAGCTGGGGGAGCTGCGCTGGCGGCTGGACGGGGAGGTGGTCGCCCAGATGCCTCTGGTGAGCCAGGAGAACGCGGGGCTGGACCTGCGGGAGCCGCTGACGTTTTTGGAGCGGCTGCGGACGCTGCTGGGCGGAAGGGCCGCCTGAGCGCGGGACGGAGAGGAGGGCCGGGATGAAGGAACGCCTGCAAAAGCTGCTGTCGGCGGCGGGGATCTGCTCCCGCCGCCGGGCGGAGGAGTATCTCTTGGCGGGCCGGGTGACGGTAAACGGGGAGACGGCGGGGCTGGGAGACAGGGCCGACCCGGCCCGGGACCGGATCGAGGTGGACGGCGCGCCCCTGCCCGCCCCCAGCCCCCACACGTACATCATGCTGAACAAGCCCCGGGGCTATGTGTCCACCCTGTCCGACGAGAGGGGGCGGAAAACGGTGGCGGAGCTGGTGGCGGACTGCCCCGCCCGGGTGTGGCCCGTGGGCCGGCTGGACATGGACTCGGAGGGCCTGCTCCTCCTCACCGACGACGGGGCGTTGACCCAGCGGCTCACCCACCCCTCCCACGGGGTGGAGAAGGAGTACCGGGTGTGGGTGACGGGGGACGCGGAGCGGGCCCTGCCTGTGCTGTCCGCCCCGGTGGAGGACGGCGGGGAGGTTCTGACCGCCGACCGGGTGGAGCGGACGGGGAAGAACGCCCTCACCATCGTCATTCACCAGGGGAAGAACCGGCAGGTGCGCCGTATGTGCGCCGCCGCGGGGCTGCGGGTGGACCGCCTGCGCCGGGTGCGGGAGGGGGAGCTTGCGCTGGGAGGGCTGGGGCCGGGGAAATGGCGGCCCCTGACGGCGGAGGAGCTGGCCCTTTTGCAAGTTTAACCTGGAAAACGTGCAAAAACCCTTGCATTTTCCGGAATCACACAGTACAATGGGACTGCTGGCGAAAGGCGGCGGCGTCCGCCGTCATTTCGCGGAACAGAGAGAACGGGAACAGGCAGGGGTTTTACATGAGCCGTGACATATTAAGCGCGATCCAGAGCGGGATGGCGGGATTCTCCAAGGGGCAGAAGCTCATCGCCCGGTACATCCTGGAAAATTATGACAAGGCCGCCTTTATGACGGCGGCGAAGCTGGGCCAGACGGTGCGGATCAGCGAGTCCACCGTGGTGCGGTTCGCCGCCGAGCTGGGCTATGACGGCTATCCCGCCATGCAGAAGGCCATGCAGGAGATGATCCGCTCCAAGCTCACCACCGTGCAGCGCATCGAGGTGTCCTACGACCGCCTGGGCACCCGGGACGTGCTGGAGAAGGTGGTGCGGGCGGACATCGAAAAGCTGCGGATGTCCCTGGAGGAGCTGAGCCGGGAGGACTTCGCCGCCACGGTGGAGGCCATCGTGGGGGCCAGGAGGATCTATATTTTAGGGGCCAGGTCGTCGTCCGCCCTGGCGGATTTCCTCACCTTCTATTTCAAGCTGATCTTCGACAACGTGTGCCAGGTGCAGGCCAGCCTGGCCAGCGATATGTTTGAGCAGCTGCTCCGGGTGGGGGAGGGGGACGTGGTCATCGGCATCAGCTTCCCCCGGTACTCCACCCGCTCCGTGCGGGCCCTGGAGTTCGCCCGGGATCAGGGGGCCACGGTGGTGGCCCTCACCGACAGCGAGCTGTCCCCCCTGTACGACACGGCAAATTACCGCCTGCTGGCGAAAAGCGACATGGCGTCCTTCGCCGACTCGCTGGTGGCCCCTTTGTCGGTGATCAACGCGCTGATCGTGGCGGTGGGGCGGAAGAAGTCCGACGAGGTCACCGCCACCTTCCGGCGGCTGGAGCAGATCTGGGACGAATACCAGGTCTATGAGAAGGTGGAGTATGGGACACAGCAATAGGGTGATTGTGGCCGGGGGCGGGGCGGCGGGGATGATGGCCGCCATTGCCGCCGCCAGGGCCGGGGCGGACGTGGTGCTGCTGGAGCCCAACGAGAAGGTGGGCCGGAAGCTGTATATCACCGGAAAGGGCCGCTGTAACCTCACCAACAACTGCGGCCGGGACGAGCTGCTGGCCGCCATCCCCCGGAACGGGCGGTTTTTGTTCAGCGCGTTCAGCCGCTTCTCCCCCCAGGACGCCATGGACTTTTTTGAGGGCTTGGGGGTGCCGCTGAAAACGGAGCGGGGGAAGCGGGTGTTCCCCGTGTCCGACAGGGCGGCGGACATTGTGGACGCCCTGTTTTTTGAGCTGCGCCGCCAGGGGGTGGATCTGCGCCGGGACCGTCTGACGGGCCTGACGGCGCAGGACGGGCGGCTGGCTGAGATGGTGACGGAGCAGGGCGGCAGGCTGTCCCAATTCGGGGCGGTGGTGCTGGCCACCGGGGGGGCGTCCTACCCCCGCACCGGCTCCACCGGGGAGGGCTACGCCCTGGCCCGGGGGGTGGGGCACACCGTCACGCCCCTCCGGGGGTCTTTGGTGCCGCTGGAGTCGGACGATCCCTGCTGCGCCCAGCTCCAGGGGCTGTCCCTGCGGAACGTGGAGCTGCGGGTGAGGGACGACCGGGGCAGGACCGCCTTCCGGGAGCAGGGGGAGCTGCTGTTCACCCACTTCGGGCTGTCCGGGCCGCTGGTGCTGTCCGCCTCCGCCCATCTGGACTTCGGGCGGCGGATCTATACCGCCCACATCGATCTGAAGCCCGCCCTGGACGAGCAGACCCTGGACGCCCGCCTGGTGCGGGAGTTCAAGGAGCGGGCCAACCAGGACTTCTCCAACGTGGCGGGGGGGCTGGTGCCCCGGAGCCTGATTCCCGTGATCGGGGCCCGGTCCGGCGTGCCCGGGGAGGCCAAGGCCCACAGCCTGCGCAGGGAGCAGCGGCGGGCTTTGCTGGAGACGCTGAAGGATTTTACTGTCCCCCTCACAGGCCCCCGCCCGGTGGAGGAGGCGGTGGTCACCTCCGGCGGCGTGGCCGTGGGGGAGGTGGACCCCAAAACCATGGAATCGAAAAAGGCGGCGGGCCTGTTCTTCGCCGGGGAAGTGCTGGACGTGGACGGCTACACCGGCGGGTTCAATTTGCAGATCGCCTGGGCCACCGGGCACGCGGCGGGGCTGGCCGCGGCGGAGCGGGCGGGCCGCCGGTAAGAACCTGTATTCACAGCCGGAACCGCCGGATGGACGAGGGATTTTCCCGTCAGGTGAGGCGGGATTTCGCAGGAATAATTGTATTTATTTCAAGAAATCACAACGAAGCATGACGGGAAAAGACCTGCCCAGACGGTGGATCGAGGTTGTGAATACAGGTTCTAAAGAACAGGAAAGGGCGTTGTGCCATGAAGTACCGCAGTATCGCCATCGACGGCCCCGCCGGGGCGGGAAAATCCACCCTGGCCAAGGCGTTGGCAAGGGTGTTGGGCTTTTTGTACGTGGACACCGGGGCCATCTACCGCACGGTGGGACTGGCCGCGCTGGAGCGGGGGGTTGACCCCGCCGACGGGGTGGCGGTGTCGGAGCTGCTGCCGGGTCTGTCCATCACCATGGGCTATGGGGAGGACGGGCTTCAGCATATGTTCCTGGACGGGGCGGACGTGACGGAGGCCATCCGGCACAACGAGGTGTCCGCCGCGGCCTCCAAGGCGGCGGCCATCCCGGCGGTGCGGGACTTCCTGCTGGAGATGCAGCGCAGGGCGGCGGCGGAGCACGACGTGATCATGGACGGCCGGGACATCGGCACGGTGGTGCTCCCCGGCGCGGACTTGAAAATCTACCTCACCGCCGCGGCCGAGGCCCGGGCGGAGCGTCGCTGCCGGGAGCTGCGGGAGCGGGGCCAGGCGGCGGAGTTTGATCAGGTGCTGGCCGAGGTGGTGGAGCGGGACCGCCGGGACAGCCAGCGGGAGGCCGCCCCCCTGCGGCAGGCGGAGGACGCGGTGGTGGCGGACACCACCAGCCTGGATCTGGAGGGGAGCTTCCAGCTTCTGCTGGGGCTGGCCCGGAAGCACCTGGGATTGACGGAGGGGGAAGGACATGAATAAGGTATACGCGGTGCTCTACCCCATCATCTGGGTTTATATGAAGCTGCTCCATCCCTGGAAGGCGGTGGGGGTGGAGCGGGTGCCGGAGGGGGCGGCCCTGCTGTGCGGCAACCACAGCACCCTGGGCGATCCGCTGTACGTGGTGTGCTGCCTGGGCTGGCGGCGGCAGGTCCGCGTGATGGCGAAGGAGGAGGTCATGAAGTGGCCCATCCTGGGCTTCCTCCTGCGGAAGGCGGGCATCTTCGGCGTGAAGCGGGGCAAGGCCGACGTGGGGGCCCTGAAGGAGGCCATGCGGATCCTCCGGGGGGGCGAGAAGCTGCTGATGTTCCCCCAGGGCACCCGGGTGAAGGACGGGGAGGACTCCGAGGCCCGCACCGGCGCGGCCATGTTCGCCACCCGCACCGGCGCGCCCATCGTGCCCATCTACATCCCCACGAAGAAGCGGCGGTTCCGCCGGACCACCATTGTGTTCGGGGAGCCGTACCACCCGGAGTTTGAGGGCCGCAAGCCCACCCCGGAGGACTACCAGCGCATCGCGGACGACCTGATGGAGCGGGTCCGGGCGTTGGAGGAGCAGGCGGCATGAACGTCCGGCTGGCGAAAACGGCGGGGTTCTGCTACGGCGTGCGCCGGGCGGTGGAGCTGGCGGAGCGGGCGGCGGGGGAGGGCCCGGTGTACCTGCTGGGCCACCTGACCCACAACGACCACGTGATCCGCCGCCTGGAGGACATGGGGGCGGTGACCATCCACACCCCGGAGGAGGCCCCGGAGGGGGCGGCGGTGCTCATACGGGCCCACGGGGAGCCGGACCGGGTGTACGCCGCGCTGGCCGCCCGGGGCTGCCGAGTCATCGACGCCACCTGCCCCAACGTCACCCAGATCCACGCCGTCGTCCGGGAGGCGGAGGCCCGGGGGCGCACGCCGGTGGTGGTGGGCGAGGCCGACCACCCGGAGATTGTGGGCATACTGGGCTGCACCTCCCGGGGGTTTGCCGTGTCCGGCTGGGAGGAATTGGCGGAAACTTTGGCGAAAAACCCGGAACTGTACGCTCAGCCGCTGACATTTGTCTCCCAGACCACGGCCATTGAGGCCGGCTGGAAAAAAACCGTGGAAAACGCAAAAAAAGTGTGTACAAACGCAGAATTTTTTGATACAATATGTGGTGCTACGTCCAGGCGTCAATCTGAGGCCCTGGAGCTGGCCGCGCAATGCGACGCGATGATCGTCATCGGCGATCAGAAAAGCTCCAACACCAGGAGGCTTATCCAGCTGTGCGCCCGCCGCTGTCCCATGGTGGTGCAGGCGGAGCGGGGGCGGGACATTGACATGGGCCGGTTCCAGTCGGTTGGCACGCTTGGAATCACCGCCGGCGCATCCACGCCGGGGTGGATAATAAAGGAGGTCAGCAACAAGATGAGCGATGAAATTATGGAGATTGAACAGTCCTTCGCGGAAATGCTGGAGGAGTCGTTCAAAATTTTGAATACGGGGGATCGGGTCACGGGAACGGTTGCGGCTATCACGCCCACCGAGATTCAGGTGGAGCTGGGCGTCAAGTACCCCGGCAGCATCCCTCTGTCTGAGCTGAGCGACGATCCCGACGTGAAGGTGGAGGACATCGCCAAGGTGGGCGATGAGATCGAGGCCGTGGTCCGCCTGGTCAGCGACCGGGACTGCGTGGTGGTTCTGTCCAAGAAGCGTCTGGACGCGGACAAGAACTGGGAGATCGTGGAGAACGCCGTGGAGAGCAAGGACGTTCTGGAGGGCATCATCACCGAGGAGAACAAGGGTGGCCTGGTGGCCAGCGTCAAGGGAATCCGGGTGTTCATCCCCGCCTCCCAGTCCGGCAAGCCCCGGGGGGCCGACCTGTCCGAGATGGTCAAGACCCGGGTGAAGCTGCGCGTCACCGAGGTGAACCGCGCCCGCCGCCGGGTGGTGGGCTCCATCCGCGCCGTGGCCGCCGAGGCCCGGGCCGCCGCCGCCGCCGAGATCTGGAACAACATCGAGGTGGGCAAGCACTACAGCGGCACCGTCAAGAGCCTGACCTCCTACGGCGCGTTTGTGGACATCGGCGGCGTGGACGGCATGGTCCACATCTCCGAGCTGTCCTGGTCCCGGATCAAGACCCCCGCCGAGGTGGTGTCCGTGGGCGACCCCGTGGAGGTGTACGTCATCTCCTTCGACCCGGAGAAGAAGAAGATCTCCCTGGGCATGAAGGATCACAGCCAGGAGCCCTGGACTGTGTTCACCACCAAGTACGCCGTGGGCGACACCGCCGCCGTTCGGGTGGTGAAGCTGATGACCTTCGGTGCCTTCGCCGAGATCGTCCCCGGCGTGGACGGCCTGATCCACATCTCCCAGATTGCGGATCACCGGGTGGAGAAGCCCGGCGACGTGCTGGCGGAGGGCGATGTGGTGGACGCCAAGATCATCGCCATCGACGAGGAGAACAAGAAGGTCTCCCTGTCCATCCGCGCCTTGCTGGAGGAAGGCCCCGCCGATGAGGCTGAGGACGAGTCCGAGGCGGAGTAATTCAAATACCGTGGAAAAAGGCTGCCGCTTCCGCGGCAGCCTTTTTTGAGAGGAGGAGCGGCGTGGGGCCGGATGTGGTGATCACCCCCTGCGGCAGCTACGGGCACGAGACGGTGCGGGCCGCTCTAAAGCGGGCGTTGGCCCCCCTGGGCGGGCTGGACTGGGCGGGGCCGGGGATGAGGATTGCCGTCAAGGTGAACCTTGTGTCCGGGGTGGAGCCGGAGAAGGCGGCCACCACCCATCCGGCCCTCCTGTGCGCCCTGGCGGAGCTGCTGACGGAGCGGGGGGCGGAGGTGGTGGCGGGGGACAGCCCCGGCGGGCTTTATCACGCCGCCCTTGTGAACCGGGCGTATGCCGCCGCCGGCCTGGGGGCGGTGGAGCGGTACGGCGGCAGGCTGAACCAGGACTTCACGGAGCGGGAGGCGTCCTTCCCGGAGGGAAGGGTGTGCCGGAGCTTCCGCTATACCGGGTGGCTGGACGGGGCGGACGCCATCATTGACCTGTGCAAGCTGAAAACCCACGGCATGATGGGCATGACCTGCGGGGCGAAAAATATGTTCGGGGCCGTTCCGGGGACGGTGAAGCCGGAGTATCATTTCCGCTACCCCGACACCATGGACTTTGCCCGGATGATCGTGGATCTGGATGAGTATTTCAAGCCCCGGCTCACCATCGTGGACGCGGTGGAGTGCATGGAGGGAAACGGCCCCGGCGGCGGCACCCCCCGGCACATGGGGGCGGTGCTGGCCTCGGACAGCCCCCACAAAGTGGATCTGCTGTGCGCGAAGCTCATCGGCCTGGGGCCGGAGGGGGTGCCCACCCTGAAAGCGGCGGTGGAGCGGGGGCTGATCCCGGCCTCGGCGGAGGAGCTGACGGTGGAGGGCGATGCCGCCGCCTTTGCCATCCCGGACTTCAAGCTGGCGCGGGCGGCGGCGGGCCACCTGTTCCAGGGGGACGGGACGAGCCTGCGGGGGCGGCTGAAGGGGGCGGCGATAAAGCGGCTGCTGGCCCAGCGGCCTGGTCTGGAGCGGGAGAAGTGCGTGGGATGCGGCAAGTGCCGGGAGGTGTGCCCGGCGGACGCCATCGTGATGAGGGGCGGGAAGCCCCGGATTCACCGGAAGAAGTGCATCCGCTGCTTCTGCTGCCAGGAGTTCTGCCCGAAAAGCGCGCTGGTGGTGCGCCGCACCGCCGCCGCAAAGCTGTTAAACCGCTAAAAGGAGGACGCTATGGAACACGTTTCACTGTACCGCCCCGGGCTGGAGGAATTGTCCTTCCGCCAGGAGCTGCTGGCCGACCCGGACACCATGGCCTATAACCACGCCTACGGCGGGACCATCCGCTTTCCCCGGGAACGCTGGGCGGACTGGTACGCCCGGTGGGTGGAGGACGGCACGGGGGAGCGGTTTTACCGCTGCCTGCGCCGGGAATCGGACGGGGCCTTGGTGGGGGAGGCGGCCTACCACTACGACGGGGAGCTGGGGGAGTACCTCTGCGACGTGCTGGTGTCCGCCCGGTACCGGGGCCTGGGCTTCGGGCGGCAGGGCCTGGAGCTTCTGTGCGCCGCCGCCGGGGAGAACGGCGTGAAGCGGCTGGCGGACAATATCGCCATAGACAACCCGGCGGCGGAGCTGTTCCGGCGGTGCGGCTTCCGGGAACGGCTGCGGAACCGGGAGTATATCCTGCTGGTCAAAGAGCTGTAGCAAAAACCGGGCGGCAGATGCCGCCCGGTTTTCATGCAGTCAGAGTATACAGGGAGTAGAAGTACCCCTTCCGCTCCATGAGCTGGCGGAAGCCGCCCCGCTCCTGGATGCGCCCGTTCCGGAGCACCAGGATCTCGTCGTATTGGGCCATCAGCGTCTCGTCCAGCCGGTGGGTGACTACCAGCCGGGTCAGGCCGTCCAGGTGGAGGATGGCGTCAGTGACGGCGAAGGCGGTCTGGTTGTCCAGGGCGGCGGTGGCCTCGTCCAGCAGCAGCACCGGGGTGCCCCGGAGCAGGCACCGGGCGATGGACACCCGCTGGCGTTCCCCGCCGGACAGACCCGCGCCGTTCTCGCCGCAGCGGTAGTCCTCCCCCCGCTGGGCCAAAAGCTCTGACAGGCCGGACTGCTTTATAGCTTTTTCCACAAGCTGGTCTGGGAAGTCCCGGAACATGGTGACATTGCCGCGGATGGTGTCGTCGAACAGGAACACGCTTTGTCCGATGAGGCTCATCAGGTCGTAGAGGCTGTCCGGGTCCACCTTCCGCAGCTCCTTGCCGTCGATGGCGATGGAGCCGCCGTAGCCGTCATAGGCCCCCATGAGCAGGTTCAACAGGGTGGACTTGCCCGACCCGGAGCCCCCCACCAGGGCGTACTTCTTCCCCGGCTCCAGGGTGAGGGAGATATCGTCCAGCACCGGCTTGTCCGGCTCATAGCCGAAGGTGACGTGGTCCAGGGTGATGCCGTCGCGGAGGACCGGCGGGATTGGGTCGCCGGAACGCCCCGCGTTCTCCTCGGTGACGGCCGCCAGCTTCTCCACCAGCCCTGCGGCGGCCCTGCGGCTGGCCCAGCACTGGGGGACGACCTGGATGGCGTTCAGCATGGTGCCGGACAGGTTGACAAACACCACCACCGTTCCGCCGGTGACATGTCCCCGGATTGCGAGGTAGGTGCCGATGAAGAAGATGCCGAACTGCATGATGAAGCCGCACAGGCCGGACAGGGTGGTGACCTGGCCCGTGCTCCAGCGGCGGCGGCGCTTGGCGTCCTCCGCAGTCTGGCTGGCGGCGTCGAACTGCCGCTGGGCCGCGGCCTCCGCCTTAAAGCTCTTGATGACGGAAAATCCGTTGAGCAGGTCCTTGATCTGGGCCATGAAGCCCTCGTTTTTCTCGCTGACCTCCTGCTCCCGCCTGGTGAGCATGCCGCCGGTGAGCACCGCCACGGCGATGGGCAGAACGCTGAACGCGACGACAATGACCGCCAGCATCGGGCTGTACCACAGCATCATGCCGATGCAGCCAAGGAACAGGACCGCGTTGTCAAGGATTCTGAAGCTGCTTTCAAGATAGTTTGTCTCAATTGTGCCGGTGTCGTTGGTGAGGATGGACAGGTAGCGGCCGGTATTTTCCCGGGAAAAGGCGCTGATGCTCTTCTCGGACAGCCTGCGGAAGGCCAGGGCTTTGTACTGGACCATGGCCCGGCAGAGGAACCTGGATTTGACCCAATGGGTGCCCAGGTCCAGCGCCACATAAAAGAGGGCGATGGGCACAAAGATTTTGACGGCCCGCACCAGCTGCTCCATGCTCCTGGCGGAGGCGGCGTCCAGCAGCTCGCCCAGCAACCAGGACACCGACAGCGTGACGGGAATGCCCAGCAGAGTGAGCAGGGCGGTGAGCCCGAAATTCAAGCGGTTGCCATCATAAAAGGCCCGGAAATAGGCCCGGGCGGCGGGATTCCTTTTGGTGCGCTTCATTGTCTCTCCTCCTCTGTCCTTTTCCACACGCCTCCCCGGAGCAGGGGCTTTCCAGCGCCACCCACATTGAACAGGTAGGCTCCCTTCTGGATCATGCAGCGGGCCATATAGAGGAACGGAACCAGGGTGACGTCCCCGTCATGCCGGGAGTAGGCGTAGCTCAAGCCGTCCACCAGCTCCAGCTCCGTCTGTTCCACGAGCCGCGTCTCCCACAGAACCTCCATGACCGCCTGGGCCTCCTCAATGGGGAGCGCCAGGGCCTTGGCAACGGTGTCCGCCATATAATGGCGGTACGGACGGCTGTACAGGTATTCCAGCACCTCCAGGCATCCAGGGCGGGCCAGGACGGAAAACAGGCGGCGGTAGTCGTCCATGGCGGCAAAGTGGGCGTCATAGCCGTCCTTCGGCTCGGGCCAGACGGTGGCGAAGGAGAGGTCCTCCGCGTGGAGGCTCAACATATAGCCGCCGTCCAGCCAGACCCGGCTGATGGCCCACTGCTTGATCCCGCTGGTCTCATCCTCCCACAAAGCGGCGGCCTGTTCCAGATAGCCGATATCCGGCATGGTCACCTCGTCCACCATATTTTGAGTAAAGATCCAGAACAGGCGGCAGATCTGATCGTACCGCTGTTCCTTGGGGATGGTGTGGAGCCAGCGGGCGGCGGTCTGGTGGATGTCCCCCGCCTCGCCCCCCTCCCGGCCGAACAGGGCGTCGATGGTGACGCCCAAGCGGTCCGCCAGGGCGGGGAGCAGCTCCACGTCCGGCGCGCCGCCCTTCTCCCACTTGCTCACCGCCTGGGCGGACACCCCCGCCAGCTGGCCCAGCTGCTCCTGGGTGAGGCCCCGGGCCTTGCGCAGTTCCGCGATGCGCTCGCTCAACACGTTTGCCATATCAGCACCTCGTTTCGCTTTATGGTTGAATTATAGCAAAAACAATAGTTGAACACAATGGCGGTAATTTTGTCAAAATTCAACTATAGGTTGAGCTGGAGCGAAAAAATCCCGGCAGACCGGGGTTCCGATCTGCCGGAGAGGGTCAGTGCAGCTCCGCCCACGCGAAGAATTTCAGGAACCGGGTGACGAAGAAGGGGGCGTCCTGGCAGGCCTCGGTGATGGCGGCGTGGGCCTCCATCACCGCCGCGTCCGACAGCCCCTCCATGGGGACGCGGATGGCGGTTACTCCGTCCGCAAGCTGCCCGATGGCCAGGGGCGCGGAGGCCACGTAGCCCACCGCCACCCGGGAGGCCGCCGCCACGCCTCCGGCGGCGTACACGCCCACGGCGCAGCCCCCCACCGCCAGCCAGCCCAGGGCGATCCCGCCCCAGGCCAGCAGGCCCAGGGCCACGCCGCCCACAGACACCCCGCCCAGGGCCACCGCCCCGAGAGCCAGCAGCAGGCCGAAGCTCACGGCTCCCAGGGAGAGCAGGCCCGCGGCAATGCCGCCCAGGGCCACGAACCCGGTGGCGATGTTGCCGATGGCGACAATCCCCCTGGCCCAGTGATTTCCGCGGCCGAGGTTGATGTGGACCAGGGGCAGGCCGAACAGGGTGCGCTCACTTTTATATTCGTAGTGCCAGCCCTCGTGGTAGTGGTGGTGGATGATGGTGGGGGCGGGCGGGACGTATTCCTGTTCCGGCGGGGGAGGGGGGCAGGCCCCCTCCCGGCCCGTCAGGTAGTCCAGGGACACGTGGAAATAGTCCGCCAGGGCGGCCAGGTTGTCCATATCCGGGCGGGACGTGCCCGCCTCCCACTTCTGCACCGCCTGCCGGGTGAGGCCCAGAAGATGGGCAAGCTCCTCCTGGGACAGCCCCGCCTGACGGCGCAGCTCAAATAAACGTTCCTTGAAATCCATAGGATAACCTCCAAAAGAAAAACTGTCCGGCGCGCTTGGAACAGCCTTATCTTAGCAAAAAGCGGCGGCTTCCGCAACCAAAAAGGGGATACAATTTGACAACCAGCCGTTGCGTCCCCGCTTTTTTCGTCTCCAGCCGGGGATTTCCTTGCTTTTCCGGCCCGCCCATAGTAAAATAGGATCATCTATCCGAATGAGGTGATTCCAATGGACAACCAGACCCTGTTAGCCGCCGTGGACCACACCCTGCTGACCCAGACCGCCACCTGGGACGAGATCCGCCAGATCTGCGACGACGGGGCGGCCTACGGCTGCGCCAGCGTGTGCATACCCGCCAGCTATGTGAAGCAGGCGGCGGATTACCTGGGGGACAGGCTCCCGGTGTGCACGGTCATCGGCTTCCCCAACGGCTACTCCACCACCGCCGTCAAGGTGTTGGAGGCCAAGGACGCCGTCGCCAACGGCGCGAAGGAGATCGACATGGTGATCAACATCGGCTGGGCCAAGGACGGCCGCTGGGAGGATCTGCTCTCCGAGATCAAGGCGGTGAAGGCGGCCTGCGGCGGGCTGGTGCTGAAGGTGATCATCGAGACTTGCCTGCTGACCGGGGAGGAGAAGATCCGGCTGTGCCGGATCGTGTCCGACAGCGGGGCGGACTTCATCAAGACCTCCACCGGCTTCTCCACCGCCGGGGCCACCCGGGAGGACGTGGCCCTGTTCAAGGCCAACGTAGCCCCCCATGTGAAGATCAAGGCCGCCGGGGGGATCGCCAGCCTCCAGGACGCGGCGGACTTCCTGGCCCTGGGGGCGGACCGCCTGGGCACCAGCCGGATTGTCAAATTGGTGAAAGGCCAGCAGGCCCAGGGCTATTGAGGGGCGCGTTTTGACAGTTTTTGTGAAAAGTCCGGGAAAGCTGTAAATAAGGCTTGTATTTCCAGGCGGGACGCTGTATAATGGGCACGTCCGAAGGCGGGAGCGAAGATTGCGAGGCAAGGTCTGCAATACAAGTCCCCGCCTTTTTGCGGACGAGGAAGGCGGGCGGCGGTAACGCGCCGTCCGGAATTGAATGAGAAGAAAGGAATGGTACGCAATGAAGAAGATTCTCGCGATGCTGCTGGCCATGGCCATGGCCTTCAGCCTTGCTGCCTGCGGCAGCAAGGACGGCGGAAAGAAGGGCGCGGACGACATCCCCGACACCATGACCTCCCAGGACGGCAAGTATGAGGTGGCCTTCGTCACCGACGTGGGCCAGCTGAAGGACAAGTCCTTCAACCAGGGCACCTGGGACGGCGTGAAGCTGTACGCCAGCGAGCACAGCCTGTCCTATAAGTACTACCAGCCCGCCAACGGCGACAACGCCACCGACGACGACCGCTACAACGCCATGAAGCAGGCCGCCGAGGGCGGCGCGAAGGTCATCGTGTGCGCCGGCTTCCTCCAGGAGGCCGCCCTGGCCAAGGCCGCCGAGGAGTTCCCCGACGCCCACTTCGTGTTCATCGACAACAACCACCCCGTGGTGGGTTCTGACGGCAACCCCCTGAAGAACGTGGCCAGCGTGGAGTTCCAGGAGGAGCAGGCCGGCTATCTGGCGGGCTACGCCGTGGTCAAGGAAGGCTACGTCAAGCTGGGCTTCTCCGGCGGCGGCGGCGGCTCCAACCCCGCCTGCTGCCGTTACGGCTACGGCTATGTCCAGGGTGCCAACGACGCCGCCAAGGAGCTGGGCGTCCAGGTGGATATGCTCTACAGCTGGGAGTACGGTGCCAGCTACTCCGCCTCCTCCGAGCTCCAGAGCATGATCGCCGGCTGGTATAACGAGGGCACCGAGCTGGTGTTCGCCTGCGGCGGCTCCATGTTCAACTCCATCACCGCCGCCGCTGCCGCCGCCGCCAACGAGGGCGCGGTCATCGGCGTGGACGTGGATCAGTCCGGCGACTCCGACACCGTGATCACCTCCGCCATGAAGGGCATCGGCGCGGCGGCCCAGCAGGCCATCGGCAAGTCCTATGACGGCAAGTGGGACGAGATCGGCGGCGGCGTGCTGAAGCTGGGCGCGAAGGACGACGCCGTGGGCCTGCCCACCGCCACCTGGTCCATGGAGAAGTTCTCCGTGGAGGACTACAACAAGCTGTTCGAGAGCATCAAGGGCGGCTCCACCCCCGTGGACGCCGACTACGAGGCCGGCCTGGAGCAGGCCTGGTCCAACGTGACCCTGAGGATTGTGTAAGAACCTGTATTCACAACCTCAAACGCCGTCTGGCCGGGTCTTTTTCCGCCATGCCGCGTTGAATTTTCTTGCAATACACAAAGTATTCCGGCGAAAATCCGCCTTGCCTGACGGAAAAACTCCTCGGGCCGACGGCATCCTCGGCTGTGAATACAGGCTCTAAGATTCCCTTTACGTAAGGACACCCCCCGGCAAAGCCGGGGGGTGTCTCTTTTGCCCCTCAAAGCTCCTTGCGGATGCGGTTGAGGGCGTTTTTTTCCAGCCGGGACACCTGGGCCTGGGATATGCCCACCTCGGCGGACACCTCCATCTGGGTCTTGCCCTGAAAAAACCGGAGGGCCAGGATTCGCTGCTCCCGCTCGTCCAGCTTGTTGATGGCGTCCTCCAGGGCGATGTGGTCCAGCCACGCCTCGTCGGTGTTCTTCTTGTCCTTCACCTGATCCATGACGCATACCGTGTCCCCGCCGTCGGAGTATACCGGCTCGAACAGGGAAACCGGGTCCACCACCGCGTCCAGGGCCATCACCACGTCCTCCCGGCGCAGCTCCAGAATCCGGGCGATCTCGTCCACAGTAGGCTCCTTCTGGTGCTCCGCCATATACTTCTCCTTGGCCTGGAGAATCCGATACGCGTTGTCCCGCACCGACCGGGACACCCGGATCGCGCTGTTGTCCCGGAGGTAACGCCGGATCTCCCCCACGATCATGGGCACGCCGTAGGTGGAGAAGCGCACGTCCATCTCAATGTTAAAGTTGTCAATGGCCTTGATCAGCCCGATGCAGCCCACCTGGAACAGGTCGTCCACATTCTCCCCCCGGCCGGAAAACTTCTGGATCACCGACAGCACCAGCCGGAGGTTGCCGGAGATCAGCTCCTCCCTGGCCTGCATATCCCCCGCCCTGGCCCGGCGGAGGAGCTCCAGGCTCTCCTCGCTTTTCAGCACCTTCAGCTTGGCCGTATTGACGCCGCAGATTTCCACCTTGCCCTGCACAATGCCACCTCGCTCGCTCGGAAATGTTTCAAAGAGAGTATTTCCGATGGACGGGCTTTCATACGGCGGCGGGGCGGGGGATATTTTTTATCGTCAGACTGCTTTCGATGGAATTTTCCCCCTGCTCCTTTTTGAGGGAAAAAGGCGGCAGAAAGACCTTGAAACCCTGGTGTAAGGGTTTCGCTTTGGATCAGTTTTACGCCGGGAGCCAGCCTGCTACATCATCCGCAGGATCTCCTTCTTCAGCCGGTCGATGATCCGCTTTTCCAGCCGGGAGATGTAGGACTGGCTGATGCCCAGCAGGTCGGCAACCTCCTTCTGGGTGCGCTCCTTCCGGCCGTCCAGGCCGAAGCGCATGGTGATGATGGTGCGCTCCCTGGGGGACAGCCTGCTGACGGCGGTAAACAGCAGGTCCCGGTCCACGTCGTCCTCGATGGGCTTCTCGATGCTGTCCCCGTCGGTGCCCAGCACATCGGACAGCAGCAGCTCGTTCCCGTCCCAATCGGTGTTCAGCGGCTCGTCCAGGGACACCTCCCCCCGGCGGTTGGCGTTCTTCCGCAGGTGCATGAGGATCTCGTTCTCAATGCACCGGGAGGCGTAGGTGGCCAGCTTGATGTTTTTGGCGGGCTTGTAGGTCTCCACCGCCTTGATCAGCCCGATGGTGCCGATGGAGATCAGATCCTCAATGCCCACCCCGGTGTTCTCAAACCGCCGGGCGATGTAGACCACCAGCCGGAGGTTGTGCTCGATGAGCCGGGAGCGGGCCTCCGGCCTGCTGTCCTCCCCCTCCAGGGCGGCCAGCAGGCGGGCCTCCTCCTCCCGGGCCAGGGGGGCGGGGAGGGTGTCGCTGCCGCCGATGTAGTGGAGGGAGCCGAACAGCGGGATTCCCAGCCGATCCAGCAGGCGGCACAGCCGGACGTATGTATTGAGCGAGAGCATATCAAATTCCTCCTATTAATGCCTGATAGCCGCCCCCGTCGTCCAGCGCGGTGGGGGAGAGGGCTACCAGCAGCCGTCCCAGCGGCCTGCCGTCCACGGCGACGCCCCGGGCGCGCAGGGCCAGCAGCATCCCGCACTCCACCCCCACCGCCCGGTAGGGGATGAGCCGGGCCTGCCGCCCCCCGGCGGCGTGGCACCGCTCCACGGAAGCGATGGGGTCGGCAGGGTCCGCCCATTCCGGCAGCAGCCCCGCCAGTGCCCAGGCGTCCGCCACCACCACCGGGCGGTTGTTCCCCGGATCGGTGAGGCTGTGTCCGGTGTCCACCAGGGCGGTGAGGGTCCGCGCGCCGCCGTCCAGCTCAATTTCCAGGCGGGCCAGGGTCCGGCCCCCCGGCTGTCCGATCCGGCGGAAGAACAGGGACAGCACAAAGTAGCACGCCGCGAACACCACCAGCAGCAGCCGCAGGTCCAGCTTGGAGTAGAACACCCCATGCTCCAGGGTCAGGGACACGCTGCCCAGCAGCTCCAGCCCCAGCACCGCCCCCGCCAGCGCGGCGGACGCGCCGAAGAACAGCACCGTCACCCGCAGAAGCCTCCGCTCCCCGCCGTAGGCGGCCAGGGCCATCCCGACGCCGGCGGCCAGCTTGCAGGGCCACAGGGCCAGCCAGCCCAGCCCCGGCAGGAAGATCAGCGCGGCGTACAGCGCGCCCAACGCCGCCCCCAGCCCGATGCGCCACCGGGCCAGCGCAGCCCCCGCCATCCGTCCCGCCGCCAGCAGAAGCAGGTAGTTGGCGGTGAGGTTCAGCAGGAACAGCAGATCGATGTATACCACCGTCACGGGGAGGGCCTCCTCTTGATGAAGAATTGGAACCTGTATTCACAGCCGAATATGCCGTGTGGGCGAGGAATTTTTTCGCCAGACAAGGCGCGTTTTCGCGGGAATACTTGGTGTATTTTAAGAAAACGCAACGCGGTATGGCGGAAAAAGATCCGTCCACGCGGCGTTTGAGGTTGTGAATACAGGTTCTCAGGCTACGGGTCTGTCCACCATTATAGTCCGTCCCCCCATCAAAAAAAGTCAAAGGGTGGAAAGAACGGAAATTACCGGGGACGCAAAAAGGCCCCGGCCTGTCCCCAGGCCGGGGCGCGTTTCCGCTTTATAGTCAAGCAAGTTCAAAAGTATCATAGGGTATTGCGGTCTGCATACGACCGTGGGGCATTTGCCGGGAGCAGGATTTCATTGTGGACGATACCACGCTTTTCCG
>CAJUCA010000016.1 GCA_910585265.1 uncultured Oscillospiraceae bacterium | reverse complement strand
TTCCCCTGCAAGTGGCGTTTTGACATCAAAACGCGATGCTTGCGCCCTCACCGCCGCTGGCGGTGAGGGCCTTTGCCCCGCCCACCGGCGGGGCTTTTTCCAGCGGTAGCCTGAATATATTTGCCGGGATGAGAACAGTGCGACTACTGAAACGAAAACGGCACAATTTCTTTCCTATGCAGGCCTTGCTCCCTGTCAGGTGTTATAGATTCACCTTGTTTTCTATAAAAAGGGATGCCGGGTGTCAATCATACACCCTGTTCTTACGCTTTTCCGACGTGGGCAAGGATATCCTCCTCGCCATCCTCGTCCAGCCAGATACAGGAAGCGGCGCACTCCACGAACCAGTCGGAGTGCAGCAGAGACAGGATGATATCCCACATGACGGCGAAGTCATCGCCGTGGCCCCTGCCTTTGAAGGCGAGGGTATCACCGTCAGAGACGCAGGGAAGGCTGTGGGCGGCAAACAGGTTTTTTATCGTCCGATGCACGTCCTCCAGCCCGCAGCCCCGCTGCTCCACGGCGGTCTTGTCAAAGGAAAATTTCACCTTCATTTTGTAAGCCCTCCTATTATGTGGTGGCCCATATGATACCACCCTTTCCCGGCAGCATCCAGATAATTTGCCAGACAGTTATCGTTATAATCACTTAGATTCATAACAAGGGTGTCAACACAGACACCCTTGCCAAAGCAATACCCCAATATATGGACAGGCAGGGTGTCACACATAACCCCTGCCCTCAGGTCTGCCCCTGATCAGATAGTGCGTCTGGCCATTGATGCACACAGGAAACTGCATTCTTCAGCAGATCCCCAATAGTTTGAAACGTCTTGGCCAACTCGTAGGACTCCTGCACAGAGTCCTCGATTTCTTCCTGCGTCATGCGGGTACACTCCGTCCAGATCCGCACGTTTTCTTCTGTAGGAGTCAGCAGAACCGCTTTTTCATAGGCTTTGCAGAATAGACCAGCGATTTTTCCTCTGCGCTCCGCTTCAGCATCCGACCGGTCGATCTCCCGCACTGCCGACAGCATCTCGGCGGCAGCGGACTCTCGCTCCTCTGGCGGCAGCTGCTGGACAGCTTTCAAGATCCTCCAGCCTCGGTTGATGGACAGTTCTTTGTTTTCCAGAGCATTTTTCAACGATTGGGGCGCATTTTCAGCTAACTGCGAGATCCTGCCCATCGCTTGCTCCCCAATGCCAACGGCCTTGGCCATCTCTTTGCGGGTGTCCGTGGGCGGGTAACTTTTCGATGAATTCACCGAAAGGTCGGTACGGGTTCCCTGATTTGCCTTTGCCCTGGCCTCGATCTCCGGCTTCAGTTTCAGTGCGATCTGGCCCAATTCCCACTTGTCCAGGTTACGGCGGCCCTTCTGCGTATCCAGCACCCACTGTTTCGCCTCCAGCAGATCAGCAAACGAAAACACCAGCATTTTGTAGGGCAGGCCGTGCTTTTCGCAGATGCGGAGCCGGTTGTGCCCGTCAATGACGGTCATGTCCTCGTTGACGATGACGGGGGCATAGCAGCCGTTTTCCAGGATATCGCTCTCCAAAGCAGAAAACTGCTCTCCGCTTAACGGCGGGAGCAGTTGTTCCATCTCCGGCAGAACGACAGGGGTTCGCTCAGAGCTGCTGTATTCGATTTTTGTGTTTTGCAAAATTCCATCTCCTTCAGTTTGATTTTGAGAGCCATCGCCGTAAATTGCCGTTCTCCCCAATCCGGTTCCTGACAGGCAACCCTGCTCGGCGCTGTGTCGTATGGCTTTCCTTGGCCCGCTCCCTCAAACTGAAATCATGGCAGGCTTCCCCGAAAAAGTATCGGATTGGACGGTCATTCACTTTTACCCCAGACGCAAGACACGCCTGGGGTACAGCAAAAAGCCTATAAATGATGTCCAATCCCTTTCGGGAAAGCCTGTTAATGATGATACAAAATTAAAATAATTTGCCAATTGAGCCGCTGTGTTGCCAGTGTAACTCTGCCGAACCGGATTGTCAAGGAAAAATTAAAAATAAGTTGGACGAGTCTTGGGACTAAAGCTGATATTATATAAATTAGTCGGATATTACCTTTATCAAACTGACTACAGCGGTGACCGCTGTTAAACAAATTTCAGCATCTTTCTTGGTAGCCATTCTATCGTGGGTAAGCTGATTCGCCAAATCAACAGATGCTTTAGCGAATTTTCGTTGCCGTTCATTCGTACCGCCAGAAAGGGAATAAGACAAAAATGCATCTAACATACGTTTTGCATCTGTATCGCTGGGGCTGACACCATCTTCAGTTTTGTGAACATTCCTATCAAAGACTTGCTGCGCTATTGTGATAAGTGCCTCTCGCCCCAACATACCAATTGCTTGAAATTGTTCTTCATTAGTCGCATCAGCGAGGCGTTTTTTCATTTCATATACAGTTCGATCTACGCGCTCCCAGCCCGTAGGTACATATTCCTGCTGATAGCTATCAACCCCTGCCTTTTCGAGAGTATCAATCGCTTCTTGATAGAGTTGCAGAATAAAACTGCGTCTTGATGCGTATGTCTTTAAGTCAGGCTGACTCCATCGCCCATACCACTCCCACAAATCTTTAAATGTATTCGGATCACTAACTCCAATTGATGATAAGCAAGAATTGATTTGATTATATATATCTTTGTATTGGTCGTTGACCTCTTGTATCCTTGGGCCTCCTGTTGATACAGATATCATTAGGGCCTTGATTGTTTCAATTTGTTGGAGCAATGACTTTTTCGTCACATCATCAGGCAAATTATTCCAATTAATATACTGCCTGCAAATCGGCCTTATATTTACAGCCCCTAATTGCTCGTTTTCCGGATTTCGCAAAAAAAGTTCTGCTGCATCTCTTATATCACGTTCATATTCAGGAATCAAACTCCGGTTTTTCTGATAAACAGCAATTTCAACTTCATATAAAAACCCATATATATAGGTGCCGCCATTCCATCCATCGTATGCAATTTCTTGTGAAGATGGGGACGCATTCTTAAGAAGATCAGCAATAGCATAATTTCCTTCCTGATCAAAATAGCGTATAAGGCTGGAAGTTATTTTCTTGACTTCATTGATATCCTCTAACATCTTAATACCCTCCTAATAGCCTCCTATGCTTCAAGAATCGGGGATATTATCTATTTTAAGTTAAAGTTTCTGTAATATCTCCAGAAACTTATCAAAGGAATACGCCCCACTGAGATCAGGGGCTTTTTCCTGAAAGACCATGTAATAGCGGAATGTTTCGCCCGCCTTTTCCTGCCATTTGCGGGAAAGCGCCAGTTTCTTTCGATTGTATTCGTTATCCAGATGATCCCCCTTTGTTTCAATTAAGACGATTTTTCCCTTTTGGGTCATCACAATAAAGTCAGGGTAGTGGTTGATGAAACCGTTGACCACGAAGCCCCTACGGGACATATTTCTATGCCACCACTTGACGTTTGACAGCCCGGTCAGGGCAAGCACCATATCATACTCAAACCCATTGGCTTCTTCTTCACCGCGGTATAAACTCTTGCCATAAGTGCTGGTGGCTTTCATAGGCGCAATGGTCTTGGGCAGAGCGTAAGATGGGCGGCATACAATAGAGCCAACTTCCAGCCACTCATTGAACTGCCTTTCGTAGTGCCCCTCTAACAAGCCTTCAATGTACTTTTTAATCCGAACGGCAAAGCCCTGGGGAGACTTCTCCAGTGCGGACAAGGTATCCTTGTCCATATCCCCCACAATGCGATCAATGTATGCAGCCAGCTCATTGTCATCGATCACATCCATTTTGGATAGCTGCCTGTGGATCATGTTCTTGCACAGTCGGATCTTCTCCTCGGTACCTTTCTTGGAAAACTGCTCCTTAATGTACCGCTGATCCACATCGCTCATTTTGAACACCTTTGGGGTACTCCCCTCGGTGTCGTTGATATCTACCCGCGCCATCTCATCGTCGGCCCGGTAGAAATCAATTTGATAGGGTTGGCCCTTCAAAGTGAAATCCTGTGCCAAATGCTCCTTTCTCAGCAACACAAAATCGCCCTGGGTGAAGAGGCTGGCCTCCACCCGAAGGAAAAACTGCGGGATTCGGATATTCTCAGCTTCTTCCTCAAACTCAGCATTCATACGGTAGCTGCTCATGGTTTCCTGTACCTCCGGCGGAATATCCTCAAATGCAAAGTCGGTTCCCTGATCCATCGCCTTGTCAAGGGCTTCCTGTTCCTTCTCTGCAGTCTGGAGCATGGCGTCAACTGTTTCCGCTCCCGTTTCGCTCCGGGCCTCTATGTCCTGCCGCAGAGAATCCGGGTCAAAGTCCAAAAAGTCCTCGGCCGCATCCGATGTCGGCGAATCTGTGCTTGTCGGCTGTTCCGGTATCGTTTCCTGATGGTACTGCGGCTGGGGCGCAGGTGGAACCGGGTCCTCACCCACACGGTAATCTTTTTCGCTGAAGCCTGCCCCGTTCAAGCCCTTTACGATCTTGTCAAGGGTCGCCTTGAAATCATTGGAGGATGTCAGCACATAGGACATATTCAAGGCCGGGATCCCATATTTTCTCGTATGGGGCTGGCGGAGGACACGTCCTACGATCTGCTCCACATCCACCTGGCTGGTCTTATTGGCCAGTGAAGCGAGGATATAGGCAAAGGGGCAGTCCCACCCCTCCTTCAATGCGTTCACCGTAATAATATATCGAATCTGGCACTTGGGAGAAAGCAGATCCTCATGTTTCAACTCGTTCACATCGGCTGTCTTAATGGTGATCTGTTCGGCGGAGATCCCAGCACTGATTAGCTTTTCTTTCAGCCTTTCAAAGGTCGTGCTGTCCTCTTTTCCCTTGGGCTGGGCCTGGAACAGGACGATGGGACGGATATACAGCCCGGTCTTTTCCTGCTCGGCCACGGTGTACTGCTCCAAACGGTTGCGAAGATCGATGGCATCCGCCAGAACCTCCTGTTGGCTGCTCCGGTTGTAGACGATGACAGGCAGCTTGACCATGTTCTCCCGCTTCAGCGCCACAGAGTCCACATAGCACAGGATATTGCTCTCTCTGGTGGGCGTGGCCGTCAAATCAAGTACAAAACACGGGTTGAAGTTTTGTAGCATCTCCTTGCTCAACGTACTGCGGGCATGGTGACTCTCGTCCACGATCACAAGGGGCGAAAGCTGATTGATGACTTGCAGCAGGGCGGTTTCGTCCGCGTCCTCGACGGGGTGGTCAGGGGCACCCAGCGCCTTGGCCATAGGGGCGAGACTGCTATTTTCCTGTTTTGCTTTCAACTGCTCCTTGCGCCCACGGAAGGAATCGTAGGACAGCACCATGACGGAAAGCTGCTCCCCCACTGTGGTGATGTTGAAATTCTGGCCGCTGAGGAGCTGCTCCTTGGTATAGACCTCCACCTGCCCGCCGAACGCGGTGTTGATCTTCATTCGATAGGGATGATTGGGGTCGCGGAGCGCCGCCAGCGTCTGGGTCAAAATGGCGTCAGAGGGAACCAGCCATACCACGGCTTTCATTTTGGTATCGGGCAGGCCGTCAAAAATAGGCTTGATGGCGTTGCAGGCCAGGAAGGTCTTTCCGCCACCTGTGGGAACCTTCAGGCAGAGGTTGGGGACACCGGGCAGAATGTTCTGATAGGGCTTCACGCCGCCATACCCCACGTTGACGCCCTTTTCGTGCCAAAAGGCGTTATAAGCCCTGTTCATATTCCCTTCCTGGTTCAGAAGCTCCATGTAACGGGTCAAATCCCGGATCACTTTCCTCTGATACTTTTTCAGTTCCATATGTTCACCCTCTGCTGTCCGCATGGTAATGCTCAGATTTTCGTAATATCCCGTGGGATCTTCTTGAAAATGATCCCATACTCCGCCAACTCGGTATTGCTCAGGGCACAGCGGTCGGCATAGACCACATAACCGCCCGCCTTTTCAGAGATGCTTGGAAGAAAGGCGTGGTTCAGGATCGTCAGTTGATCCGGCTCATAATAGAAATAATACCCGGTATCTCCATGCCTGCCGAGATAGTAGCCGCCGTCTCCAGCACCCGGCACATAGGCGGTTTTTGTCTCGGTGTACCAGATGTACTCCCCCTCTCTGCCCACTACCTCGCCCAGCCACTTGCGAATTTTGGGGTCGTTCACATTGTCGTTGTAGACCCAGCCCTCGTTACCCGTGTTATACGGCGGATCAATATAGATGCACTTGACCTTCCCCCCATACCAGGGCAGCAGGGCCTTGAGTGCCTCCAGATTATCGCCGTGGATAATCATATTTTCGCTGTCATTTGCACCGTATGTATACTGGTTTTCCAGCACCCGGAACGGAACCTCCTGGTGGTGGCTAATAACTTTTGATTTTCCGATCCAGTCAAGTGTGGGCATACTATCCCTCCAAAGGGTTAAAAGCTTTTTGGAAAACAGTGAAATTAGTGGGCTGATAATAAAGGAGGCTAAGTTCACACAACATCGATACATCAATGTTTTTCTTGAACTCGCTAACCTCATCTTGAGTCAATGAAAACCGATACCTGTAAACTTCAGCTTTGTTGTCACTATGGCTGATTGACAACTCAATTTGATAATCTGAGACCTTCCAGTAGAAATTCTCCAAAAGTTCTTCACGAAATGTTTGGTATTCTGGTATTGCCTGCAATTGATCCTTTGCCTGCTCAAACGGTGTGTTTATATTTGAAATCCTCTTTGATTCTAATGTCAGCTTTTCATATATCTTAGCCAAGCGATCAACTGTCTGAGTATCTAAATTTGCAAACTCCACAAAAATTGGATTCAGCCCATTTGCACCAATCATAAACGGACGGGCTATTTCGCTTGTTGTGATGGAATTTCCTCCAACGGATTGGAATACGGGTACCATGAAAGACGACCAGTCCATTGCTAACTCCGCTTTGTCGCATTGACGAATGACTTTGGCCGAAATATCCTTGATAACAGCGGGGCGATTTTTTGCCTCAATCACACCGCCGAGGTATATGTACGCCCCGCTGCGATTGTAGTAGAGTTTTATCTTTGCCGATGGGATAAAAGAAACCTTCAACGGCTTAAAAAATTTTTTCCATGCAGCGAGAATCCATGGTTGAACCAGAGCTATGACTGCAAGGACAGTTGCTATGATTTCATAAGGTGTCATTACTGCTTGATTAATCGTTCCTTCAGGCATACCGATGCTCCTTGTAAAATATTAATGGTATTGGACATACCTTTGGAATCAGTATAATACAAAATGTGGCGAATATCAATTCTTTTCGGGACGGAAATCCACCATCCTTCAAGTATCAGCGATTCTTTTGTGTTTCTCACTTTTTTGAGTATGACTAAAGTGCGGCAATCGAAGTTGATTGCCGCACTTTAGTCATGCTCTGAACGGTGATTTCGTTGTTGTCCTTGTGCGGGGTAGCCCATGTCTCCCCAGCGATTTTTACAGAGGAACATTGACATGACAAGCATCCTGTGCTATAATTGGCTCAACAAACCGGCAATTTAAGGAGAAGTATTAGAATGGATCAAATTTTATTCATAGAGCCTCAGCAGATGTATGCAGATGAAATATGGAAATTTCGTCAAGAAATTTTGGAATGCGACGCAGAAAACGAAGATCAATTTGCAGGTTGTATGTCACTTGATGTAAGTAAGTCTTCTGAAGAGTGGATAAAAATATGTGAACTTAGAAAAAGTGAAGAAACCTGTGGTGATACGGGAGCGGCTGTTCCTTCTCATACATACTTAGCTGTACGCAAGACAGATGGCAAAGTTGTAGGCGTGATAGATTTGCGTCATCACATAAATCATCCTATTCTTGGAACGTGGGGAGGGCATTGTGGGTATTCAGTGCGTCCCTCTGAACGCGGCAAAGGTTATGCGAAGGAAATGCTTCGCTTGAATATACAAAATGCAAAATCAATGGGAATAGAAAAATTTCTTGTCACTTGTAATAGTGAGAATGCAGCAAGTGAAAAAGTAATAATTGCAAATGGTGGAGTTTTTGAGAAAATCATAGACGTTGATGGATGTAAAATGAAAAGATATTGGATTACACTATAAGAAGTAAATAACTTCCAGTTTATCGGGCAGTCATCCACCAATGGATGACTGCCCACTTTGAATATTTTGACGAATGGTTCAGCAAATCCGCTTTCAGCAACACCAATCTGAAAAGAGAGCAGCCCAATCCTGCCTTGACATTTCCACGGTATTTCGGTATGATAACATATCGAAAAGAGAGCGATTCTACAAAAAGAAAGGGAGTTTTTTATGGATCGGGAGCGTTTTCAGTCCCGGCTGGGCTTTCTGCTGGTGAGCGCGGGGTGTGCGGTGGGCATCGGCAACGTGTGGAAGTTCCCCTATGTCACCGGGCAGAACGGCGGCGGGGTGTTCGTGCTGTTCTACCTGCTGTTCCTGGTGGCGATGGGTGTGCCCGTCCTCACCATGGAGCTGGCGGTGGGCCGGGCCAGCCGCAAAAGCGCGGTGCTGGGCTACAAGGCCCTGGAGCCCGCCGGCAGCAAGTGGCACCTCCACGGCTGGTTCTGCGTGGCGGGCTGCTGCCTGCTGATGATGTACTACACCACCGTGTCCGGCTGGATGCTGGGCTACTTCTTCAAGTTCGCCGGCGGCGTGTTCGACGGGCTGGAGGGCGCGGCGGTAAACGGCGTGTTCGACGCCATGCGGGCCAGCCCCGTTGAGATGATTGTCTGGATGGCCATCACGGTGCTGGGCGGCTTCCTGGTGTGCAGCTTCAAGCTCCAGAGCGGGCTGGAGCGGATCACCAAGTGGATGATGCTGGGTCTGCTGGGCCTCATCGCGGTGCTGGCGGTCCATTCCCTCACCCTGCCCGGGGGGCTGGAGGGCGTGAAGTTCTACCTCCTGCCCGACTTCGGACGGGCCATGGACGCGGGGATCGGCGGCGTGATCACCGCCGCCATGAATCAGGCGTTTTTCACCCTCAGCCTGGGCATCGCCGCCATGGAGGTGTTCGGCAGCTACATGAAGCGGGATCACACCCTCACCAGCGAGGCGGTGCGCATCTGCTCGCTGGACACCTTTGTGGCGTTGATGGCGGGCCTGATCATCTTCCCCGCCTGCTTCTCCTTCGGGGTGGAGCCGGACGCGGGGCCGTCCCTCATCTTCTACACCCTGCCCAAGGTGTTCCTGGGCATGGCCGGGGGGCGGCTGTGGGGGGCGTTGTTCTTCCTGTTCATGACCTTCGCCAGCTTCTCCACCGTCATCGCCGTGTTTGAGAATCTCCAGGCCAACGCCATCGACAACTTCGGCTGGAACCGGAAGAAGGCCGCCGTGATCAACTGCGTGTTCATCCTCCTGGCCAGCCTGCCCTGCGTGCTGGGGAACAACCTGTGGAGCGGGGTGCGCATCCTGGGCCGGGACGTGCTGGACTTCGAGGACTTCCTGGTGTCCAACCTGCTCCTGCCCATCGGCTCCCTGGTGTACCTGCTGTTCTGCGTCACCAAATGGGGCTGGGGCTGGGACAAGTACCTGGCGGAGGCCAACGCCGGGGAGGGGATCAAGATGCCCCGGTGGCTGAAGCCCGTGTTCCAGTTTGTGCTGCCCATCCTGGTGCTGGTGATTTTGATCCAGGGCCTGCTGCCGTAAAAAAGGTGCCCCGTCCGAAATACGGACGGGGCACCTTTTTCATTCCCATTTCAATCCCATGGCAGGCTGGCTTCTCCGGGGACAACACACACGCCGTCTTTTATGATATAGCAGTTATAGTAATTTCCTTTTTCTTCCCAGTAGACGATTACAGAATCCGGATAAACAGGGTTTTCATAGACAGGCGTTCCCACCGGGAGGATGTTAGAGTCCAGATCTTGATTGAACGCCTCGCTCCATGGGTATATGTTATACTCGGTCTGCCTTTCTACCGTCCCTAACTGCTTTCCCGGCTCACCCACCAGACGGTTATACACAAAGTAGTAGTAGCTGCCGTCTACAAACAAGTAAGGGTAGGAATGCTTTCTGGCATAGATGCCCAGCCAGCACAGAACGGCGATGAAGGCCAGAATGAGAATTGACCCGATGAGCTTCAAGCGAAATTCCCGCTTAGCCATGCCGATCACCTCTTTTTTACTCCAGTGCGGACTTTTGACTGTTGTATTCAATGACGATATCGGTATTTGCTGTTACATAACGCACCCTGTCCTGCTTGGTTATCCATCTATTTAAATTAAAATCATACAGTCCATAGCAATAGGTGACTTCATAAAGATCGCCATATATTGCAGGACGAGACCACACCTTAGATAGCGGAACTTTCTTAGAGTAGCCCGAAACCCCCGTATCCCCCAAGCTAATCGTAACACCTACGCTGATAAATTTATACGATGCCCCCAAGGACACATCTATAGTTGTTTTCTCTGCCTGAAAGTAATAAGAGTAGACATCATAGAGAGGATCATCAAAATCCGGATGCCATGAAAGAAATACATGAGATCCAATAAGCTTCCGGCTAACCTCTCGTTCAATAAACCCAGTACCACTCCCCCCGATACGTTCCGGTTCCTGATTGCTTCCTCCCTCGATCAGGCAAGTGCCCTCTGTCGCAAACGCAGGAGTGACTGCACAAGCCACCATGCAGCAGAAAGACAAAATGAGACACAGGCAGCGCTTGGATAGGGATGCGTTGTTTGTTTTCATAAAGATTCCCTCCTACATTTTATTTTCCACGCTGAATCTGTAACCCTCGGGGTGGAGTACAGCTCCCAACAGTGGCATGGAATAAATATACAATATCTCCGCAAAAATGTCAATAGTTATTATTCATTTTTGCCATATTCGCTCGCTGTTTTCCGTCCTCCCAGCCACGTCCGCAGCAGGTGCGCCGCCTCCGGCGACAGCAGCAGCAGGGCGGGCAGGTTCACCGCCAGCAGCAGGCCGTTGAACACGTCCACCAGCTGCCACACCGCCGTCACATCCCCCACCGCCCCCAGGATCACGCAGGCCGGGAAGGCCAGCCGGTACAGCCCCAGGGCCAGCCGGGAGCTGGTCAGCGTCTCCAGCCCCCGCCGTCCGTAATACCCCGCCCCCACCAGCGAGGTGAAGGCAAACAGGATCAGGCTCACCGACACGATCCACTCCCCCGCCTCCCCGAACAGGGTGGCGAAGCCCGCCACCGTCAGCGGCGCGCCCACCATGCCCTCGGGCACCGCCCCCGCCTCCACCAGGGGGAGCATCCGGGCGGCGTCGTATACCCCGGAAGTGAGTATGACCAGGGCGGTGACGGTGCAGATGATCATGGTGGCGAAAAACACCTCGAAGATGCCCCACATCCCCTGCTCCGCAGGTTCGTCCACCTCGGCGCAGGCGTGGGCGATGGCGGACATACCCAGTCCCGCCTCGTTGGTGAAGATCCCCCGGGCCGCCCCGTACCGCAGGGCCATGCCCATGGCGTACCCTCCCGCCGCCGCCCGGGGGGCGAAAGCGTAGGTCACGATCTGCCGGAACGCCTCCGGCACCGCCTGCCAGTGGGCGGCGATCACCGCCAGTCCGCCCCCTATGAACAGCGCGGCCATGGCGGGCACCAGCAGCTCGCACAGCTTCCCGATCCGCTTGATGCCCCCCGCCAGCACCAGGGCGGAGACCACTGCCAGCACCACCCCAACCACCCGGCGGTCCATCCCCCCGGCGGCGGACAGGGAGGCGGCGATGGAGTTGGCCTGGGCCAGGTTTCCTCCCGCCAGCGTCTCCGCCACGCAGAACAGGGCGAACAGCCTGCCCAGCCCCGGCAGGCGCAGACCGTTTTTCATGTACTCCATGGGCCCGCCCCGCCAGCGGCCGTCGGGCCCCTTCTCCCGGTGGCGCACCGCCAGGGTCTTTTCCCCGCAGCTCACCGCCATCCCCAGCAGGGCGGAGATCCACATCCAGAACACCGCCCCCGGCCCGCCGTACACGATGGCGGCGGCTACCCCGGCGATGGACCCGGTGCCGATGGTGGCGGCCAGGGCGGTGGACAGGGCCTGGAGCTGGGTAACGCCCCTCCCCTCCCCTGCCGCCTTTTTCCGGCGGAGCAGGGAGCCTACGGTGGTTTTCCACCACACGGGCAGGCCAAACAGCGGGAAAAACCCGGTGGCGAAGGAGTACCACAGCCCCACCGCCAGAAACGCCGCCAGCAGCGGCCCGCCCCACAGGAAATCGCCCAGCCGCGCAAAAAAAGCCATGTCCCCAGCTCCTCCCATAGAAGGGGTTCCGCGCCGCCCGACCGGCGGCGCGGAACCTTCTAAAGCAAGGTATGCGGACATGGCACAGGTTATGCGAGGGACCTGCCGTCACCCCTCCCAGGGGGCGGCGTTTTCTTCCTCCCCGCTCTGTTTTCCGCCCAGCCAGCCGGGACGCTTCCACAGCTTCAGCCGGGACGCCTGATCCGGCAGGAAGCCCATGCGGTGGAGCACGGGCAGCAACGCCCCGAACAGCAGCACCAGCAGGAGGAGCTGCACCGGGAGCATGATGGCGTTCTTGACTGCGCTGGCCCCCGCGATGGCCCAATAGCCCTTGCTGGAGTAGAACAGGTAGGTGCCCAGCCCGCCCAGGAACACGTTTTGGATATTGGTCACCAGCTTGGCCAGGAACACCCGCAGCACCGTCACCTCCGCCCGGTAGAAAAACAGGGCGTAAGTGAACACCCCCAGCATGGTGGTGAACATATAGAAGGGGTTGTAGGCCCCGTCCGGCTTCATCATGTAGCTCACCGTGTCCTCCACCGCGCCGAACAGCAGGGCGTTCACCGGGCCCCCCACCAGGGCGCACAGGGCCCGGGCCAGGAAGCCCCAGGTGACCTTGATGTTGTTTACCACGGGGAGGGAGTCCAGCCGGGCCAGCGCGACGCAGGCGGCGATCATCAAAGCGGAAAAGATCACCGTGCGCAGCTTTTTGGCGTCTCTGGCGGCGCACTGCCAGTAGGCGTGGGAGAAGGGCGTTTTGAAGATTTTCATGAAAAAAGACCTCCTTTGAGATTCGGCAGCACCCGGAAGCCGGGTATGCCGCACAAAGGAAGCCCAAAGGGCGCGATTCCGCCATGCGGCAGCGGGATGCGGAGGGCGCACTGCAAGCCTTGCGGCTTTTCGTCCGGCGGACAACTCCCCGTCCCGCCGGCACTTGTACACACGCGCTCCTACTCTGCCTGTAGGATATAGTTTACCTCATTCTCCAAAAAATTGCAAGAGGGTAATTGCCCTTCCTCCCAATCACGGAACAATTTCCCATTGGAGGTTGACAGGGCACCTCCCCCCTTCTATAATAGGTATCAGGGAGCTTTCGTCCGGCCGGGGGCCGAGCCTTGATTTGAGAGAATGAGGTGCAGAGAAATGAACAGTATCCGGAAAAAGATCACGGTATGCCTGATGGCCACGGTGCTTGCCGCCCTGGTTCTGGTGGGCGCGTCCAGCATCACCCTGAACTACAGGAGTACCATCGCCACAGTGGATCAGATGATGCGCCAGACCGCGGTGCTGGCGGCGGAGCGCATTGAGCAGGAGCTGACCGCGTACAAGAATGTGGCCGTAGACACCGGCTGCATTCCCCAGCTGTCCGACCCCCTGACCCCGGTGGCGGACAAACAGGCCATCATCGACGAGCGGGTGGCTATGCACGGCTTCCAGCGGGGCAATGTCATCGGCGCGGACGGCATCAGCATTTTCGACGGCAAGGACTACTCCGACCGGGAGTATGTCCAGCAGGCCATGAGCGGCAACGTCTACGTGTCCGAGCCGCTGGTCAGCAAGATCACCGGCGAGCTGTCCATCATGGTGGCCGCCCCCATCTACGCCAACGGCACCCGGGGCGGCGGAATCGCGGGCGTGGTCTACTTCGTGCCCCCGGAGACCTTCCTGAACGACATCGTGTCCTCCATCAACATCAGCGAGAACTGCCGCGCCTACATGATCAACAAAAACGGCGATACCATCGCCGACATAACCCTGGACACCATCACCACCCAGAACGTGGAACGGGAGGCCCAGAGCGACTCCTCCCTCAAGGGCCGGGCCGCCATCCACGCCGAGATGCGCCAGGGCAAGAACGGCTTCGCCGGATTCAACGCCTCTGACGGTCCCCGGTACGCGGCCTATGCCCCCGTGGGCGGCACCGACGGCTGGAGCATGGCGGTCACCACGATGCAAAAGGACTACCTCTCCGATACCTATGTAAGCATCCTGATCAACATTTTGGTCAGCGTGGTCGCCGCCCTGGCCTCCATCGTGGTGGCCGTGAAGCTGGCCAGCAACATCAGCGTACCCATGCGGGCCTGCTGCCAGCGGATGAAGCAGCTGGTGGAGGGCGACCTGAAATCCCCCGTCCCCGAGACCCGGGGGCAGGATGAGACGGCGGAGCTTACCCGGGCCACCGCGGACATGATCGCGGGGCTGAACACCATCATCGACGACATCGGCTATCTGCTGAACGAGCTGGCCCACCAGAATTTCGATGTGAACTCCGACCACCGGGAGACCTATGTGGGAGGGTTCCAGAATATCCTGCTGTCCATGCGCAACCTGAAGCTGTCCCTCAGCGACACCCTGCGGCAGATCGACTCCTCCGCCTCCCAGGTGTCCTCCGCCAGCAACCAGGTCTCCGTAGGCGCGCAGTCCCTGAGCCAGGGCTCCATGCAGCAGGCCAGCGCAGTGGAGCAGCTTGCCGCCACCGTCAACGAAATCTCCACCAGCGCGAAAAAAACCGCCGCCGCCGCGGAGCAGGCCAGCCAGTTTGTGGGGCAGGCCGGCGCGCAGCTTGGCACCAGCGTGAACTACGTGAAGGATCTGAACACCGCCATGGAGAAGATCTCCGGCTCCTCCGAGGAGATCAGCAAGATCATCGCCACCATCGAAAATATCGCCTTCCAGACCAACATACTGGCCCTGAACGCCGCCGTGGAGGCCGCCCGGGCGGGCAGCGCAGGCAAGGGCTTCGCGGTGGTGGCCGATGAGGTGCGCAACCTGGCCTCCAAGTCGGACGAGGCGGCGAAGGCCACCAAGGAGCTTATCGAAGGCTCCATCGAGGCCGTCACCGAGGGCAGCCGGGTGGTGGCGATGGTCACCGGCTCCCTGGAGCGCACCAACTCCATCGCCGGAAATGTCACCACTCAGATGGACATTGTGGTGAAGGCCGTGGACGAGCAGACCGAGGCCATCGCCCAGGTCACCGAGGGCATCGACCAGATCTCCAGCGTGGTGCAGACCAACTCCGCCACCGCCCAGCAGAGCGCGGCCGCCAGCGAGGAGCTGTCCGCCGAGGCCAGCGGGCTCAAGCAGATGGTGGATCAGTTCACCCTGGCCAAGTGACGGCCATGGATGCGGAGATCCTCCCTGCCCTGCTGCGGTACATTGACGGTTACCAGTGGAGCTTTAACATGGCCGCGAGGCTGATCAATATGTATTATGGAACGAAATACTCGGAGAAGGAGCTGAAACGGCTCTATAAGCGCGGCAGAACGGTATAATATTAAGAGCGGCCCCGGATATGGCATCCGGGGCCGCTCAGCGTGTCGAAAAGACTTTTTCGACACGCTGAGCGCGACTTTTTTGAACAAAGAACGTTCAAAAAAGTCGTTGATTGGACGTGAAAGACACCCCTCCTGGGTTTCTTTCACACTATCTTCCTTCCCGCCATCGGAACAGAAGCGGCTTTTTTCGACAGTCTCAGCGGATCGGATGCCCGGGCAAAAGGTCCGCGCCCTGCTCAGTTGTTTTCCCCGCACCACTTCGCAATCTCCTCGATCAGCTCCAGCGGGAGGGGCTTGCTGTACGGGAGCTGGATCGTGCCCTTGCTGGTCTTGTACTCCGTCAGCCGGGCGGCGAAGGCCTCCACCGCCTCCGGGCCTGGGTACAGGCCAACGTGCCGCTTGGAGGCGGCGAACTGGATCAGGTTCCGGCCCTTCCAGTAGGTGGGCATACTCCAGGAGATTTTCTCCCGGGCCTCCGGGAGCCCGGCCTTGACGGCGGCGTTGATCTGCCGGAGGTAGTCCTGCGCCTCCTCCGGCTGGGCGGCGATATACTCCGCAATCGTCGCCGGAGGCTTCCCGCAGTAGTGGCCTTGCTCCCTGTTTTTGAATGACCGCCCGCACTTGGGACATACCCACATGGCTTTCTCCCCCTATTTCCGTAGAATCTTCTCCATCGGCTTCCCCTTCGCCAGCTCGTCGATCAGCTTGTCCAGGTACCGGATCTCCCGCATGAGGGGGTCCGCCACCTCCTCCACCCGGACGCCGCAGACCACGCCCTTGATCAGCGCGCGGTTTGGATTGGGCTGGGGCGCGTCCCGGAAAAAGTCCCCGTAGCAAAGCCCGGTGGAGCGGAGCTCCTCCAGCTGTTCCGGGCCGTATCCGGTCAGCCAGCGGATGATCTCGTCCACCTCCGCCTTCGTCCGCCCTTTCCGGGCAGCCTTATCCAGCAGAAGCCCGTAGACCTTCTCAAACTTCATTTGAAATACTTTCTCGCTGTTCATACTGTGTTCCTCCGGTTGTGATACCGTATTCTACCACACGCCGCGCCCTTTTGCAAAGGTTTGGCTCAAGCCGTCCCCCCTATTCTTCCCCCTTCGCCTCGGCTGAAAATGGGGAAACTATGATTTCCCCTGTAACGAATCCCCTCTCCAGGGGATATATCAAGCGAAAGGAGGGAACCGCATGGAGGATATGGACGCCATCTACCGCCGTCACGCCCACACGGTCTATAAATTTCTCCTGGCGCAGTGCCGGGACCCGGACCTGGCGGAGGAACTGACCCAGGAGACCTTTTACCAGGCGGTTCGCTCCATCGGCCGCTTCGACGGCTCCTGCAAGCTGTCCGTCTGGCTGTGCCAGATCGCCAAGCACCTGTGGTACCAGCAGCTGCGGAAGCGTCAAAAGGCCCCCGTCCCCCTGGACCGCCTGCCGGAGGTCCCCGTCCCCTCGGCGGAGGACGGCCTGCTGGAGCAGGAGGGGCGGCTGGCCCTGCTCCGGCAGATCCACCGCCTGCCGGAGCTTCAGCGGGAGGTGGTCTACCTCCGGGCCTTCGGCGGCCTCAGCTTCCGGGAGATCGGGGACGTGCTGGACCGGACGGAGGCCTGGGCACGGGTGACCTTTTACCGAAGCAAGGAAAAACTGCGCAATGGAGGTGCGGAAGATGAAAAATGATCTGACCTGCGGCCTGGTCCGCGACCTGCTTCCCAGCTATGTGGAGGGACTTGTGTGCGGGGAGACCCAGGAGGCGGTGGAGCGGCACCTGGCGGACTGCCCCGGCTGTACCGCCGCCCTGGACGCCATGCGGGAGCCGGTTCCCGATCCAGAAGCGGAGACGGCGGAACAGAACCGGGAAGTAGACTACCTGAAGAAAGTCAAAAGACACAATCGCTGGAGGATTGCCGCCGCCGCGGTTCTGGCCGGGTGCGCGGTGATCGCGGCCTTCCTGTTCCAGCTCTTTGAACGCGGCGTTCCTCTCAACCATGAGACGGTAGCCATTACCGAGCTGTCCTTCCTCCCAGAGGAGGGGCCGGAGGGCTGCCAGGGCACGCTCAGCCTGTCCCTCAGCTCTATCAGCTCCGGCAAAGCCTTTCACAGCTGGCGGGTGGCCACGGGGGACAGCTTGGGCGTTTCCTATATCACCGCACGGGAAGTGCTGGCATCCCCCCTGCACTCCAACGGCAGCGGCGGCATGAAAAACATACCCATCAGCAGCAATACGCGGGAGGTGTGGCTGGGCGGGCCTTCGGGCAGGCTTCTGTGGCAGGACGGCATGGTGATCTCCCGGCTGGCCCTGAACCTCATGGACGCCAACCTCCCCCACTGCGGCGATCCCACCGCCGCGGCGCGCATTACCGACCTTCTGCGCCTCCCCGTCTACTTTGGAAGCTATACCTTCAGCCTGCAAACCGCCCAGCCGCCCTATGGCTGGACCCTGGAATCCGCCAACCCCATTCGTCCGGAACAGCGTTCCCTGGTAGACGCCTACAATATCCTGGCCCTGGCACTGGTGGGCAATCTGGAGGTGTCCCGGTGCACCCACCCCTCCCAGGATGGGACGGTTCTGGAGAACAGCATGACGCTGGAGGAGTTGGACGGCACGCTCCTGCCCTCCATGGCGAAGGCCTATAACGCCGCCAACGGCACGGACTGGGAGATCAAGGCCAGCGTCAAGGACTATGCCCGCTCTCCGGCGGATCTCCAGCGGCTTCTGCTGATCCTGGATTTCTCCTATTCCATTGGGCTGACCGAACTTGGAGGCTGAGAACAGGCTCGGTTCACTGCCCCGCTGCCTGTCCAGCCCGCCCGCTTGCAAGCCACAGCGAAACGCCGCCTGTGCCATCCGGTACGGGCGGCGTTTTCTTCGCGGCTATCCTTTTCCCGTCTGGGGAAAAACGCGGCCCCTGCCGCCTTGAAAGCCTCCCCTTTTACGCTCTGCCGCATCAGGCTTGGCCCTCCCGCCATGGCCTTTGACCGATTATCCGCCAAAACATACCGACTGCCCAAAACCCGCTTGACGGGCCGGGGCCTTTTCCCTATACTCAAACCGTGATTGGCACAACTGTAAAAAACCGCTGTGAGGTGACCGCTGGACATGACTGAGTTAAGAAAAAACCGGACCCCACATCCATTGTACCACGGCCTTCCTGCCCTGGGGACGCTTGTGCGGGCACGGCAAGGAGGCGCGGAATGAGCGGGCCGGACTGCTCCACCCGCTACCCCATCCTGCTGGTCCACGGCACCGGATTCCGGGACTGGAAGCGGCTGGGCTACTGGGGCCGCATCCCGGAGCTGCTGCGCCAGCGGGGCGCGGTGGTCTATTTCGGACAGCAGGACGGCTGGGCCACGGTGGAGGAAAACGCCCGCCATCTGGCCCGGCGGGTGGACGAGATCCTGGCGGAGACAAGGTGCGAAAAGCTCAACCTGATCGCCCACTCCAAGGGCGGGCTGGACGCGCGGTATCTGATCTCCTCCCTGGGGTACGGGGACCGGGTGGCCTCCCTGACCACCGTGTCCACCCCCCACCACGGCTCCAAAACCATGGACGCCCTGGACCGTCTGCCCCGGTGGGTGTTCCGGCTGCTGGGCTTCTTTGTCAACGGCTGGTACCGCCTGATCGGGGACGCCTCCCCCGATTTCTGCGGTGTATGCCGCCAGTTCACCACCGCCTGGGCGGAGGAGTTTAACCGCCGGAACCCGGACGTGCCGGGCGTGCTCTACCAGAGCTGTGCCGGGGCCATGGCCGGGGCGCGCAGCGACCTGTTCATGTGGTGGAGCAACCTCATCATCAGCCGGGTGGAGGGGGAAAACGACGGACTGGTGACGGTGGAGTCCGCCCGGTGGTCCGGCTTCACCGGGGTGTGGCGGGGTTCGGGACGCCGGGGAATGTCCCATATGGACGAGGTGGATTTCCGCCGCCGTTTGCTGAAGGGGAAGGACGGCCCTGTGGACCCGGCGGAGCGATATGTGTCGCTGGCGGCGGGATTGCGGGAGCGGGGGCTTTAGGTTTGAGTGCCCGAAGCGGCGGGACAGCACCCCCGCCCCGGTAAAATCTACAAAAATTTCAAAACTCCAACCAAAAGTCTGTGCGTTTTTCCGTAAAAAAGTGGCCCCCGCCAGGTGGAAAGTTGTTGACAACGGTGCTACAATGAGGACGATACGTCCGTGCGCGGACGCTGGGTCCAGGGTGACCGGACCCAGGGATTTCATTGAGAGAAGGTATGCTTGATGGGCCAACACAAAAAAGGGCTGGCGGTGTGGATTCTAATTGTCCTGCTGCTGCTGGCCGGGGCACTGCTGGCCGGCTCCCACCCACGGGCGGAAACCGTGCAGGAGGCCATGCGGGACGCGGTGCTCCATGACGTGAACCAGGTCAGTCTGTTCGGTCTGAAAAACGTGAACCCGGGGCTGATCTCCGCCTTTCTGGTGACGGCTGTGCTGCTGCTGGCCGCCGTCCTGATCCGGGTGTTCGCCATCCCCCGCTTCCAGATGATCCCCGGCAGGCTCCAGCTCCTGCTGGAGCAGGCGGTGGGCCTGTTCGACGGCATGGCGAAAAACAGCAGCCCCCACCGCTTCCGGTTTGTGGGAGCCTACATTTTCGCCGCCGGGGCGTTCATCTTCGTGGGCACCCTGTTCGAGCTGCTGGGCATCCAGGCGGTGACGGTGAAGGGACACCCCATCACCCTGCCCGCCCCCCTGTCCGACGTGAACGCCGCCATCGCCCTGGGCACCCTGTCCTATCTGGTGATCCTGTCCGGCGGCATCGCCGCCAACGGCTTGAAGGGTGTGGGCAAGACCTTAAAGGAGTTCTCCCTGCCCATCTCCATGAGCTTCCGCCTGTTCGGCGCGCTCCTCAGCGGCCTGCTGGTGACGGAGCTGGTCTACTACTATGTGAGCCTCAGCTTTGTGCTCCCGGTGATCGTGGGGGTGCTGTTCACCCTGCTCCACGCCATCATCCAGACCTACGTGCTGACCATGCTCACGTCCATGTACTACGGCGAGGTGTCCGAGCCCTCCCCCGCCAAGCCCAAAAAGAAGAAGCAGGCGGCCTCCTCCGCGGAGCACGCCTGACAATCCGTCCCCACCAAAATTACACAACTTCAAGGAGGTACTACCCCATGAAAAAGCTGCTGACAAAGATTCTCGTCCTGGCCGGCGCGCTGGTGCTGACGCTGGCCCTGACCGCCCCCGCCTTCGCCGCCGACACCCCCGCCCAGGGAGAAGATACCGCCCAGTCCGAAACGGAGGGCGGCTCCACCATCGGGCTGAAGGCCATCGCCGCGGGCATCGCCGTGGGCATCGCCGCCGCGGGAGGCGCGGTGGGCATGGGCCTGGCCACCGCCAAGTCCACCGAGAGCATCGCCCGCCAGCCCGAGGCGGAGGGCAAGGTGCGCACCACCCTCATGCTGGGCCTTGTGTTCATTGAGACGGCCATCATCTACGCCCTGCTGGTGGTCATCCTGATCATCTTCGTATTGTAATAAAGGAGGCGTTTTCAAATGCCGTGGCCTTTGAACATTGACCCGCAGCAGATTCTGCTGCACTGGATGAACCTGGCGATTCTGACGGGCGGGCTGTATTTCCTGCTCTATCAGCCCGTGAAGGCGTTCCTCGCCAAGCGGGAGGAGTATTACCGGGACCTGGACCGGCAGGCCCAGGACAAGCTGGCCCGCGCGGAGCAGCTCCAGGCGGACTACCAGAAGAAGCTGGACGGCGCGGAGGAGGAGATCCACCAGGCCCGGGCCAAGGCCCAGCAGTCCCTCCAGCAGTCCGTCCAGGAGCAGCTGGATCAGGCCCAGGCCCAGGCCCAGCTCATCGTCACCCGTGCCCACGCCGACGCGGAGCGCACCAGGGAGCAGGCCCTCTACGACTCCCAGCAGGATATTCGCCGTCTGGCGGAGACCGCCGCCAAGCGGCTGGCCCTCCACGAGGACCCCTTCGACCAGTTTTTAGACCTGGCAGAGGGAGGCGGGAACCATGAGAGCCAGTAGAAGCCGCCTCAGCGCGGAGCTGCGCAGTGCCGCCCGCCCCACCGGGGATCAGCTCCACCGGTTTGAGATGTTCCTCAACCGCACCTACCACCGCACCGTCCCCCTCCACTGGGAGGAGGATCCTGCCCTGAAAAGCGGCTTCCGGCTCCAGGTCGGCTCCGACGTGTACGACTGGACCTTCGACGGCCGGGTGCGGCAGTTCACCGACTACCTGCGGCAGATCCAGCCGGGGAAGGACGATCTCCTCCCCCTGATGCGGCAGGCGGTGGACGACTGGGAGCTGGCCGCTGTCCCCGAGGAGATCGGCACCGTCCTCACCGTGGACAGCGAAATCGCCACCGTCACCGGGCTGGAGCACGCCCAGTACGGCGAGATCCTTATCTTCCCCTCCGGCGTCCGGGGCATGGTGCAGGATCTCCGCCCGGAGGGGCTGAGCTGCATCCTGTTCGGGGACAGCGAGTCAGTCAGCGCGGGGGCCATGGTGCGCCGCACCCTGAAAACCGCCGGAATGCCCGTGGGGGACGAGTTCCTGGGCCGGGTGGTGGACGCCCTGGGCCAGCCCATCGACGGCAAGGGCCGCCTGCGCCCCCAGGGCCGCCGCCCCATCGAGGCCCCCGCCCCCGGCATTCTGGATCGCCAGCCCGTCAACGCCCCCATGGAGACGGGCCTTCTGGCCATCGACTCCATGTTCCCCATCGGCCGGGGCCAGCGGGAGCTGATCATCGGCGACCGCCAGACCGGAAAGACCGCCGTGGCCATCGACACCATCCTCAACCAGAAGGGCAAGGACGTGGTGTGCATCTACGTGGCCATCGGGCAGAAAACCAGCTCCGTGGCCCAGCTGGTAGAGAACCTCCGCCGCCGGGGGGCCATGGACTACACCTGCGTCATCTCCGCCCCCGCCGGGGCCTCCGCCGCATTGCAGTATATCGCCCCCTACGCGGGCTGCGCCCTGGGCGAGCACTTCATGGGCCAGGGCCGGGACGTGCTCATCGTCTACGACGATCTGAGCAAGCACGCGGTGGCCTACCGGGCCCTGTCCCTGCTGCTGGAGCGGTCCCCCGGCCGGGAGGCCTATCCCGGGGACGTGTTCTACCTCCACTCCCGCCTGCTGGAGCGGTCCGCCCACCTGTCCGATGAGCTGGGGGGCGGCAGCATGACCGCCCTGCCCATCGTGGAGACCCAGGCGGGGGACGTGTCCGCCTATATCCCCACCAACATCATCTCCATCACCGACGGACAGATCTTTTTGGAGAGCGACCTGTTCTTCTCCGGCCAGCGGCCCGCCGTCAACGTGGGCCTGTCCGTCTCCCGTGTGGGCGGCGACGCCCAGACCAGGGCCATGAAGTCCGCCGCCGGGGCCATCCGGCTGGAGCTGGCCCAGTACCGGGAGATGGAGGTGTTCACCCAGTTCTCCAGCGACCTGGACGACGCCACCAAACGCCAGCTCACCTATGGGCAGGGGCTGATGCGCCTTCTGCGCCAGCCCCAGTACGCCCCCTTCTCCCAGCACCAGCAGGTGGTGATTTTAGTGTCCGCCCTGGGCCATATCATGCAGGACGTGCCCCTGGAGCGCATGGACTCCTTCCGGGCGGGCCTGCTGGACCACGTGGAGGAAAATGGAGCCGACCTGTGCAGCCGCATCGACCTGACCGGGCAGCTCTCCCCGGAGGACCGGGAGGAGATCCTGGATCTGGCCCGGGACTACCTGGCCCGCTTCCAGGCGGGCGGAAAGCAGGGCGGCTGACATGGCGGGGACAAAGGAGATCAAGACCCACATTCAGAGCGTCCAGGAGACCAAGAAGATCACCAACGCCATGTACCTCATCGCCTCCACCAAGCTCCAGCGGGCTCGGCAGGAGCTGGACAACACCCGGCCCTACTTCACCGCCCTCCGGGGGGAGATCAAGCGGATCTTCCGGGACGTGAAGGACGTGGACAGCCGCTACTTCTACCCCGCCAGCGGGGAGCACCCCCTGGACGGCACCTACGGCTGTCTGGTGATCACCGCCGACAAGGGGCTGGCGGGGGCCTATAACCAAAACGCCATCAAGGAGGCCCTCAAGCTGCTGGAGCAGCACCCGGACACCAAGCTGTTCGTGGTGGGGGAGTACGGACGGCGGTTCTTCGCCGCCCACAACATCCCCATCGAGCACAGCTTCCTCTACACCGCCCAGAACCCCACCATGGCCCGGGCCAGGGAGATCAGCGCGCTGCTGCTGGACGGCTTCGGCAAGGGGGGGCTGGAAAAGATTTTCCTGGTATACACCGACATGGCCAGCGCGGTGTCCTACGAGGCCCGCTCCACCCGGCTTCTGCCCTTCCACCGGGCCCACTTCGCCGACTCCGACGAGCTGGAAAAGCCGGTGACCGAGCCCTTCGAGTTCCTGCCCGACGTGCGCTCGGTGCTGGACAGCATGATCCCCAGCTATGTGTCCGGCTTTATCTACAGTGCGCTCATCGACAGCTTCTGCTGTGAGCAGGACGCCAGGATGACCGCCATGGACAGCGCGAACCGCAACGCGGAAAAGCTCCTGGGCGAGCTGTCCCTGCAATATAACCGGGTGCGGCAGGCGGCCATCACCCAGAGCATCACCGAGGTGTCCGCCGGGGCCAGGGCCCAGCGTCAAAAAAACAAGGGGTGAGATCATGGAACGGGGAATTATCGCGCAGATATCCGGTCCCGTGGTGGACGTGGAGATCGTCCAGGGGGAGCTGCCCCGCCTGCGGGAAATGCTGACTGTGGAAAAAAACGGGGAGCACCGGGTGATGGAGGTGGCCCAGCACGTGGGCGGGAGCAGGGTGCGCTGCATCATGCTCTCCCCCAGCGAGGGGCTGGCCCGGGGGCTGGCGGTGGACGTGCCGGGGCGCACCATTGAGGTACCCGTGGGGACGGCCACCCTGGGCCGTATGTTCAACGTGCTGGGCCAGCCCATCGACGGCGGCGGCCCGGTGCCGGAGGGCACCCCCTCCCAGTCCATCTACCGCAAGCCCCCCTCTTTCGAGGAGCAAAGCCCCGCGGTGGAGATTCTGGAGACGGGCATCAAGGTCATCGACCTGCTGGAGCCCTACCCCCGGGGCGGCAAGATCGGCCTGTTCGGCGGGGCGGGCGTGGGCAAAACCGTGCTCATCCAGGAGCTCATCCACAACGTAGCCATGGAGCACGGCGGCTACTCCATCTTCACCGGGGTGGGGGAACGCTCCCGGGAGGGCAACGACCTGTGGCGGGAGATGCGGGAAAGCGGCGTGTCCGACAAGACCGCCCTGGTGTTCGGCCAGATGAACGAGTCCCCCGGCGTGCGTATGCGGGTGGCCCTGTCGGGGCTGACCATGGCGGAGCACTTCCGGGACAAGGAGCGCAAGGACGTGCTCCTCTTTATCGACAACATCTTCCGCTTCGTCCAGGCGGGCAGCGAGGTGTCCACCCTGCTGGGCCGTATGCCCTCCGCCGTGGGCTACCAGCCCACCCTGGCCAACGAGATGGGCGAATTGCAGGAGCGGATCGCGTCCACCAAAAAGGGTTCCGTCACCTCCGTCCAGGCGGTGTACGTCCCGGCGGACGATCTCACCGACCCCGCCACCGCCACCACCTTCGCCCACCTGGACGCCACCACCGTGCTCAGCCGGAAGATCTCCGAGCAGGGCATCTACCCGGCGGTGGACCCGCTGGAGTCCTCCTCCCGGATTCTGGAGGCGGACATCGTGGGCGAGCGGCACTACCGGGTGGCCCGACGGGTGCAGGAGATTTTGGAGAAATATAACGAATTGCAGGACATCATCGCCATCCTGGGCATGGACGAGCTGAGCGACGAGGACCGCCATACCGTGGCCCGGGCCCGCCGGATTCAGCGGTTCCTGGCCCAGCCCACCCACGTGGCGGAGAAATTCACCGGCATACCCGGCGTGTACGTCCCCCTGAAGGACACCCTGGAGAGCTTCGCCGCCATCGTGGACGGCGAGCTGGACCAGTATCCGGAGGCGGCCTTCTATAATGTAGGCTCCTGGCGGGACGTGGTGGAGAAGGCGCGGAAAATGGAGGCGGACGAGCTGTAATGGACACCTTTCAGGTTCACATTCTGGCGGCGGACCGCACCTTTTACGAGGGCCCCTGCGTCAGCCTCACCATCCCCACCAGCGACGGGGAACAGGGCATACTCGCCCACCACAGCCCCATGATCGCCGCCGTCCAGACGGGCACGCTGCGCTGGCAGGCCCCCGGCGGTGAGGTGGAGCTGGCCGCCGTCTCCCCCGGCATGGTGAAGGTGGAGAAAAACGAGGTTCTGGTGCTGGTGGACTCCGCCGAGCGGCCCGAGGAGATCGACGAGGTGCGGGCCCGCCGGGAGGCGGATCAGGCCCGGGAGGCCCTGCTTCAGCAAAGGAGCCGCCAGGAGCATCAGGTGGCCCAGGCCACCCTGGCCCGGGCGTTGAACCGCCTGCGGGTGAAGTCCCACGGCATCCGGGGGGCGTGACTGACAGAGAGAACACAGAGAAAGGTGGGGCCGCCCATGTACAGCTTCTATGATCTGGCCCTGTTCCTGCTGATCTACTCCTTCCTGGGGTGGGCGGCGGAGGCGGGGTATTATGCCGTCACCCGGCGGAGGTTCTGCAACCGGGGCGTGGTGGCCCTGCCGCTGGTGCTGGCCTACGGCTTCACCTTTGTGCTGTTGATGCTCCTCCTCCCCACCCTGGCGGGGCAGCACCTTCTGTCCTTTCTGGCCACCATGGTGGTGTCCGCCGTGGTGGAGCGCATCGGCGACCACTTCTTCCGCCGGGTTGGCCCCAAAATCCAGTGGAACCAGGAGCGCAGCCGCCTGCTGTCCGGCACGGGAAAGGGGCTGCTGTCCTCCGCCCTGGTGGCGGCGGTCTACTACCTGGCCTACCTGATCATCCACCCGGTACTGCTGGCGGGGGTGCTGCTGATCCCGGAGCTCCTCCGGCAGGCTGTGGTGGTGGTCTGCTTTGTCCTCATCGGCCTGGATTTCGCCGCCGTATTCTACGCCACCCGCACCGGGGACGCCCAGTGGTACGCCCAGCGGCAGGCGGACAGCGGCCAGAAAAAGCTGGCAGGGCAGATCTACAACGCCGTCTGGAAGCGTCTGCGCAGGGCCTATCCCGGCCTGGAGGAAGGCCCCGGCAAGGGGGAGGGCACCTACACCTTCGCCAAGGGCCTGTGCTGGGACAAGCTGGTCTGGGTGTTCCTGATCTCCGCCCTGCTGGGCGACATCATCGAAACCTTTTACTGCGGCCTGGTGAACGGCCAGTGGATGAACCGCTCCAGCGTGCTCTACGGCCCCTTCAGCTTCGTTTGGGGCTTGGGGGCGGTGGTGCTCACCGTGGCCCTCCAGGGGCTGGCGGAGAAAAACGACCGCCACGTGTTCCTGGCGGGCTTTGTGGTGGGCGGAGCCTACGAGTACTTATGCAGCGTGTTCACCGAGCTGGTGTTCGGCACCGTGTTCTGGGACTACAGCGAGATGCCGCTGAACATCGGCGGGCGGACCAATGTGCTGTTCTGCTTCTTCTGGGGCGTGCTGGCGGTGGTGTGGATCAAGGTGATCTACCCGCCCATGTCCAAGGGCATCGAGGGCCTGCCCGCCCTGGCGGGGAAGATCCTCACCTGGATCGTGGTGTCCGTCATGGCCTGCAACGCCATGCTCACCAGCGCGGCCATGGTGCGCTACAGCAGCCGGGCCGTCCAGCCCGAGCCCGCCAACGCCTTCGAGGAGTTTCTGGACACCCAGTACGGCGATGGGTACATGGAAAACCGCTGGCCCAATATGATCGTCACCGGCGGGGAGGGCTGACCTCCCCGCCTCAGAACCTGTATTCACAACCTCAAACGCCGTGTGGACGGGTCTTTTTCCGCTGTGAATACAAGTTCTCAGCTTGAAAGGGAGGGAATGCCATGAACCGGGATCTCACCCAGGGTCCGGTGATGGGCTCCATGCTGCGCTTCGCCGTCCCCATGATCCTGGGCGACCTGCTCCAGCAGTGCTATAATATCGCGGATACCCTGATTGTGGGCCGGTATCTGGGCAAGAACGCCTTGGCGGCGGTGGGCTCCTCCTTCACCCTCATGACCTTCCTCACCTCCATCCTGCTGGGCCTGTGCATGGGCAGCGGGGCGGTGTTCTCCATCCGCTTCGGCCAGCGGGACCGGGACGGCCTGCGGGAGGGGGCCCACGCCGCCTTCGTCCTCATCGCCGCCCTGACAGCCGTCCTCAACGCCGCCGCCTTCCTGTGCCCGGACTGGATCGAGGTGTTCCTCCAGGTGCCGGAGGCGGTGTGGCCCATGATGCGGGAATACCTCTCCGTCATTTTCTGCGGCATCGCCGCCACCTTCCTTTACAATTACTTCGCCTCCTTCCTGCGGGCGGTGGGCAATTCCATGATCCCCCTGGTCTTTCTGGCGGTGTCCGCCGCGCTGAACATCGCCCTGGACCTCTGGTTCGTGCTGGGGCTGGACCGGGGCGCGGCAGGGGCGGCGGAGGCCACCGTCATCGCCCAGTACGCCTCCGGCCTGGGCATCGCCGCCTATGCCCTCGTCCGCTGTCCGGAGCTGCGGGGCCCCTTCGCCCTGCGCCCCCGCCGGGTGCGGGAGATCGCCGGCTTCTCCGTCCTCACCTGCGTCCAGCAGTCGGTGATGAACCTGGGCATTCTCCTGGTGCAGGGGCTGGTGAACAGCTTCGGCCCCACGGTGATGGCCGCCTTCGCCGCGGCGGTGAAGATCGACTCCTTCGCCTATATGCCCGTGCAGGACTTCGGCAACGCCTTCTCTACCTTCATCGCCCAGAACTACGGGGCCAAAAAGGAGGATCGGATCCGGGCGGGGCTGAAGGGGGCGGTCATTGCCTCCTTTGTATTCTGCGCCCTGGTGTCCGCCCTGGTGTTCGCCTTCGCCGCCCCCCTCATGGGCCTGTTCACCGAGCCGGGGGATCTGGAGACGGTGGCCGAGGGGGTGCGCTACCTGCGCGTCGAGGGCGCGTTCTACTGCGGCATCGGCTGCCTGTTCCTGCTGTACGGGCTGTACCGGGCCCTGGGCCGGCCCGGTATGTCGGTGGTGCTGACGGTGATCTCCTTGGGCACCCGGGTGGCCCTGGCCCACCTGCTGTCCGCCGTCCCCGCCTTGGGGGTGTCGGGCATCTGGTGGTCGGTGCCTATCGGCTGGGCGTTGGCGGATTTGGCGGGGCTGGGCTATTACCTGGTCCGGCAGAAGCGGCTGTTCGTCTGGCCTGAGACACCCTCCGAACCCTAAGCCCTGCGTCCCCGGCTCCAGATTCTGGATCCGGGGACGATTTTTACCCTTCCCTTGACTTTCCTTCATCAATTTGCTATACTTTTCCATAGCAAGACAATTTTTGTTGGGAAAAATCACAAGACATAAGAAAGGAGCAAACGCTATGAAAAAAAGATGTCTGCCTGTCCTCCTGGCTCTGGCAATGACTTTCACGCTGTGCGTGCCCGCTCTCGCCGATACCCCGCCTGCCCAAACGGAAGGAACCCTGCCCTTTACCGATGTGGCGGAGAACCATTGGGCTTATGATGATATCCTGTACTGCTATGAGAAGGAGCTGTTCACCGGAAAGACAGCCACCACATTCGACCCCAACGGAAAGCTGACCGTGGCCGAGGCGGTCGCGCTGGCAGGACGGCTTTGCAGCCTGACCCACGGAGGGGATGGTGCCCTGCCTGAGCTGCCCGACCTGACCAAGTCCTACGCCCGTTTTTACGATGAAAACGGGAAGCTGTTTGCCGAATTTAACCAGGACAACGGCCCGGCGAGCTTTAATGAAGAATATGTCGCTCTGACCGGCAAACGGGACGACACCACCCTGCCCAAGAGCTGCACCATGGAGCTGGGGCTGGAGGGCTTCTCCCCGATCAAATCCTTCCAGGGTACATGGAAAAGCTACGCCTTTGCCGGGGGCCACATGAGCTATGGTGCTTTGGGTACGGGCTATTTATTTGAGGAGAAGATCGACAGCATCTTCCACGGGATGTATTATGCGGTAAACCCCGATTACAACGCCGCCAAGTGTGTGAACGAGTGGTGGTATCCCGCCGCCTTCTGGCTCCAGTATTACGGTTACAACGCGGTGGCGGATATGTGCGAGCTTATCGGCTCCTCCCATCCCAACCCGGACGGCAGCTTCAGCAGCAGTGACGCCTTGAGCACCTTCCCCAAGGAGCGCGCAACCCGCGCTATGTTCGCCTACCTGATCGACGGGGCTGTGGCGGATGAGCTGGAGGTCATCAACGATACCTCTAACATCCCTGACTTGGGAGATAGGTACGGCACGAGGGCCATCCTCCGGCTCTACGGGGCCGGTATCCTGGTTGGGGTGGACAAGACCGGACGCTTCCACGGCGACGGCGAGCTGACCCGCGCACAGGCGGCGACTATTTTGTCCCGGGTGCTTCAGCCGGAAGCCCGTCAGCACCTTTGAGCAGTTCCCGATGGCAAATGAACCGTCCCCGGCTCCAGAATCTGGAGCCGGGGACGGTTTTTGCCCATCGTCCGCAGCTTTCACAAGAATTTTCAATTTTTTCTATTGGCTTTTGTTGAATTTTATGGTATGCTGGTAGGGACTTTGGGAATGAGGAGGTATCTTTAGAATGACGTTACAAGAAGTCCGCGACATTCTGCACGCCGAGGTGCTGTGCGGCCAGGAGCTGCTGGACACCGAGGTCCGCTCCGCCTGCGGCAGCGATTTTATGAGCGACGTGCTGGCCTACGTGAAAAACCAGGCCCTGCTGCTGACGGGGCTGGTGAACCCCCAGGTGGTGCGCACCGCCGAGATGATGGACATGAAGTGCATCGTCTTTGTCCGGGGCAAGCAGCCCGACCAGGCCATTCTGGATCTGGCCCAGGATCGGCAGCTGGTGGTGATGGCCACCAAGGAGCGGATGTATAACGCCTGCGGCCTTTTGTACCTCAACGGGCTGAGGGAGTGAGTGCCATGGACGACTGCATTACCCTGTCCTACCAGGTGGAGGGGGGCGACCTCACCCACGCGGGGGAGGCGTCCTCCGGCGTGAAGCAGGCCCTGCGGAAGCTGGGGCTGGACCCCAGCGTGATCCGCCGGGTGTCCGTGTGTATGTACGAGGGCGAGATCAATATGGTCATACACGCCAACGGTGGCACCGCCCGGGTGGACGTGGGCCTGGACGACATCACCATCACCCTGACCGACACCGGCCCCGGCATACCCGACATCGGCAAGGCCATGCAGGCGGGCTTTACCACCGCCGCCGACTCGGTGCGGGATCTGGGCTTCGGGGCGGGCATGGGCCTGCCCAACATGAAAAAGTACAGCGACGAGATGACGGTGGAGTCCACCGTCGGCGTGGGCACCACCGTCACCATGGTGGTGCACATCGAGTGAGGCGCACCGCAAGCCGCGCTTTGCATCAAACCCGAAGGAGGTAACCGGCGTGCGCCACTCTGTCTCCCTCAACCTGAAAAAATGCCGGGGCTGCACCACCTGCATCAAGAGCTGCCCCACGGAAGCCATCCGGGTGCGCAGCGGCAAGGCCACCATCCTGCCCAACCGCTGCATCGACTGCGGCACCTGCGTCCAGGTGTGCCCCCACCAGGCGGTGCAGTCCACCGGCAGCGATTTCTATATGCTGAAACGCTTCCAGTATAACATCGCCGTCCCCGACCCCGCCCTATACGGGCAGTTCCACCACCTGGACGATATCAATATCGTGCTCAACGGCCTGCTGTCCATCGGCTTTGACGACGTGTTCGAGTCCGCCGCCGCCGCGGAGCTGCTGGCGGACTGCCTGGACCACCGCACCGGGGACGGCACCCTGAAGCCCGAGATCTCCCCCGCCTGCCCCGCCGTGGTGCGGCTGATCTGCATCCGCTTCCCCGACCTGCTGGGCCACATCGCCCCGGTGATCACCCCCCTGGAGCTGGCCGCCGTCCTGGCCCGCCGGAGGGCGGCGGAGTCCACCGGGCTGTCCCCGGAGGAGATCGGCGTGTTCACCATCGTCCCCTGCACCTCCCAGGTCACCGCCGCCGCGGCCCCGGAGGGGCTGAAGCGGCAGGTGGTGGACGGGGCCTTCGCCATCAAGGATATCTACCTGGCCCTGCTGGACCCCATGCGCCAGCTGGATCTGGACAATCTGAAGCCCATGGCGGCGGGGGCCGCCGGGGTGAGCTGGGCCTTTGCCGGGGGCGAGGCCCTGTCCCGCCGGGACAAGAACTACATCGCCGTGGACGGCATCAACAACGTGATCCGCATACTTGAGGAGATCGAGGACGGCCGTATGCCCGAGGCGGATTTCATCGAGTTGCGGGCCTGCACCCAAGGGTGCCTGGGGGGCTGTCTCACGGTGGAGAACCCCTTCACCGCCAAGATGCGGCTGAAGGGCCTGATGACCAACCTCTCCCCCGTCCGGCCCCGGACGGCAGACCGGGAGGAAGTCAGCGACATTCTGGACTACACCAAGAAGCCGGAGTTCCTGCCCACCTTCCAGCTGGACTCCAACCGCCGCCGGGCCATGGAGAAGATGCGGGCCATCCAGAAGCTGGAGGAGCAGCTCCCCGGCCTGCGGTGCGGCTCCTGCGGTGCCCCCTCCTGCCGGGCCTTCGCCGAGGACGTGGTGATGGGCCGGGCCAGCGAGGACGACTGCATCTTCAAGGTGCGGGAGCGGATGCAGCACATGGCGGGCAAGACGGACGCGGACGGGTATCTCCCCGCCCCCTTCCGCCGCCGCCAGGAGGACGCCTGCGGCGGCCTGCCCCCGCTGCTGGACGACCGATGAAAGGCTGGTGATTCCATGATAACAGTACAGGGCTTGATCGACTCCATCCCCCTCACCGTATTTCACCTGGACGACCCCGATCGCCCGGTGGAGGGGGGCTACTGCGGCGACCTGCTGAGCTGGGTGATGGGCCGTGCCCCCGCCGGGGGCGCGTGGCTCACCATCATGAGCAATGTGAACGTGGCGGCGGTGGCCGCCCTGGCGGATACCGCCTGCGTGGTGCTGGCGGAGGGCGTGGTGCCCGACCCGCCCCTGCTGGACCGGGCGAAAGCCCAGGGGATCACCCTGCTGGGCACGGGGCTTTCCGTGTTTGACTGCGCCGTCCGGCTGGGCCGTCTCCTGGAGGCGTGAGGAAATCATAAACGGACTGGAGGCCGGATCATGGAACAATATGCCTTCGACCTCCATCTCCACAGCTGCCTGTCGCCCTGCGGCGGGGAGGACAACACCCCCGCCAACCTGGCGGGTATGTGCGCCCTGGCGGGCATTGAGGTGGCGGCCCTCACCGACCACAACACCTGCGGCAACTGCGCCGCCTTCTGCCGCGCCGCGGAGCACTACGGCCTGCTGGCCCTGCCGGGGATGGAGCTGTCCACCGCCGAGGAGGCCCATGTGGTGTGCCTGTTCCCCGGCCTGGAGGAGGCGGATGCCTTTTCCGCCCTGGTGCGGGAGAAGCTGCCCCCCATGGAAAACAACCCCGCCGTCTTTGGCCCCCAGCTCTACATGGACGAGGAGGAGCGCGTTCTGGGCGAGGAGACGGCCTTTCTGGCCGGGGCCTCCTCCATCGGCATCTATGACACGGCGGCGTTGGCAGCGTCCTTCGGCGGCGTGGCCTTCCCCGCCCACATCGACCGCCCCTCCTTCTCCCTGCTGGCCAACCTGGGGCTGTGGGACCCGGCCATGGGCTTTTCCACGGCGGAGATCTCCAGAAACTGCCCGCCGGATCTTTTTGACCGGCCCGACCTGCGGGGGGTGCCCCACTTCGACGGCAGCGACGCCCACTACCTGGACCAAATCCGGGACGCCCACCAGTACATGGCCCTGCCCGCCCGCACCCCCCAGGCGGTTTTGGCGTGGCTGAGGGCTGGCATTCCCCCTTCGGATGGAATTTCCTGACGAATTTTAACGGTTTTTGTGCGGTTAGCTTGGACAAACCGCAGGTTCATGTGATAGAATAAGAATAACGTGTCCGGGTGAGGTTCTTCCAACAGCTCCGCCCGGACATTCTCTTAGAGCCTGTTTAAAATCTGGCGGAATGCCAGACGGGCACAGATTTTTTTGCTGGGCAAGGCGATTTGACGCAGGAATACTTTGTGTATTTCCAGTCAAATCAACGCGGCCCAGCGGGAAAAGATGTGCCGGGATGGCGTTTTGACAGATTTTGAACAGGCTCTTACACTATAAGACCCAAACGCGGGGCCGCGCGTCCTTTGCCCGCCCCAGATTTCAGTAAGGAGGAAACGAAATGCCGAACTGCAAGACCGCAGTACCCTACCGGGGCACCCCGGAGCAGGAGGAACGCCTGCGCAAGGTCATCGACGCCCACAAGGGCCAGCCCGGGGCCACCATGCCTGTGCTCCAGGCCGCCCAGGAGATCTTCGGCTATCTGCCGGAGGAGGTTCAGATCATGGTGGCCGAGGGGCTGGACATTCCCCTGTCCGAGATCTACGGCGTGGCCAGCTTCTACTCCTTCTTCTCCCTGAATCCCAAGGGGAAGTACCAGATCTCCGTCTGCCTGGGCACCGCCTGCTACGTGAAGGGCGCGGCGGACGTGCTCAGCGCGGTGGAGAAGAAGCTGAACATCGCCCCCGGCGGCATCACCAACGACGGGCTGTTCTCCCTGGACGCCTGCCGCTGCATCGGCGCGTGCGGCCTGGCCCCCGTCATGATGATCAACGACGACGTGTACGGACGGCTCACCGCCGCCCAGGTGGCCCCCATCCTGGACGAGTACATCAAAAAGGGATGAAGGAGCTGTCCCTCCACCTGCTGGACGTGGCGAAAAACTCGGTGGCGGCGGGGGCGGAGCACATATCCATCACCCTGGACGAGGACCAGGACGGCTGGCTGACCATCGCCATCGCCGACGACGGCCGGGGGATGGAGCCGGAGTTCCTGGCCCGTGTCACCGACCCCTTCACCACCACCCGCACCACCCGGAAGGTGGGACTGGGCCTGCCCCTGCTGCGGCTGACGGCGGAGCAGACCGGAGGCTCCCTGGATATTCAAAGCGCGGTGGGCGCGGGCACCACCCTCGCCGCCCGGTTCCAGCGGCGGCACCTGGACTGTCCCCCCCTGGGGGATCTGTCCGGGGCGGTGGCCCTGCTCATCCAGGGCAGCCCGGACGTGGCATGGACGGTGGAGCACAGCACCCCAAGCGGAAGCTATGTCTTTTCCACAGCGGAGGTCCAGGAGATTCTGGGAGAGGACATCCCCTTGAACGCGCCGGAGGTTTTCGCGTGGATAAGCGAATATCTGGCGGAACAAGAACAGAGCGTTGGGGAGGGGTCTGCCCCTCCCGCCCCCGGCGAACCGGCCGGATAGCCCCGGAAGGGCCAAGGCCCTCCTCCGCGGCGGAGCCGGATTCCCCGGGGAAGATGATATCTCAATGATAAGGAGCTGAACCTCTTTGAAAAGTTTAGAAGAACTGAAGGCCATCCGGGAAAAGATGAAACGCCAGATGGACCTGCGGGAGAATGACGAGAACAGCATCCGCGTGGTGGTGGGCATGGCCACCTGCGGCATCGCCGCCGGAGCGCGCCCGGTGATGACCGCCTTCCTGGACGAGATCAACCGCCGGGGGCTGACCAACGTCACCGTGTCCCAGACGGGCTGCATCGGCGTGTGCCGGCTGGAGCCGGTGGCCGAGGTGTTTGTCCCCGGGGAGGAAAAGGTGACCTATGTGCGCCTGCGCCCGGAGATGGTGCCCTCCATCGTGGAGCAGCATCTGGTGAACCACAACGTGGTGCAGGACTACACCATCGGCGCGGCCGAATAACGGGAGGGAGGAAACACATATGAGCCATATCCGAAGCCACATCATGGTGTGCACCGGCACCGGCTGCACCTCCTCCGACAGCCCCAAGCTCATCACCGCCTTTGAGGAGGAGCTGAAGCTGGAGGGGATGGACCAGGAGGTCCGGGTGGTCAAGACCGGCTGCTTCGGCCTGTGCGCCATGGGCCCCATCGTCATGGTGTTCCCCGAGGGGGCGTGCTACACCCGGGTCACCGTGGACGACGTCCACGAAATCGTGGCCGAGCACATCGTCAAGGGCCGCATCGTCACCCGCCTGCTCCACATGGAGGGGGAGGCGGGCCAGTCCGTCACGTCCCTGTCCGACACCCAGTTCTACAAGCACCAGCTGCGCATCGCCCTGCGCAACTGCGGCGTGATCAACCCCGAGTCCATCGACGAGTACATCGGCATGGACGGCTACACCGCCCTGGAGCGCATCCTCACCGAGAAAACCCCGCCCCAGGAGATCATCGACGCGCTGAAAAAGTCCGGCCTCCGGGGCCGGGGCGGCGCGGGCTTCCCCACCGGGAACAAGTGGCAGTTTACCTACGACGCGGCAAGCCCCGACGGCACCAAGTACGTGTGCTGTAACGCTGACGAGGGCGACCCCGGCGCGTTCATGGACCGCTCCGTGCTGGAGGGCGACCCCTTCTCCGTCATCGAGGCCATGACCATCGCGGGCTACACCGTGGGCTCCAGCCAGGGCTATATCTACATCCGGGCCGAGTACCCCATCGCCGTCAAGCGGCTGGAGCTGGCCATCGCCCAGGCCGAGGAGTACGGCCTGCTGGGCGACGACATCCTGGGCTCCGGCTTCTCCTTCAAGCTGGAGCTGCGGCTGGGCGCGGGCGCGTTCGTCTGCGGCGAGGAAACCGCCCTCATCACCTCCATCGAGGGCCACCGGGGCGAGCCCCGGCCCCGTCCCCCCTTCCCCGCCGTCAAGGGCCTGTTCGGCAAGCCCACCCTGCTCAACAACGTGGAGACCTACGCCAACATCACCTGGATCCTCAACAACGGCTGGGAGAAGTTCGCCGCCATCGGCACCGAGAAGTCCAAGGGCACCAAGGTGTTCGCCCTGGGCGGCAAGATCACCAACACCGGCCTGGTGGAGGTCCCCATGGGCACCACCCTGCGCACCATCATCGAGGACATCGGCGGCGGCATCCCCAACGGGAAGAAGTTCAAGGCCGCCCAGACCGGCGGCCCCTCCGGCGGCTGCATCCCCGCGGAGCTCATCGACACCCCCATCGACTATGACTCCCTCACCGCCATCGGCTCCATGATGGGCTCCGGCGGCCTCATCGTCATGGACGAGGACAACTGCATGGTGGACATCGCCAAGTTCTTCCTGGAGTTCTGCGTGGACGAGTCCTGCGGCAAGTGCGTCCCCTGCCGGATCGGCACCAAGCGGCTGTATGATCTCCTCTGCAAGATCACCGACGGCAAGGGCACCCTGGAGGACCTGGACACCATCGAGGAGCTGTGCCACCACCTGAAGGACTCCGCCCTGTGCGCCCTGGGCCAGTCCGCCCCCAACCCGGTGCTGTCCACCCTGCAATACTTCCGGGACGAGTACGTGGCCCATGTGGTGGAGAAGCGGTGCCCCGCCGGGGTGTGCCGCAACCTCACCCGGTACATCATCGACCCGGGCAAGTGCAAGGGCTGTACCCTGTGCGCCCGGAACTGCCCGGTGGACGCCATCTCCGGCGCGGTGAAGGCCCCCCACGTCATCGACCAGAACAAGTGCATCCACTGCGGCCTGTGCCAGAACAACTGCCGCTTCGACGCCATCTCCAAATCGTAAGGGAGGGAGGAATACACGATGGAACCCAAAATGGTTAATCTGAAAATCAACGACATCCCCGTCGCCGTCCCCGAGGGCACCACGGTGCTGGAGGCCGCCCGGGCCGCGGGCTTCAAGATCCCCTCCCTGTGCTACCTGAAGGACGTGAACGAGATCGGTTCCTGCCGGATCTGCGTGGTAGAGGTGAAGGGGGCCCGCTCCCTCATGGCGTCCTGCGTCTACCCCGTCAGCGAGGGCATGGAGGTCTATACCAACACCCCCAAGGTGCGCCACTCCCGCCAGCTCTCCCTGGAGCTGATCCTGTCCAACCACCGGATGGACTGCCTCACCTGCGCCCGCAACGCCCACTGTGAGCTGCGGGATCTGGCGGCGGACCTCCAGATCGACGCGGTGCGCTACGCCAACGACCTGATGGTGCCCCAGATCGAGGCCTCCGCCCTCCATCTGGTGCGGGACAACTCCAAGTGCATCCTGTGCCGCCGCTGCACCGCCGCCTGCCGGAAGCACCAGTCCGTGGGCGTCATCGGCCCCAATGACCGGGGCTTCATGACCCACATCGGCTGCGCCTTCGACCGGGATCTGGCGGAGGCGGACTGCGTGTCCTGCGGCCAGTGCCTGGTGGCCTGCCCCACCGGAGCGTTGAGCGAGCAGGACTCCATCCCCGAGGTGTTGGCCGCCCTCCACGACCCCAGCAAGTACGTGGTCGTCGGCCCCGCTCCCTCCGTCCGGGTCACCCTGGGCGAATGCTTCGATATGCCCATCGGCACCAACGTGGAGGGCAAAATGGTGTCCGCCCTGCGCCGCCTGGGCTTCGACAAGGTGTTCGACGTGGACACCGCCGCCGACTTCACCATCATGGAGGAGGGCACCGAGTTCCTGGACCGCCTCCAGAACGGCGGCAAGCTGCCCATGATCACCTCCTGCTCCCCCGGCTGGATCCGGTTCTGTGAGCAGCACTACCCCGAGTTCATCCCCTCCCTGTCCTCCTGCAAGTCCCCCCAGCAGATGTTCGGCGCGCTGGTCAAGAGCTACTACGCGGAGAAGGCGGGCATCGACCCCAAGGACATCTATGTGGTGTCCATCATGCCCTGCACCGCCAAGAAGTACGAGGTCAAGCGGGAGGAGCAGCGCATGGCCAACGGCTGTATGCCGGTGGACGCCTCCCTCACCACCCGGGAGCTGGCCCGGATGATCACCCAGGCGGGCATGATGTTCGACCACCTGCCCGATGGCGAGTTCGACCCCATGCTGGGCCTCTCCACCGGCGCGTCCGTCATCTTCGGTGCCACCGGCGGCGTGATGGAGGCCGCCCTGCGCACCGTGGCCGCCAAGCTCCTGGGGGACGCCGACGCCCCCCTGGAGTTCCACGACGTCCGGGGCATCCAGGAGATCAAGGAGGCCAGCTACGAGCTGCCCGGCCGCACCGTGAAGGTGTGCGTGGCCTCCGGCCTGTCCAACGCCAAGATCGTGCTGGACGGCCTGAAGTCCGGCGAGCTGGACTATGACTTCATCGAGTTCATGGCCTGCCCCGGCGGGTGCGTCAACGGCGGCGGCCAGCCCTTGCACCCCTCCACCGTGCGCTCCTTCACCGATATGCGCACGCTTCGGGCCCAGGCCCTCTACCGCCAGGACGAGGGAATGCCCCAGCGGCGCAGCCACGAGAGCCCGGTGGTCAAGGAGGTCTACGAGACCTACCTGGGCGAGCCCGGCGGGCACAAGGCCCACGAGCTGCTCCACTGCACCTACGTGCCCCAGACGCGGTACCGCACCTGAGATTGATCGGCTTCCCCCCGGCTCTGCCGGGGGGAAGCCTTTTCGTTTCCGCGCCTCAGCTTTGGGGAATCTCCCGGCCTTGCCGGGGGATTTTTTTGCTTCTTAAAAAAATCTTACAATTCTCCCAGCTTGTTTCTTAACCCTCCGGATGTATACTATCTGTACCAACACAGGTAATACAGTTTAGAAGCGCGCAAGCGCAGCATCATCTGGAGGGAACGCTATGTCAATCCTGGAAGTCAATCATGTGCAGAAAATCTACTCCACCCGCTTCGGCGGCCACAAGGTGGAGGCCCTGGCCGACGTGTCCTTCGCCGTGGAGGAGGGAGAGTACGTGGCCATTATGGGCGAGTCCGGCTCCGGCAAGACCACCCTGCTGAACATACTGGCCGCTTTGGATAAGCCCACCAACGGCACCGTCCTGCTGGGCGGGCGGGATCTGGTCAGCCTCCGGGAAAAGGAGCTGGCCGCCTTCCGCCGGGATAACCTGGGCTTCGTGTTCCAGGACTTCAACCTGCTGGACACCTTCTCCCTCCGGGACAATATCCTGCTCCCCCTGGTGCTGGCGGGGAAGAAGTACCAGGAGATGGTGCGGCGGCTGGCCCCCCTGGCGGAGGCCCTGGGCATCCAGCCCCTGCTGGAAAAGTACCCCTACGAGGTGTCCGGCGGGCAGAAGCAGCGGTGCGCCGTGGCCCGGGCCCTCATCACCGAGCCCCAGATCGTGCTGGCGGACGAGCCCACCGGCGCGCTGGACTCCCGGGCGGCGGACAGCCTCATGGACCTGTTCACCCAGATCAACCGGGCGGGCCAGACGGTGCTGATGGTCACCCACTCCACCGCCGCCGCCAGCCGGGCGGGCCGGGTGCTGTTCATCCGGGACGGCCGGGTGTACCACCAGATCTACCGGGAAAACCGCACTGACGGGCAGATGTACCGCCTGATCACCGAGACGCTGACCCGGCTGGCCGACGGGGGTGAGAAGCGTGCGTAACGGACTTTACCCCAAACTGGCGGCCCAGGGCATGAAGCAGAACCGCCGCTTCTTCCTCCCCTACCTGCTGGCCCTGGCGGGGCTTACCGCCGCCTTTTACGTCATGTCCGCCCTGTGCGCCGACCCCGGCGTGCTGGAGATGCGGGGCTTCGAATACGTGATGGTGATGATGCAGATCGGGATGTTTGTGGCGGGGGTGCTGTCCGCGGTGCTGCTGCTCTACATCAACAGCTTTTTGATGAAGCAGCGGAAGAAGGAGCTGGGCCTTTACAACATCCTGGGCATGGGCAAGGGGAATATCGCCCTGATCCAGTGCTGGGAGAGCCTGTTCACCGCCCTTCTGGGCATCGGCGGCGGTCTTGTGCTGGGCGTGGCCTTCCACAAGCTGGCCACCCTGGCCCTGGTGCCCCTGCTGAAGTTCTCCATCCCCTTCCACGGCTCCGTTTCCCTGCCCGCCATGGTGGAGACGGCGGTGTTCTTCGGGTTTCTGCTCCTGCTGGCCCTGGCCCTGAACCTGTTCCGGGTGCGGCTGTCCAACCCCATCGAGCTGCTCCACGGCGGGAACGTGGGCGAGAAGGAGCCCCGGACCCGCTGGCTCATGGCGGCGGTGGGGGCGGCCTGCCTGGGGGCGGGCTACTTCATCGCCGTCACGGTCAAGGACCCCACGCTGGCTATGCTGCTCTACTTTCTGGCGGTGCTTCTGGTCATCATCGGCACCTACTGCCTGTTCACCGCCGGGAGCATCGCCCTGCTGAAGCTGCTCCGGAAAAACAAGGGCTTCTACTATCAGACGGGCCACTTCATCGGCGTGTCCGGGATGCTCTACCGCATGAAGCGCAACGCGGTGGGCCTCGCCAACATCTGCATCCTGTCCACCATGGTGATGGTGATGCTGTCCGGTACCCTGGCCCTCTACCTGGGGCAGGGGGAGATCATCGCCGCCCGATACCCCGCCAGCTTCAACATAACCATAGGCTTCGATCCTTCCCGGGGGCAGCAGCCCAGCCTGGACGGGGCGGAACGGCTGGTGCGGAGCTTCGCGGCGGAGCACAGCGTCCCTGTGTCCGGCCTGCGCTCCGGGCAGTATCTGCAATTCGGCGGCAGCGAAACCCGGGAGGGCTACCCCTTCCCGGACTCCGTCCCCGGCTTCCTCACCGCCAGCAGCAGCGACAACACCCTCAACCGCACCTTCTTTGTCCTCACCGCCGCCGACTACGCGGGGCTGTCCGGACAGCCGTCGCCCGCCCTCGCCCCCGGCGAGCTTGCGGTCAGCGGCATCGGCCCCGCCCCCGGCCCCATCACCTTTACCGATGTGGAGGGCGGCTCCCTGCCCTTCACCGTCAGGGAAACCCTTCCCGCCCTGTCCATGTTCTCCGTCACCGACAGCATGAGCGAGCCCGTCTGCCTGGTGACGGCGGACGAGACGGACCGCACCGCCCTCCGGAACTTTGTGGGCTATGAGTTCACCCGGTACACCGCCCTGGTGCTGGCGGAGCTGGACTGCACCACCGAGGAGGAGCTGGCCCTGGTGGACGCCTGGTCGGACCGGACCATCAACGACGGGACCTTCTTTGACGGCACCGGGGACTGGGAATACTGGCGGGTGGAGAGCCGCGCCGAGATGTCGGTGGACGGCTACGCCATGGCGGGGGGCTTCCTGTTCCTGGGCATCCTCCTGGGGATCATTTTCCTCATGGCCACGGTGCTGATCATCTACTACAAGCAGGTGTCCGAGGGCTACGAGGATCAGGGCCGCTTCGAGATCATGCGCAAGGTGGGCCTGAGCCAGCGGCAGGTGAAATCCTCCATCCGGGGGCAGGTGCTGATCGTGTTCTTCCTGCCCATCCTGGTGGCGGCGGTCCACATCCTGTTCGACTTCAACCTGGTGGCCCGTATGCTCACCATGTTCGGGGTGCGGAACGTCATGACGGTGGTTCTGTGCACCGGGGGGACGCTGGCGGCGTTCCTGGCGGTGTATGTGCTGGTGTACCTCCTCACCGCCCGCACCTATTACAAGATTGTAAAATAGTGGATTTTTGGCCCCTCCCGCCGTCGGGAGGGGCTTTTTCCGCCGGATTTCCCCATTTGCCCTTGACTTTCCGGGCGGACGCGCTATACTGTCGCTTTGGAACATCTTGCGCAAAGTCGAGGGATCGGGAATCATGTCAACGTTCAAGCAGTCCGGGGACGGCCGCGCCGCCCCCCTCACCCAAGGCTCCATCGTCCGCAGCATCGTCTCCTTCGCCCTGCCCATGCTGCTGGGCCAGTTCCTTCAGCAGCTCTACAACATGGCGGACGCCTGGGTGCTGGGGAATTTCGCCGACAACGGGGCCTTCGCCGCCGTCAGCTCCGGGGGGAACCTCACCTTTTTGATCATCGGCTTCTTCAACGGCATCGCCGTGGGCGGAGGCGTGGTGATCTCCCGGTATTACGGCGCGGGAGATGAGGAAAACGTGGCCCGGGCCATCCACACCACCTTCCTGTTCGGCGTCATCGCCTCCGTACTCTCCACGGCGGCGGGGCTGCTGCTGGTCCCCCAGCTGCTGGTCGCCATGAATACGCCGGATACCGTCCTGCCCTACTCCCTGATCTATTTCCGGATCTACTTCGGCGGGGTGTTCACCGTTATCCTCTACAATATCTGCATGGCGGTCATGCAGTCCCTGGGGGACAGCCTCCACCCCCTGTACTACCTGATGATCTCCTCCGTGCTGAACATGGGGCTGGATCTGCTCTTTGTGGCGGTGTTCCGCTGGGGCGTCGCGGGAGCGGCGGCGGCCACGGTGATCACCCAGGGCTTCAGCTTCCTCCTGTGCCTGCGGCGGATGTGCCGGGTGAAGGACTTCACCCGGTTGGATCTGCGCCGCCTGCGGCTCTATCCCGGCCTGCTGCCCCAGATCCTCCGGCAGGGCCTGCCCACAGGGGTGCAGAACGCGGTGATCAGCGTGGGCAATATCGTCATACAGAGCAATATCAACTCCTTTGGGGAGTTTGCCATGTCCGGCCACGGGGCCTATGTGAAGCTGGAGGGGCTGGTGTTCCTGCCCATCATGAGTATGTCCATGGCCCTGCCCACCTTCATCAGCCAGAACCTGGGGGCCAGGCAGTACGACCGGGCCAAAAAGGGCGCGGTGTTCGGCATCCTATCCGGCGTGGCGGTGGCGGAGCTCATCGGCCTGCTGTTCCTGGCGGCGGCCTCCCCCGCCCTGGGGGCCTTTGTGGACCAGCCGGAGGCCATACGCTTCGGCTCCATCCACGCCCGCACCGTGGCCCCCTTCTTCTGTATGCTGGCCTTCACCTACTGCGCCGGCGGGGTGCTCCGGGGGTGCGGACGCTCCTTTGTGCCCATGATCACCATGCTGGCCTTCTGGTGCTGTGTCCGGGTGACCTACGTTACCCTGGCGGTGCGGGCCTTCCCGGTGTTCCAGACCATCTCCTGGGCCTACCCCCTCACCTGGACGCTCAGCTCCATCGTGCTGCTGGTCTTTCTGCTGCGCTCCGACTGGACCCACTCCTTCGACCGGGCCGCGCCCCACGCCGCCTGACAAAACCGGGACGGACCGCATACCGCGGTCCGTCCCGGTTTCCGTTACGCCTTCTGGAAAAAGGCCACCGCCACCGCGCCGGGGCCTACGTGGGTGCCGATGGCTCCGCCCACGGTACTGACAGGCAGCTCCTCCACGTGATCCTGCCACAGCTGGACGCTGTCGGCGATGTACTTCTGGAGCAGGCCGTCGTCCAGCCCGGTGTAGCCCAGGCGGTAGGGCCGCCCAAAGTCCACCCCGCTGGTCTTCTGGATCAGCTGGATCAGCAGGTTGTTCCCGTTCTTGGAGCCCCGGGCCTTGCCCAGCAGCACCACCTCGCCGTTCTCCACCGCCACCACCGGCTTGATGGACAGCAGGCCGCCCACCATGGCGATGGACGGGGAGATCCGCCCGCCCCGCTTCAGGTATTCCAGCGTGTCCAGCAGGGCCACCAGCCGGATGTCCTTCTTCTCCTGATCCAGCCGGACGGAAAGCTGGGCGGCGTCCAGCCCCTGCCCCGCCAGCTCCACCGCCCGCTCCACCAGGAGCCGCTGGCCGATGGTGACATTTTCGCTGTCCACCACCCAGACCTGCCCCGCAAAGCCCTCGGCGGCGATGCGCGCGCTCTGGTAGGTGCCCGACAGCTTGGAGGACAGGGTGACGCACACCACCGCCTCCCCGGCGTCCACGGCCCTTTGGAACGCCTCCTCAAAGGCGGCGGGGGCGATCTGGCTGGTGGTGGGCAGCTCCTCCCCCTCGATGAGCTTCTCGTAAAAGCGGTGGTGGTCCAGCTCCACCCCGTCCAAAAAGCTCTCCTCCCCGAAGGTGATGGTCAGGGGCAGGACGGTGAGATTGGGCGCGTAGGACGGCAGCATATCGCAGCCCGAGTCGGTGATGATCCGTATATTCATGGTTGGTTCCTCATTTCCTGATTCAGTTTTTCCTCAAAGAGGTTAAGAACCTGTATTCACAGCCGAATATGCCGTGTGGGCGAGGGGTTTTTTCGCCAGACAAGGCGCGTTTTCGCGGGAATACTTTGTGTATTGCAAGAAAACGCAACGCAGTATGGCGGAAAAAGACCCGTCCACACGGCGTTTGAGGCTGTGAATACAGGTTCTAAGTAACCTTATCACAGGCCGTCCCGTTTTACAACCTGCAAATCCACCAAAAAAATGGGGACAGGCAAATTTTCCCCCGCCCCCGCATAGGCTCTCCCCACGGGGGTGAGGCCATGCTCAGACTGCTGAGGCAAAAAAAGGTGCGGGACGCGCTGGCGGCGTCGGCTCTGCTGATCGCCACCGCCGCGCTGGTGATCTCCCCCGGCGAGGCCATCAACGGAGCTAAGGACGGGCTGGCCCTGTGCTTCAACGTGATCGTGCCCTCCCTGTTCCCTTTCTTCGTGCTGTCCTCCCTGGTGGTGGATCTGGGGCTGGCGGCCTACCTGGGCCGGGCGATGGAGGGTCTGATGCGCCCCCTGTTCCGGGTGAGCGGCTCCTGCGCGGCGGCGGTGGCCCTGGGCTTCATCGGGGGCTATCCCGTGGGGGCCCGCACCGCCCTCCAGCTCTACGAGCAGGGGCTGTGCTCCAAGACGGAGGCGGAGCGGCTGCTGGCCTTCTGCAACAACTCCGGCCCCGCCTTCATCCTGGGCGTGGTGGGGGCCGGGGTGTTCGGGGACAGCCGGGTGGGCCTGCTGCTCTACCTCACCCACGCCCTGGCGTCGCTGCTGGTGGGCCTCCTGTTCCGGTTCTACGGCGGGTGGGAGCGGCGGCGGGCCTGCGCCCCCCGCCCCAAGCCCATCCAGACCGTCACCCTCCCCGCCGCCTTCACCGGGGCGGTGTCCCGGGCCTTGCAGAGCACCTTGAACATCTGCGCCTTTGTGGTGTTCTTCGCGGTGGTGCTGCGGCTGCTGTCCGCCTACGGCGCGCTGTCCGGGGCGGCGGCCCTGCTGTCCCTGGCGGGCTTCGAGGGGGAGTGGGCCAGGCGGCTGGTGGCGGGCCTGCTGGAGCTGTCCTCCGGGGTGGCCTCCCTCCAGGGGGGCGCGGGGCTGGCGGGGCGGGTGTCCATGGCGGCGTTCATGCTGGGCTGGGCGGGGCTTTCCGTCCACTGCCAGGTGCTGTCCTTCCTGGTGGACAGCGGCCTGTCCGCCCGGGTGTACCTGGCGGGCAAGCTGTGCCACGGGCTCATCGCCGCCGCCCTGACCTGGGGGTTGACCCGGCTGTTCCCCCTGTCCGCCCCGGTGGCGGACTACCTGGTGGAGCAGACCGAATCCATCGCCGCCCTGGACTTCTCCACCGCACTGGCGGCCTCCACCCTGGCGGCGTTGGCGGGCTGGTTGATTTTGGCGTGGCTGTGCGGCCCGCTGCTGCGAAAAAGTTGTGGAAAATCCCGGCGGCATGGTGTATAATCAAGAAGCGCGGAGACATGCGGAGCAGCGGGCTAACTCTGGAGCGGAGGAAAAAGCCCAAGGAGGGCCGCAGGCCCGGATGGGTTTTTCCGCAGTCGGAGGAGTTAGAGCCTGTTTAAAATCTGGCGGAATGCCAGACAGGCGCGGATTTTTTCGCTGGGCAAGGCGATTTGACGCAGGAATACTTTGTGTATTTCAAGTCAAGTCAACGTAGCCCAGCGGAAAAAGATGTGCCGGGATGGCGTTTTGATAGATTTTAAACAGGCTCTTAGAACCGCGTCGCGCAGCCGCCGCAGCGTGACCAGGAAAGCCATCGAAGGAGGCCCCGCCCATGCTGTTTGAAAAGGATATGGACCCCCGCTGCGCCTACTGCCAGCGGGGCACGCCCCTGGAGGACGGCCGGGTGATGTGCGTGAAGAAGGGCATCGTGTCCGCCTCCGGAGCCTGCCGCCGGTTCCGGTACGACCCCCTGAAGCGGGTGCCCCCCAAGCCCCTGGCCGCCTCCTTCGCCCACCTGAAGGACGAGGATTTTACGCTATAAGGAGAAACACGCGATGGGACACGCGATGGACGCAGACAAGCGGTGGCTGGCCTGGGCGGTGGAGCTGCAAAGCCTTGCCCAGGCCGGACTTACCTATGGCAAGGACGGCTTCGATCTGGAGCGGTACGCCCGTATCCGGGAGATCTCCGCCGAGATCCTGGCCCATATGACCGGGCTTCCTGCGGAAAAGGTGACGGGCCTGTTCTGCAATGAGACGGGCTATCAGACCCCCAAGCTGGACACCCGGGCCGCCGTGTTCCAGGAGGGCAAAATCCTCCTGGTGCGGGAGCGGGACGGGCGGTGGGCCCTGCCCGGGGGCTGGTGCGACGTGAACGTGTCCGTGGGGGAGAACACCGTCAAGGAGGTCAAGGAGGAGGCGGGGCTGGACGTGATCCCCTGGCGGATCATCGCCGTCCAGGACCGGGCGAAGCACAACCTGCCGGTGTACGCCTACGGCGTGTGCAAGATCTTCGTCCAGTGTGATGCCGCCGGCGGGCAGTTTACGCCCAACCTGGAGACCACCGAGGCCCGCTATTTCCCCCCGGATCAGCTCCCCCCGCTGGCGGAGGAGAAGAACACCCCGGCGCAGGTCGCCCTGTGCTTTGAGGCATACCGCTCCGACACCTGGGCTACCCACTTCGACTGAGGCAAAACGCCCCGCCCGGAAAAACCGGGCGGGGCGGAATTTTATCTGTCAGGCTTCGTCCTCGATCAGGCCGTAGCCGCCGTCGTTGCGCTTGTAGACCACGGCGAACGCGCCGCCGTCCTCGTCCTTGAAGGCGTAGAAGCTGTGGCCCAGCAGGTCCATCTGCAAAATGGCCTCGTCCACCGTCATGGGCTTGATGGGGAACTTCTTGGTGCGCACCACCTGGAAGTCGTTCTCCTCCACGTCGGGCACAAAGGAGGTCTCCTCCCCCGCCTCCGGCTGGACAAACGCGCCCTGGCGCAGCCGCTTCTCCAGGCGGGTCTTGTGCTTGCGCAGCTGACGCTCCATGGAGGTCACCGCCGCGTCCACCGACGCGAACATATCCGATGTACTCTCCGCCACCCGCAGGATGGTGCCCCCGGAACGGATGGTAAGCTCCACCTTATTCCGGTCCTTCTCCACGGAGAAGACCAGGTTGGCCTCCGCCTCATTCTTAAAATAGCGGTCCAGCTTGCCCACCTTTTTCTCGGCGTAGTTGTGGAGGGACTTGGGCAGATTGACCTTCTTGTCTGTGAACGTGAACTTCATATGCTCAGCTCCTTTCGCCCAAAAGGGCGCAGCGTTGGGGGAAAGAACACCCCCTGTATGAGGGTATTATACCATAGCCTTCCAACATATGCTATACCTTTTTGGCATTTTTCACAAAAAAGTTTTCAGTCCTCCAGCTCCCGTCCGTCCAACAGCACATGGACGGCCCTGCTGCGCCAGTGGAAGGGGTGCCCGTCCATCACCACGATGTCCGCATCCTTGCCGGGGGACAGGGAGCCCAGGCGGTCCCCCGCCCCGGCGATGCAGGCGGCGTTGATGGTGATGGCGGCCAGGGCCTCCTCCTCGTCCATCCCCGCCCGGGCGGCCATGGCGGCGCAGAAGGGCAGCAGGGCGATGGGGGTCTCCGGATGGTCGGTGCAGATGGCCACCTGCACCCCCGCCCGGGCCAGTATGGCCGTGTTCTCCATGGTGAGCCGCCCCAGCTCCGGCTTGCAGCGGTCCATGAGGAAGGGCCCGGTGATCACCGGAACCCCTTCCCTCGCCAGGAAGTCCGCCACCAGATGGGCCTCGGTGCCGTGGACGATCACGCAGTCCAGGCCAAACTCCTTGGACAGGCGCACGGCGGTGACGATGTCGTCCGCCCGGTGGGCGTGGAAGTGGGCGGCCAGCCGTCCCCCCACCACCGGGCGCAGGGCGTCCAGCCGGGCGTCGAACTCCGGGCCGTCCGCGCCGCCGTCCGCCTGGGCAAGCTCCCACTTCAAGCTGTAGTCCAGGGCCTTTGTGAGCTGCTCCCGGATCAGGGCGGCGGAGGCCATCCGGGTGGCGGGGCCGTGGTCCTTGTGGACGCCCTTGGGGTTCTCCCCCAGCGCGAATTTCATGGACGCCGGGGCCCGCACCGCCATCTGGTCGATCACCCGCCCCGCCGTTTTCACCAGCACCGACTGCCCCGCGATGGGGTTGGCGGAGCCGGGCCCGGTGAGGACGCAGGTGATCCCCGCCTGCCGCGCCTCCCGGAAATACTGGTTCATGGGGTCCACCCCATCCAACGCCCGGAGCTGGGGAGTGCAGGGGGCGGGACTCTCGTTCAGGTCGTCCTCCTGGGCCGCCCCGCCGTACAGGCCCACGTGGCAGTGGGCGTCGATAAAGCCGGGGAGGATGTGCCCCCCCTTGGCGTCGATGATCCCGTCGGCGTCCCCCGCTCCGGGCAGGTCGGACATGGGGCCGACCCGGACAATCCGGGTGCCCTCCGTCTGGACGAAGCCGCTGGGGATGGTACCCACCTCCATGGTGTGGACGGTTCCGTTGACGATCAGCATCCATCATTCCTCCTCTGTCACCCTTCGACAGTCTTTTGCCCGCCGTTGTGGTACACTGTACTGGCGGCGGGCCACCTGCGGCCCGTCCGCGGCATGGGGCCGACCCATGCGGTCATTCCATTCTCCCGCGCAAATAGACCCCTTGGCTCTTTTCCTGTTTGGGAAAAGAGCCGATTTTTTTGCCCCTTCGGGCGGCAGGGACAAGCTCCTCCCCTGCTCCAAGACAAACGCAAAGGGGGACGCTTCCGCGCCCCCCTGCTTGATTATTTCCTTCCGCCTCTCCGGCTCCCCCGCTTCTCGTTCATGTGCAGCTCCGACAGCTTGCTGTCCGAGCTGGCCATAAACTGCTTGAGCTGATCCTCAAAGCTGGCCGGACCCCGGGGCTGGGCCGGCTCCGGCACGAAGCCGCCCCGTCCTGGACCGGGCCTGCGGGCCGGGCGGTGCTCCCCCTCCGGGCGGGGATGGGGATTGGGGCCCCCGGGCCGGGGGCCGGGACGCCGCTCCGGGCGGGGGGGCGGCGGGGCCGCCTGCTTGATGGACAGGTTGATGCGGTTGTTCGCGTCCACGCCGATGACCTTCACCTTGACCTCCTGTCCCTCCGCCAGGTGGTCGTGCACGTCGTTCACGTAGGAGTACGCGATCTCGGAAATGTGCACCAGGCCGGAACGGTTGCCGGGCAGCGACACAAACGCGCCGAAGTTGGTGATCCCAGTCACCTTTCCGTCTAAGATAGAGCCGACTTCAATCCCCATAAATCTCTTTTTTCCCTCTCAGTATGTATGGATTTTTCCCACGGAAGCCAGTTGTCACGCTGCGAAGCGGCCAGGTTCTCACCTTCGGCTCGGTCGTGCGGTAGACGTATGCCACTGGCACACACCGCCGCTCAGCCGCTTTCCGCTTCTCCGCGCTTCTACTTCGAAGAATCGACAAACTCGATCTCGTCCGGCTCCAGCAGGCCCAGCCTACTTCTGGCGATGTCCGCCAGGTACTCCGGGTCGCCGCTGTGGGCGATATCGTCCGCCAGGGCGGCGTTGGCCTCCCGCTGCTCCTCCACCTGGCGGGCCAGCTCGTCCCGCGCGCTTCGGGCCTCGGTCAGCTTTGCCTGGGTGGACAGCAGGCCGGCGGCCAGAACCGCCAGCAGCACCAGCACCAGCAGCTTTGTGGCAATGCCCGCGCGTTTGACCCTCATCTGTCGCCGCCCCCTCTCCTCCGTACTTGGCAAAACGGTGTATCATATTTATTTTATACCATTCCAGCCAATTTTGAAAGTGTTTTTTTCGGTTTTTTAAAAATTTTTTTCCGGCCCGCCCCGCGGCCCGGGCCGGGGCCGTCAAAAAGCTCCACACCGCCCGCACAATGCCCGCCAGCCACAGCAGCACCGGGAGCACCAGACGGCTCAGCGTCACAAAATACAGGCCGCCCCCCAGCAGGAAGGCCAACATATGGTACAGATGCACCTCGCCGCTGTCCCGCAGCAGGGTGAGGGCGAACAGGGCCGCCACCGCCGCCAGCCAGAACAGCAGATCCAGCACGAAGGCCAGCGCGGCCAGCCGGATGCTCCGGCGCAGGGTGCGCATCCCATCGTAGAGCAGGCCCAGCGCAGCCCCCAGCAGGAAGCCCTGCCCAAACACCACCGCCTGCCCCGCGATATCAACGTGCATGGATCAGCGCAGCAGCCGGGCCAGGAACCCGCCCCGGCTCCCCCCCGCGTCGTCCTCGTAGCTGATGGCGTCGATGTCGCCCTCCACCTTCAGATCGCCCCCGTCCAGGGACAGCTTCTCGATGTGCAGGTTCTCCCCGGACACCACCATGGCCCCCTTGGAGGTGGACAGCATGATGGTGGTCTCGTCGAACCGCTCCACGTCCTCCACCCCGGACACCGTCAGGCTTTTCCGCTCCTCGATCACCACATGGTGGGGGGCGGACAGGCCGCCTTCATACGCCATGGAACCATCTCCCTTATCAAGATAGTTCCATATATATGGGGTTTGTCCCAGGATTATGAGTGGAAATCAAGGCTCGGGGGGCGTTTCCTCCGCCGCCGGGGCGGGCGTCCTGACCCGCAGGTCCTGCTTCAGCAGGGTGTAAGCCACCGCCGCCAGGGGGACGCTCACCACCATGCCCAGCAGCCCCAGCAGGGAGCCGCCCACCGTCACCGCCGCCAGCACCCAAATACCTGGCAGGCCCATGGACGTGCCCACCACCCGGGGATAGATCAGGTTCCCCTCCAGCTGCTGGAGGCACACCAGGAACACCAGGAACCACACCGCCTGCCAGGGGTCGATCATCACCAGCAGCAGCACCGCCAGCACCGCCCCCAGGTAGGCCCCCGCGATGGGAATCAGGGCGAACACCCCCACCGCCACCGAGATCAGGGGCGCGTAGTCGAACCGGAGGACGCACATACCCAGGAAGCACAGGCTGCCCAGGATGCAGGCCTCAACCATCTGGCCGTTGACGTACTTGGAGAAGGTGTCCGCCGTGAGCCGGGTGACGGACAGCACCGTGTCCGCCGCCTTCCCCGGCAGGTAGGCCCGGACCAGACGGCGGCATTGGGCCGTCAGCCGGGGCCCGCCGGACAGCATATAGATGGAGAATACGAAGGAAATCACCCCGGTCACCACCCCCGAGATCAGCACGCCGGTCATGCCGATGAGGTGGGGCAGGGTGTTGGTGAGGGCGTCCAGCGCGCCAGTGAGCAGGTTTTTCAGCGAGTCGCTGATCCCCGCCGACAGGTCCAGATTGGCCAGCTGTTCCAGCTCCAGCTTGGCCGCCAGCCAGTCGAACAGCTCCTGGAAGTTGGCGGCGTAGGCGTTCAGGTTGCCGATGAACATCTCGATGCTGTGGGTCAGCTCGGGCACCACCAGGGCCACCAGGGCCGTCACAAAGGCCGCCACGATGAGGTAGGCCGTGGCCGCCGCCAGGGGGCGGGCCGCCCCTTGGGCCTTGCCGGGCAGGGCCTTTTCATACAGCCGCGCGAAGAAGTTACAGGGACGGTTGAGAATGAAGGCGATGACGCCGCCGATGATCAGGGGCTGGAACGCGGCGAGCACCCCGCCCAGCCAGCCCGTCACCGCGTCGATCTTCACGATCACCGCCACCAGCACCACCGCGTAGGTGATGAGCAGGATCAGGCTGCGAAACAGTTTTTTGTCCATGACACACCCTCCGTCATTCGGCCCCGGGGACTTCCCCGGCCCGTCTGTGCCGGAGCCAGTCCGGCAGCCGCCGCTTTACCTGATCGGACACACCGACGGGAAGATCGTCCAGCGAGAAGAACCGCAGGTCGTCCACCTCGCCCTCCTGACAGGTCAGCGTCCCCGACCAGTCCCGGCAGGCGTAGGCAAACTCCACATTATATACCTCGTCGCCGTTGGGGTAAAAGTAATGCTCCTCCGGGCCGGCGTACACGCCGTACCGCTCCAGAGTGCCCGCCGTCAACCCCGTCTCCTCCAGCAGCTCCCGGCGGGCGGCTTCCTCCGGCGACTCCCCCGGCTCCATGGAGCCTGCGGCGGAAAAGCTCCACTGATGGTTGTCGCTCCTGAGCTGAAGCAGGACCCGGCCCTGCCCGTCCTCCACAAACACGCTGGAGCCCACCTGAATCAGGGGGCGGTGGCCCACGTAGGCCCGCAGATCCATGATATAGCCCATAACAGCCTCCCGGCGGTTTTAAACTGCTCCCTAACCGCTCCCTCCCAGTGTACCACGGGGGAGCGTCCCCGTCAATTTAAGAATTTCGGAAGACGGGCCGCACGTCGTCGCCTCTGGCCCGCTCCAGGTCGATCCGCTTCTTCCGATCGGAGGCCCGGGCCAGCATATCCCGCAGGGCCTCCACGTCCCCCGCCTCCATGGCCTGGCGGTACTGCCCCATCCGGTTCTCCAGCGTCCGCACCACCTGGGTCAGCGCGGGGGCGTTGAGGGAAAAGAGCTGTACCCACATGGCGGGGTCCAGAGCCGCCACCCGGGTGCAGTCCCGGAAGGAGCCGCCCTCGAAGCCCTGGCAGGCGAACAGCTCGTCGTTGTCGCACACCGACAGGGCGATGACGTGCATGAGCTGGCTGGTGTAGGCGATCATGGCGTCGTGCCGCTCCGGGGTGGTCTCGATCACGTCCCCGAAGCGGCAGTGGGCCGCCATCCGCCGCAGGAGGGCCAGATGCTCCGGGGTGGAGCGGGGGCCGGGGGTGACGATGAAGTGGGTGTTGCGGAACAGCCCCCCCTCGGCGTTGGCGATGCCGGACACCTCCTTGCCCGCCATGGGGTGGCAGCCGACGAAATCCACCCCGTCCGGCAGGCAGGCCGCGGCCTCCATGACGGCGGTTTTCACGCCGCACACGTCGGTGACCAGCGCGCCGGGCTTGAAACGGTCCTTATGCTCCTTCAGGAATCCGGTGATCCCCGCCGGGTCCTGGCAGAGCACCACCACGTCCGCTCCGGGCAGCTCCGGCCCGGGGCCGGGGGCGATCCGGTCTCCCGCCCCCTTTTCCGCCGCCTGCTCCCGGACGGCGGGGGACCGGTCCGTCCCCACGATCTCAAAGTCCTCGAAGCCCCGGAGGGCCATGGCAAGCGAGCCGCCGATGAGGCCCAGGCCCACCACTAAAATTTTCTTCATTTCCAACACCCCGCATTGACTCCATTTTTAAATGTGTATCTGAAAGGAGCAAAAGTCAAAGATCCCGCCGCCCTGCTTCAGCTTTCCATCCCTGTCCAACTGCCGGAACGCGGCCTCGACCTCTCCGATCCGTGTCGCGGGAATGTCCAGCCGATGGTGTCCCGGCAGCACCCGCTTCACATCCATCCGGCCGATCCTCTGCACCGATCGGAAAAACAACGCCGGATCTGTGGTGGGATAAAAAGCGTCCAGGCAGCCCTCATAAATCAGATCCCCGGCATACAGGAATCCCCGCTCCGGCTCATAGAAGCAGCAGTGCCCCGGCGAGTGGCCCGGTGTGTGGATGACGGTCACTGTCCTGCCGCCCAATTCAAATTGTGTGCCGTCCCGAAACACAATCTGGGGCCTGCCCTGGAAAACCCGGTACCGCTCCGGGTCAAAGCCCGCCGGGAACGCGCATGGCTTGGCTGTGAGGTTTTGCCTTACAACCTGTGGGGGAAGCGGGAACCGCCCGTCCAGCCAGTCCTGCTCCTGCTCGTGTACGGCGATGGTGTCAAAGCACCCGTGCCCGCCAATGTGATCCCAATGGACATGGGTGGTAACCACCGTCATGGGAAGTCGGGTCACCGTCCGAACCACGGCCCCTATGTCCGCCACCCCCAGCCCCGTGTCAATCAGCAGGGCCCGCTCCGTTCCCAGCAGCAGATAGCAATGGGTCTCCTCCCAATGCCGGTACTCGCTGATGGCGAAGGTGTCCCCATCCAGTCGCTCAATGGTGAACCAGTCCCCCATGTCACAGCTCCCGGCCCACGCAGGCGGCCAGGGGGCGCAGCTTGTCCATCATCGCGCCGAACTCGTCCGGCGTCACCGACTGCGCCCCGTCGCACAGGGCGCGGGACGGGTTGTTGTGCACCTCGATGATCAGGCCGTCCGCCCCGGCGGCCACCGCCGCCATGGCCATGCGCTCCACCATCCACGCTTTGCCGCAGGCGTGGGACGGGTCCACCACCACGGGGAGGTGGCTCTGCCGCTTCACCGCCAGCACCGCCGACAGGTCCAGGGTGTTGCGGGTGTACGTCTCGAAGGTGCGGATGCCCCGCTCGCACAGGATCACGTTGGGGTTCCCCCCCGCCATGATGTATTCCGCGCTCATCAGCCACTCCTCGATGGTGGAGGACAGCCCCCGCTTCAGCAGGATGGGCTTGTTGGTCCTGCCCACCTTTTTCAGCAGGTCGAAGTTCTGCATATTCCGCGCCCCGATCTGGATCACGTCCACCGCCTCCTCAAACAGGGGGAGCTGATCCGCGCTCATCAGCTCGGACACGATGGGAAGGCCGGCGGCCTTCCGGGCCTCGTCCAGCAGGAGGACGCCCTCCACCCCCTTGCCCTGGAAGGCGTAGGGGGAGGTACGGGGCTTGTAGGCCCCGCCCCGCAGGGCCGCCGCCCCGGACTGCCGGACGGACTGGGCCACCTCCAAAATCTGCTCCTCGCTCTCCACGGAACAGGGCCCGGCGATGACCGCCAGCTTCTTCCCGCCGATGGACACGCCGCCGATGTCAATGACGGAGTCGTCGGGGTGGTACTTGCGGTTGGCCTTCTTGTAGGGCTCGCTCACCTGCATGACCCGCTCCACGCCGGGGAGCTGGGCCAGGGTCTCCTGGTTCAGCCCGCCCGCGTCGCCCTCCGCGCCTAAAATGGTGGTCTCGCTGCCTTTGGACACCATGACGCGGACGCCGCCCGCCTCCATGGCCTGGACGGCCTGATCCAGCTGTTCCGGCGTAAAGCCGTGCTTCATAATCACTACCATTGTGGATTCTCCCCTTCTGAATTGATTTCCCGCCGTCACGCCGCGCCCGCGCCCGCCGGGTTCAGGCTCCGCGTTTCCGCAAAAAAAGCGGCCGCCCCCTCAGGGCCGCCGCGCAAACCGTGCCGCACCGCCGCTCAAGGGCATGACAAAACGCCGCTACCGTAATAGCGGTAATAGCCATGCCCATAGCTCCGGCGATCCATGCTTGCTGCCTCCTTTCGGCTGCTCGTGGATACTCTATCACTTTCAAGCATAAAAGTCAAGGGGGAAATTTGAGGGGACGCCTGTCTTAGGCGTCCCCCCTTTTTCAGTCCAGCTTCCCCAGACGGTCCAGCACCGTCATGGTGCGGCAGAATTCCTCGGACACGTTCAGCACATCCTCCGCCGTGCCCCTCAACGCCCCGGCCTCCACCAGCTTCTCCACCGTGGGGCGGTAATACTCGGGCACCTCGTCCAGCGTCTTGTAATACTTCATCTCATCATCCTCCTCCGGATCAGGCTTCGGGCCGGGGTCAGGCTCCGGCTCCGGCTTAGGGACCAGCTCCGCCGCCACATCGGCCCGGAAATCGTCCATGCTCTTGCCGTGGCGGGGAAACCAGTGCTCCACATCGGCGTGGCCGGAGGCCACCCCCCGGCGGTAGCCCTCGCTGTGGCAGATCACCACCCCGTCCGCCAGCGGGTCCAGGCCGCAGACCTGGCACAGGTGGGCCGTCAGCTCCACCGCCTCCCGGTACACCAGCTTGAAATAGGCCGGGTCGGCCAAGCCGTCCTCGCAGATCTCAAAGCTGATATGGGTATTGTTCGCGCTGCCGCCGCTGGTGCCGGTGCCCGCGTGCCAGCCCCGGTGGGTCCAGGGCAGGGTCTGCACCGACGCGACAGATCTGTCCGCCAGCTGCCCGATGAAGCCGTGGACGCACACGTCCAGCCCCGGGCGGTTCCAGTGGTTTCCGTTCTTGTTCCGGCCCAGCTGGGCCATGAGCGCGGCGTAGTCCCCGTCCCCGCCCTTCACGGGCTGGACATACCGCCGCAGGGTGGGATTGTCCGCCCCGGTGGAGTGTACCATCACCCCCTTGGGCTTGATGGCCCGCTTTGTCTTGAAGCAGTCGTTATCGGTCAGAATACACCGGATCAGCTTCACTGTCCGTTCACCCCGCTTTGCAGCTTCCGCTCCGACTGGGTGCCGAAGTAGAAGGCGATGATGACGGTATACACCGTCATAAAATCCTGGCTGACCTCCCCGGTGAACGCCAGAAAGGCGAACACCGCCGTCAACGCCAGCGTCACCAGCGACTTGACGCACAGCAGCCGGGCCAGCCGATGAAGCAATACCTCTTTCATTCAATTCCCCTCTCTGTCTTCACAGATTGTCCTTCCGGGGCCTGCGGCCCCTCAACCACAGCTATGCGCCCCGCCCCGCCGCCGTGCCTGTCCGCCCCGCCCCGTCCACAGCCTCCACCGTACCGCCCCCTTTCGGGACATACGAATTTTTCCGCAGACTGTTGCCCTTTTGGATACAAGGTGATATAATATCTTGCCAATTACTTCAAAGCCGGGAGGGTCCCCCATGTAA
>CAJUCA010000015.1 GCA_910585265.1 uncultured Oscillospiraceae bacterium | reverse complement strand
CACCCTGCTCTATTTTACCTCGGATATATGAAAAAGTCTGCCTCTTGGCAGACTTCAGCGTGTAGAAAAGACTTTTTCGACACGCTGAGCGGGAGGGCCTTGGAAAAGGCCCTCCCGCTTTTTGCGCGCGTTATTCCCCTTTGTATTTTTTCCTGGTGGCGATTCCGCCCCGGATATGGCGTTCGGCCTTGTTTTCGTTGAGGATCTCCTTCACCTGCTGGTACAGCCCCCGGTTGACGGCGGGCAGCCGCTCGCTCAGATCCTTGTGAACCGTGGACTTGCTAATGCCGAACCGGCTGGCGGCGGCGCGGACCGTGGTTTTGTTCTCGATGATGTAAAGAGCCAGCTCCTGCGCGCGCTCCTCCATGTTACCCTTCACTGACAACACTCCCCACTGAGAAGCTGTCCCAATCGCCTCAGCACCCAGCTTCACGGCCCAAATTGCCGCTGGCCTCGTCAGGCAAAGGTCCGCTTCGTATGAAATACCCTTTGGGCATTTCATACTGCGCTCCCTTTGCCTTCCTCTCCCCACAAAGCCGGAAGGGCGGCTTTGCGGGAGCCCCTGAGAAATCTTGAAATACACCAAGTATTCCCGCGATTTTTCGCCTTGCCACCGGCAATTTTGGCTCGCGAATCGGAATACTTCGGCGATTGGTACAGCTTCTGAGCTATGCGGGACCCCTGGGCCTGGGCCCGGTCCGGTGCCCTCACTGGCAGATGTATATGCGGCGGCGGGGCGGATTAGTATCAGAAAGCGGGGGAATCAGGGCTGTCCTCGCCTTTTTCCACGGCTGGGACGGCGGGCGGCGGGGCTTTTTTGGCTATCTGTGTATTGACAAGAAGGGAGAAAAAACCATATAATAGTGATAATACGCTAAAGCAGTAAATTTCAGCGGATTAAGAGGAGGATGTCACCATGGGAACTCAGCGGGTCTACAACTTTTCGGCCGGTCCGTCCATGCTGCCCCTGGAGGTGCTGGAGCGGGCGGGGAGCGAGATCACCAACTACCAGGGCAGCGGTATGTCCGTCATGGAGATGAGCCACCGCTCCAAGGTATTCCAGAAGATCTTCGACGATACCAAGGCCAACTTTATCCGGCTGTTCCACGTGCCCGACAACTACAAGGTGCTGTTTTTGCAGGGCGGGGCCTCGGGCCAGTTCTCCATGGTGCCCCTGAACCTCATGGGACGGACGGGAAAGGCGGACTACGCCGTCACCGGAAACTTCGCCAGCATCGCCTGTAAGGAGGCCAAGAAGTACGGCCAGATCAGCCTCGCCGCGGACAGCGGGGACAAAAACCACACCTATATTCCCCAGCAGGACCAGCTGAAGCTGGACCCCGAAGCCAGCTACTTCTACTACTGCGCCAACAACACCATCTACGGCACCGAGTGGCAGTACGTGCCCGACACCGGGGATGTGCCCATCGTGTGCGATATGTCGTCCGATTTCCTGTCCCGCCCGGTGGACGTGTCCAAGTACGGCATCATCTTCGGCGGGGCCCAGAAGAACCTGGCCCCGGCGGGGCTGACCATCGCCATCGTCCGGGAGGATCTGGCGGGCCATGAGCTGCCCTATACCCCGCTGATGATGAACTACAAGACCATGATCGACAAGGACTCCATGTATAACACCCCGCCCTGCTGGTGCATCTATATGCTGGGGCTGGTGCTGGAGTGGCTGGATTCCAAGGGCGGCGTGGAAGGCATGGAGAAGATCAAGCACGACAAGGCGCAGCTCCTGTACAGCGTGCTGGACGATTCCAAGCTGTTTACCTGCGCGGCGGAGAAGGCGTCCCGCTCCGACATGAACGTCACCTTCCGCTCCGTCAGCGGGGAGCTGGACGCCAAATTTGTGAAGGAGGCCGCCGAGGCGGGCTTCACCAACCTGAAGGGCCACCGGAACGTGGGCGGTATGCGGGCATCCATCTACAACGCCATGCCCGTGGAGGGCGTGGAGAAGCTGGCGGACTTCATCAAGGCGTTCGACAAGGCCAACTGACATGGCGGATAAACTGTTAGAGAACAACGAGCTGGCCCGGAAAAATGCCCGCGAGGTGTATGAGCTGGCCCGGAGGATTACAGCGGAGATCCATGCCGAGCACCACCGCCCCGCCATCCGGTTTACCCTGGAGCTGGGAGAGCCGGGGATCTTTGAGAGTAAGGCGGGGGGTACGCCCTACCTGCCCCATGATATGTCCTGGCCGCTGGATTCCAAGGGAGGCGCGCTTGGACTGCTGGCCCAGGTAAATTGTGGGTCGTTGGGTGGTCTGCCTGACTTTCCCACGGCGGGACTGCTGCAATTCTTCATTGGGTGGGATGATGTATGTGGGATGAGCTTTGACGATCAGACGGCCCAAACGGGGTTTCGGGTGCTCTACCACGAAACTGTGGATTCCACCGTCACGGCGGAGGAGGTGGAGGGCAAGCGTCCGCCCAAGGTGGCGGACGGGGAGGACTGGTTCCCGGTGGCGCGAAACTGCCGCATTGTCCTCTCCGCCCCGGCGGAGCAGGGGATAAACGAGGCGGATTCCCGTTTCGACCTGCTGTTCGCGGAAAAGTGGAACGTCCTGCGCCCGGACGCCCCCGTCAAGGGCACCTGGGATGTGCATAAGCTGGTCGTAGAACGTCTGCGTGATTATGACGTGACCTACCAGCCCGGCTGGGAATCCCCGTACCATCAACTGGGGGGCTACCCCTATTTTACCCAGTCCGACCCCCGGCCTGGACAGTATGAGGATTTGGATGTGCTGCTGTTCCAGTTGGACAGCGACGGGAGCAAAGAGGCGGGGGACCTGGTTCTTTGGGGCGACTGCGGCGTGGCCAACTTCTTCATCAGCCGGGAAGCCCTGCGCCGCCGGGACTTCTCCTGGGTGTGCTACAACTGGGACTGCTGTTGATCGTTTATTATAATGAGGTGAACATCGTGTATAACATCAAAACCATGAACAAGATCGCCGCGGTGGGCCTGGACCGCCTGCCCGCCGGTACCTACGCCGTGGGAGACGCGGTGGAGAACGAGGACGCCATCCTGGTGCGCTCCGCCAAGCTCCACGACTACCCCTTCCCGGAGAAGCTGTGGGCCATCGCCCGGGCCGGGGCCGGGGTGAACAACATCCCCGTGGACAAGTGCTCCGAGGCGGGCATCGTGGTGTTTAACACCCCCGGGGCCAACGCCAACGCCGTGAAGGAGCTGGTGATCTGCGCCCTGCTGCTGGCCTCCCGGGACGTGCTGGGGGGCGCGGAGTGGGTGAAGGCCCAGGCCGCCTCCGGCGTTGAGGTGGCCGACGTGGTGGAGAAGGGCAAGTCCGCCTTCGTCGGCCCGGAGCTGTACCGGAAGACCCTGGGGGTGGTGGGCCTGGGGGCCATCGGGGCCTTGGTGGCCAACATCGCCCTGTCCCTGGGGATGGAGGTCTACGGCTACGACCCCTATCTGTCCGTAGACGCCGCCCTGCGGCTGGACCGCCACATCAAGGTGGTGAAGGAGCTGGACACGCTGTACGCCAACGCCGACTATGTGACCCTCCACCTGCCCTATATGGAGGCCACCAAGAATACCGTCAACGCCGCCGCCATCGCCAGGATGAAGGACGGGGTGCGGATCGTCAACCTGGCCCGGGGCGGGCTGGTGAACGACGGCGATCTCATCGCCGCCCTGGAGTCCGGCAAGGTGGCCTGCTACGCCACCGACTTCCCCAACAACAGGCTGCTGGCCGCCCCCCACGTGGCGGCCCTGCCCCACCTGGGGGCGTCCACCCCGGAGAGCGAGGACAACTGCGCGGTGATGGCCGCCGACGAGCTGAAGGACTATCTGGAAAACGGCAATATCAAGAACTCCGTGAACTTCCCCAACGTGATCATGGAGCGGTCCGGGGTCCAGCGTCTGTGCGTCATCCACCGGAACGTGCCCGCCGTCATCGCCCAGATCACCACCCAGCTGGGTGCGGACGGGGTGAACGTGGAGAACCTGACCAACAAGTCCAAGGGCGAGTACGCCTACACCATGGTGGACGCGGGCGCGGTGGTGGACGAGCGCAGTATTGAGAATATCCGCAGGGTGCCGGGTGTGATCCGGATGCGGGTGATCTGAGCACGGTTGTTACGAAGCAGGCGGACGCAGCCCCTTTCTGGGGGCCGTGCCCGCCTGCTTTTGTTCAAAATGGCTTATGCGCGGTGAATTTAGGCCGATGTAATAAGTAGTGCAGGGAACTGGCACAAATACATACTGTGAGGTGCAGGGACGCGCGGGAAATGGAGAGCTTGGCATGAATTTGACCAGGATAGGGCTGGAGAACAGGGCGAAGGCTGTGGCAAACCGAACCTCAGCCGTGCGCAGAGCGGGGGCATCCGGCTTCGCCGCGCAAATGTCGCAAATGGCTGATACGGTGACGATTTCCGGGCAGGCCCCACAAGAGGCAGGGCGCGTATCCCAGGCGGCAGGCCCTGGCGTTATCCTGCCTGCGGATTCCATCCAAACCAAGCTGGAAAAGCTGCAAAAAATCGCGGAAGCCGCCGACTATGCGGGGATGGACTATGAGGAGATCTACTGTGCCATTTGGGATCGGTATCAGAAGGCGTTCGGCGGTAAAATGCCGGCAATCACCTCCTGCCTGATTGGTGGGGAGGACTGGGCGGAAATCAATAATCAATTTGTCCGGGAAGTTAATCAAGCTGTTTATGACCCGCTCTTTCGGGAGATCGCGGATGAGACTGGCTTGCAAAAGGGCACCCCGGAATTTAGCGAATACTGGAAGGAACACTATGGCCGCAGGTTTTCGGCCGCGGCCCTTGGTTATGGAGGAATGACCGCAGAGGAGCGGGAGCAGGCGGTTCGGGAGAAGTATGCGGGCAGGCATTCGCTGTATGATTTTGCGAGCATGATGGGGGAGCTGTCCGACTTAGGGGCCTTTTCCGGTAAGATGGGAGATTCTGCGGCCTTCAGCTTTCTGAACATGGTACAGCGGGAGCTGGCGCGGCAGTACTTCCCGGATGCTGAGAACGGCTGTCCCTCCGATGGGGAATGGGCCCGTGTCATGTACCAGCCCTTTGATGCGGGGAAATTTGCGCAGAAGCTGAAAGAATCCCTAAAGGATGCGCGATTTGAAAACTGGGGGTTGGATATCCGGAATGTATTTGACAACGCCATCGACAGCCTCCTGTCAGCTCTTGCTTGAGCGCAGATCAGCGGAAAAGCGGCCCCTCCCACCCGGGAGGGGCCGCAAATTTTTTACCCCCCGGTGAAACCCCGCCCCGCCCCGGTGTGATATGATAGGTGAAAGCGGCTTTCAAGACCGAAAAGGAGCAATTCCCATGAGAGAAGAAACCATACTGCGAAAACTGCGCGCAGGCGATCCCGCGGGGCTGGAGGCCCTCATGGACCGCTACCTGCCCTACGTGTCCGCGGTGGTGTGGAACATCCTCCGGGGCCGTATGTCCCCGGAGGACGGGGAGGAGGCGGCGTCCGACGTGTTTCTGGCCGCCTGGGATCAGGCGGAGGATCTGCGCCCTGGGCAGGTGAAGGCCTGGCTTGGGGCGGTGGCGCGGCACAAGGCCAAAAACCGGCTGCGCCGCCGGGAGCAGACCCTGCCGTTAGAGGAGGACATCCTCGACCTGCCCGGCCCGGACGACCCCGCCGGGGCGTTGGAGCAAAAGGAGGAGCAGGCCCTGGTGCGCCGCGCGCTGCTCACCCTGCCCCAGCCGGATCAGGAGATCTTCCTGCGGCACTACTACTACGCCCAGGGCGTGAAGGAGATCGCCGCCGCCCTGGACATGAACGAGTCCACCGTGAAAACCAGGCTGCGCAGAGGACGTTTCAAATTAAAGGAACTGCTGACGAAGGAGGCACTGGCATGAAAAAACGGATTTCCGACCTGCTGGACGGCTATGAGGACGGCAGTGTGGAGCTGTCCGGCGGCACGCCCCTTTCGCCCGCCCGGATTAAGGAGCTGACAATGAACAAAATTACACCGAAAAAGAACAAGCTGTACCGCCTGCCCGTCCGCCTGCTGGCGGCGGCCGCTATCGTGGCCGCCCTCACCGCGTCCGCCTTTGCGGTGGTCCACATCACCGGGGCGGGGGAGCTGATGCAGGGCTTTTTTGCCAGGGACGGCGGGCCCCTGTCCACCGGACAGATTGAGAACCTGGATCAGGTGGGCCAGACCTTTGAGGAGGGCGTCACCGACAACGGGGCCACCATCACCCCCATCGCGGCCCTGGCGGACGAAAACTGCTACTACCTGCGCCTGCGCGTGGAGGCCCCGGAGGGCACGGCCCTGCCCGACCTGGACCCGGACACGGACGGCTACTACCAATTGCAAGGGAGTAACTGGCCGGAGGAAAAGCTGTCCTTTACCTCCGAAAGCGGGGAGGATATCCGGGGCTACGGCGGAAGTTGGGAATGGCTGCCGGACAGCGATCCCACCGACAACGTGAAGGAAGTGGTCATCCGTTTCATGACCCAGCAGGAGGAACCCAAGGCATACAACGGTCAGGAGGGCAAGTTACTGACCATCCGCGGTCTCTGGGTCCAGTCCCCCGACAAGGTGTACACCCCCGTGTTCACCGGAAATTTCGTCCTGGACGTGGGCGGCAGCTTTGAGCGGCACTCCCTCACCGTGGACTGCCACGGGGCGGATCACATAGACGAAACCGGCTTGGGCTTCACCGTCTGGCTCGACCGCATAGAGCTGACCCCGCTGTCCATCTCAATGTGGTTCCGGGACAACGTGAAACCTGACCAGACCAGCCGGGTACACTTCGATGGATCGTCGGGGATATGCGAGGGGCTGCAAATTGTGCTGAAGGACGGCACGGTGGCCTTTGACAATGTGCCCACCTGGAAGTATGACCCGGCAGATCTCAACTGGGACGCTTCCACCATGCTGGCGGACGGCCCCATCAATGACAGGAATTGCTACGGCCCCTTTGAGCAGCCTCTGGATCTGGATCAGGTGGACTATATCAAGTTCGGGGATCACATCATCCCCGTCCACGCGGACAGCGCGGACTGACGCGAAGCGGCCCCTCCCAAGCGGGAGGGGCCGCATTTTGCCGTTTCATCAGAGCTGGATAGACAGCAGATACTGCCCGTAGGCCGTCATAGCCATAGGCTGGCCCAACGCCCGGAGCTGTCCCTCCGTGATCCACCCCTGCCGGAAGGCGCACTCCTCAATGCACCCCACGTACCGCCCGCCGTGCTGGAGGGCGTGGATGGTCTGGGCGGCGGTGAGCAGGCTGTCGGCACTGCCCGCGTCCAGCCACACGTAATTGTCCTCCAGGGGGATCACCCGCAGGCTGTCCCGGCGGAGGTACTCCAGGTTTACGTCGGTGATCTCCAGCTCCCCCCGGGCGGAAGGGGCCAGCCCCGCCGCGATGGACAGGGCCTGGCTGGTGTAGAAGTACAGCCCGGGGACGATGTAGTTGGACTTGGGATGCTCCGGCTTCTCCTCAATGGAGATGGCCCGGCCGTCCCCGTCGAACTCCACCACCCCGAAGGGCCGGGGGTCGTTCACCCGGCAGCCGAACACGGTGCCTCCCCGGTTGTCCCGGGCGGCCCGCTGGAGGGTGAGGTCCAGATCGGCGGCCCAGAAGATGTTATCGCCCAGCACCAGGCACACATCGTCCCCCGCCAGGAAGTCCCCGCCGATGAGCAGGGCGTCGGCAATGCCCCGGGCCACGGGCTGGACGGTGTACCGGATGTCCATGCCCAGCTGGGAGCCGTCCCCCAGCAGGGCGGAGAAGGTGTCCACCTCGCCGGGGGGCACGATCACCAGCACCTCCCGGATGCCCGCCTGGATGAGCACGGACAGGGGGTAGTAGATCAGCGGCTTGTCGTACACAGGGAGCAGGGGCTTGCAGACGGGCCGGGTCATGGGGTAGAGGCGGGTGCCCCGCCCCGCAGCCAAAATGATACCCTTCATATGTACCTCCATCCCGCGCGGCGGGCGCGTGTGCGGATTGGGCTTCTGAGGACATTATACAAAACCAGGGGGGAAAAGTCAATGCGGATCGGGTTCCCGCGGCCCCGCTCTCTCCCGTCTCTCGCGGGCCAGCCGGCCCAGAAGCCCGCCTGCCGCCGCAGGATTGGCCCCATCCAGCAGGACGGACAGGCCGACGCCCGCGATGTTGGCCTGCCCCAGCAGGGTGGCCAGCGACACCGTGGCCCATATGGCGGCCATGTGCAGAACGCCGAAGCCCGCCGCCATGGCCGCCAGACGCCAGGGGGTCAGCCCCCAAGCCCGGGTCAGCAGGAAGGCGGTGGCTGTTGCCGCCAGGGGGAGTATGATCCGATGGATCAGGATGGAGTAGGACAGGATCCAGCCGCCGCTGGAGCGGCCCAGCCAGAACCACAGCACACAGCCCAGCCACGCCCCGCCGTAGAGGAGCAGGCCCAGCCAGGCCCCGCGCCCGCCGGGGCTGCTCCCCCGGCTGTTCTTGGAATCTTCTCCCATACCGCTCGCCTCCTTTGATAAGAATAGGATACCACAGCTTCCCCCGCCGTGGACGGCCGCCTGTCCGCCGAAAACGACCGCCTGTCCGAAAGCGGGCATCCTGCGGCCCTTGACTTTCCCCGCGGGGAGGGATAAAATAGGGGCAAATCCAAAGTAAAGGAACTGATTTCCAATGGCAAAAATCGACATTGTGTCCGGGTTCTTAGGGGCGGGCAAGACCACCCTCATCAAAAAGCTGCTGGCGGAGGCGTACCAGGGGGAGAAGCTGGTGCTGATCGAAAACGAGTTCGGCGAGATCAGCGTGGACGGCGGCTTCCTCAAGGACGCCGGGGTGGAGATCTCCGAGATGTCCTCCGGCTGCATCTGCTGTTCCCTGGTGGGCGACTTCGGCAAGGCCCTCCATGAGGTGGAGGATCAGTTCCACCCCGACCGAATCCTCATCGAGCCCTCCGGCGTGGGCAAGCTGTCCGACGTGGTGGCGGCGGTGGAGAAGGCCGCCCAGGACGACCCCAGCCTGAAACTGAACAGCTTCGTCACCGTGGCGGACGCCGCCAAGGTGAAGGTGTATATGAAGAATTTCGGGGAGTTCTACAACAACCAGATCGAGAGCGCGGGCACCATCATCCTCTCCCGCACCCAGAACCTGAGCCAGGAGAAGCTGGAAGCGGCGGCGGCCCTGCTGCGGGAGAAGAACCCCGGCGCGGCCCTGATCACCACCCCCTGGGACCAGCTGGACGGCAAAACCATCCTGTCCGCCATCGAAAAGACCTCCCTGGAGGAGGAGCTGCTGGAGCGCGTCCGGGCGGCCCACGAGGCGGAGGAGGCGGCCCACGCCCACCATCACCACCACGGTCACGATCATGAGGACTGCCATCATGACCACCACGAGCATGATCATGAGGAGTGCGGCCATCACCACGATCATGAGGATCATGACCATCACCACGAGCACTGCCAGGATCATGACCACGAGCATCATCACGGCCACGATCACCACCACGACCACGGCGAGGAGTGCTCCTGCGGCTGTCACGGCCACCATGATCACGACCACGATCATGACCACCACGGCCACCACCACGCCGACGAGGTGTTCGCCAGCTGGGGCCGGGAGACGGTGAAGCCCTTTACCAAAGCTGGGCTGGAGCACATCCTGTCCCAGCTGGATCAGGGAGAATGCGGCGTGATCCTCCGGGCCAAGGGCATTGTTCCGGGGGAGGACGGGGCGTGGCTCCACTTCGACTACGTGCCCGAGGAGTATGAGGTGCGCACCGGGCCCGCGGACTACACCGGGCGTCTGTGCGTCATCGGCGCGGGGCTGAACGAGGACGGGCTGGCTGTCCTGTTCGGACTGTAAGAGGGCGGGGCTATGGAAATCCCTGTCTACCTGGCGGCCGGATTTTTGGACGGCGGCAAGACCTCCTTCCTCAACGGCGTGTTGCAGGACGGCTTTGCCCGGGAGGACCCCACCCTGCTGATCTGCTGCGAGGAGGGGACGGAGGAGTACGACCCCAAGGCCCTGCGCAACGTGACGGTGGTGACGGTGGAGGAGGAATCGGAGCTGACCCGGGACTTCCTCAAACGCTGCGAGAAGAAGTACCGCCCCCGGCAGGTGCTGGTGGAGTTCAACGGGATGTGGAGCCTGGGGCGGTTCTACCAGGACGCCCTGCCCGACAACTGGGTGCTCTACCAGATCATGACCATGGTGGAGGCGTCCACCTTCGACAGCTACGCCAAGAACCTGGGCCAGCTCATGATGGAGAAGCTGACCAACGCGGACATGATCGTGTTCAACCGCTGCGACGAGGCCCTCCGGGCCGCCCTGCGCCAGCGCAACCTGCGGATGGTGAACCGCCGGGCCAGCATCTTCCTGGAGAACACCGACGGCACCAGCGAGGACTACGCCGACGATACCGTGTGCCCCTTCGACCTGAACCAGGACATCATTGACATACCGGACGACGATTTCGGCGTGTGGTATGTGGACGTGATGGAGCACCCGGAGCGGTACGAGGGCAAGGCCATCCGGGCCAAGACGGTGGTGTGCCACCTGCCCCAGTACCCCGGCGAGGTGATTTTGGGCCGCTTCGCCATGACCTGCTGCGAGAACGACATCTCCTTCCTGGGGCTGGTGGCCCGGGGGGAGGGCTTTGACGCCTACGAAAGCCGCTCCTGGGCGGACGTGACCGGGGTAGTCCGCCTGGAGGACCACAAGGCGTACCAGGGGCAGAGCGGCCCGGTGCTCCGCGTCACCGCCCTGTCTCCGGCGGACAAGCCGAAGCAGGATGTGCTGACCTTCTGAGCCCCCTGATGCTCAAAAAACGTCCCGCCGGGGAATCCCCGGGGGAAGCCGCGCCCGCTGAACAGGGGCCTGTGCTCAGCGGGCGCGGTCTTTAAGAACCTGTATTCACAGCCGGTATCTTCGGCTGTGAATACAGGTTCTAACATGAAACCGTCCCCTCCGGCATAAAGTGGATTGAAAACTGTGCCTCGGAGGGGTCAACATGAAAGGGACCAAGATCATTTACCTGCGGAGAAAGGTGTTCGCGGCGGCGGCCTTCGCCATCGCGGCGGTGATGATGTTCTGGGTGGTGAACCACCCGGCGGTGGTGGGGGCGTCCGCCTCCACCCGGCAGCTTCCCATCTACTGCGTACAGAAGGACTACAAGGTGGTGTCCATCAGCTTTGACGCCGCCTGGGGGAACGAGGACACCCAGCAGCTCATCGACACCCTGGCCAAGTACGGCGTGAAGGCCACCTTTTTCGTGGTGGGGGAGTGGGTGGACAAGTACCCCGAGTCGGTGAAGGCCCTGTTCGACGCGGGCCATGAGGTGATGAGCCACTCCAACACCCACGCCCACTTCAACAAGCTGTCCCCCCAGGAGATCGTGGAGGACTTGAACGCCTGCGGGGACAAGATCGAGAAGGTCACCGGGGTGCGGCCCACCCTGTTCCGGTGCCCTTACGGGGAGTATGACGACCACGTGATCAACGCGGTGCGCTCCATGGGCATCGAGCCGATCCAGTGGGACGTGGACAGCCTGGACTGGAAGGACCTGTCCGCCGCCGACATCACCAAGCGGGTGACGGACAAGGTGCAGCCGGGGTCCATCGTCCTGTTCCACAACGCCGCCAAGCACACGCCGGAGGCCCTGCCGGGGATCATCGAGAAGCTGCTCCAGGACGGCTATACCTTCGTGCCCATCTCGGAGCTGATCGTCCACGGAACCTGCGGGCAGGACTACACCATCGACCACACCGGGCGTCAGTGCCCGGGGAAGGCGTAACAGTTTGGGGCCGTCCTGGGGGGACGGCCCCCTTTTGTGCCTTGCGGCAAGGCGGGCCTTTGGGTATAATAGGGGGGACAAGAGGGGAGGGGGCGAATCCATGACAACCATCTACGGCACGAGAGGGGAGGACGGCCGGACGCTGGCCTGGCCGCTGCTGGCCTGGGCGGTCCGGGACCGCTGGGGCTGGCGGACCCTCCCCCCGGTGGAGCGGTCCCCCCGGGGGAAGCCCTTCTTCCCGGGGGAGGCGGGCCGCTGGTTCTCCCTGTCCCACAGCGGGGGGATCGCCCTGTGCGCCCTGTCGGAGGACGGCCCGGTGGGGGTGGACGTGGAGCTGGTGCGCCCCCGGCGGGCGGGCCTGCCCGCCTATGTCCTCAGCCCCGCCGAGCTGGCCCGGTTCGATGGCGGCTGGGAGGACTTCTACCGCCTGTGGACGTTAAAGGAGAGCTGGTGCAAGCGGGAGGACGCCCCCCTGTTCCCGCCCCGGCAGGTGGAGACGCCGCCGCCCTGCCCCCACGGGAGCTGGGCCGGGGGGGACTGGCGGGGGGCGGTGTGCTGCTCGGGGCCGCCGCCGGGGGAGATCCGCTGGGTGGAGGCGGGACGCTTAAAGGAATCTTAAAAAAGATCTCACCAAAAGCTAAAAGGGATCTGCCTTGAAACTGAAGATTTGTCCTCTATAATCGGGAGCATAGGATAGGACGGCAGGTTTTATCCACGCGGCGTTTGCCGCACCGTCAAAACGGCAATGATTTACGTGCTGATTTGAGGAGGGAACCCGAGATGAGGATTTTGATTGTAACCGGCAAGTTTGGCATGGGCCACCTTTCCGCCGCCCAGGCACTCCAGGAGCAGCTGCGGCAGGCGGGCCACCGGGCCGACACCGTGGATCTGTTCGAATACGCTTTGCCCAACCGCGCCTCCGCCATGTACTGGTGGTTTAACGTGCTGGTGACCTACGGCGGGGTGTTCTACAACCTCTACCATGACCTGACCGTCAACGATTCGGGGGACGGCCGGGGGGACGACCTGCTGGGCGGGCTGGATCGCCTGCTGGACGAGTATGCCCCCGACGTGGTGGTGTCCACCCACCCCATCTGCTCCGCCGCCATGGCCCGGTACAAGGAGGAGGGTCCCTCGGAGCTTCCCCTGGTCACCTGCGTCACCGACGTGACCTGCCACAGCGAATGGATTCACCCCGGCACCGACTGCTACCTGGTGGCGGGGGAGACGGTCCGCCAGGGGCTGGCCGCCAAGGGCGTGGACCCGGACACCGTGGTGGTGTCCGGTATCCCCGTCAGCGGGCGGTTCAAGCCCGCCCGCAAAGACCCCTCCCACCGGCGGGAGCTGCTGATCATGGGGGGCGGCCTGGGGCTGATGCCCCGGCGGGACTCCTTCTACCAGGCCCTGGACGCCCTGCCCGGCGTGCACACCACCATCCTGACGGGCAGAAACGACAAGCTGTACCAGCGGCTGAACGGGCGGTATGCCAACATCGAGGCCGTCCCCTTCACCCGGGAGGTGGAGAAATACATGGCCCGGGCCCACCTGATGCTGTCCAAGCCGGGGGGCATCACCTGCTTCGAGGCCATCGCCGCCCGCCTGCCCATTCTGGCGTGGCAGCCCTTCCTGAAGCAGGAGCAGGAGAACGCCGACTTCCTGGTGGCCCACGGCATGGCCCGCATTGCCGCCAAGGGGGAGAACGCCTGCCTTGCCGCCATCCGGGAGACGATTTACAATGACGAAGCCCTGTCCGCCATGGCGGGAGCCATGGAGCAGACCTCCGCGGAGCTGGCCCGGGCCGCCGTGTGCCGGGTGGTGGCGGATCTGGCGGGAGAGAAGGTGTCCGCGTGAAGAAACAGACGAAAAACCTGCTGTGCGGGGGGGCGGTGGCCGCCCTGCTGGGCTGGACCGTATACATGATTTTAAAGGAGCAGACCCCCGGCCAGCTGGCCGCCGCCCTGCTGGGGGCGGACTGGCGGGTGCTGCTGCTGGGCCTGCCGCTGATGGCCCTGTTCCTGTGCTGCGAGGCCGCCGCCACCTATGCCGTCCTGCGCTCCCTGGGGTGCGGCCAGCCCTTCCGCCGCTGCGCCTACTACTCCTGCACCGGATTCTTTTTCAGCACCATCACCCCCTCCGCCACCGGCGGACAGCCCGCCCAGATCCTGGCCATGGGCAGGGACGGGGTGCCCACCGCCTCCGGTGCGCTGGATATGCTGCTGGTGACCATCGGCTACAACACCGCCGCCATGGGCTGGGGCGTGTTCGCCCTGTGTACCGCGGGCCACTTCACCGAGGGGCTGGGCGGGCAGGTGGGCCTGCTGCTGGGGGTGGGGCTGGCGGTGTTCGCCCTCATTGACGCGGCTATGCTGATGTTCCTGTTCCTCCCCGGCCCCGCCAAGCGGCTGCTGTACGGCTGCATCGCCCTGGCGGTGCGGGTATGTCCCCGGCTGGACCGGGCCGCACTGGAGGCCAAGGCGGACGCCCACATCGCCGAGTACCGCCGGGGTGCCCAGCTCCTGCGGAAGGCCCCCGGCCTGCTGGCCTGGGTGCTGGGCCTGAGCGCGCTCCAGCTGGCCTGCTCCTACGCCATGCCCTACGTGGTGTACCGGGCCTTCGGCCTGTCCGGGTTCTCCCTGTGGGAGGCGGTGGCCCTCCAGGCCCTGTGCTCCATCGCCGTGGGCTACCTGCCCCTGCCCGGCTCCGCCGGGGCGGCGGAGAACGTGTTCCTCCGGGGCTTCCTGCTCATATTCGGCGAGGCCCTGGTGGCCCCCGCCATGATCCTCAGCCGCACCCTGAGCTGTTACTTGGTGCTCATCGCCACCGCCGCGGTGCTGGCAGTGGGCCGGGCCCTCCGGAGGGGTCAGGCCGTCCCGGCGGGGGAGCCGGAAGGGGTGCCCGACGCCCCCAAGGGCCCCGCGGTGAAGCGGGCGGCCCCGGCAGAGGGCTGTCCCCACCGGGCGTAAGCGAAAAAATTCTGTCATGAACCCGTCCCCGCCCGCATATACTGATTTGTATGGGCAAACTGTATGTGTGGAAAAAGGAGCGATTGTGATGGAGAAAGACAAAAGGCCCCAGTCCCCGGGGAATCCGCCCCAGGACGTGGACGACCTGATCTTCTCCGGGCAGACCGACGCCCGGATCAGCCAGCGGTGATGGCCGCCCCGCCCCGGTTGAGGGCGGGGCGGTTTTTCCACCCATTGGCGGGACGGGGGCCTTGACATTTTCCTGGCCCGGTGATATACTGCACCTGTCAAACCGGCACAGACGGAGAAGAAACCGCGAAGCGGCGCACAGAGAGGGACGCGCAAGGGTGGAAGCGTCCCGCGCAGGGCGGCGGCCGTACCACTCCCGAGCCGCCCGCGACGAGCGGGACGGGGCCTTCCCGTTACAGGAGGACACAAAGCGGCAGGGGCCTCGCGCTTCCTGCAAGCAGGGTGGAACCGTGGGACGTTGATTCGCGCCTCACCCCTGAACTTCATCAGGGGTGAGGCTTTTTGCTTTGCCCCGAGGCCGGCGGTATGCCGGGTAGGGGCGCACATTGTGTGCCCGCCTGCCCCGCCTGCCTGTACCACGGGCGCACGATGTGCGCCCCTGCGAACACGTAAGGAGGCTGTCACAATGTCCGAAGAAAATCTGTATACCTTTGAAAACGAGCAGTACCGCAAGACCTATTGGCACACCTGCTCCCACGTGCTGGCCCAGGCCATGAAGCGGCTCCACCCGGAGGTGAAGCTGGCCATCGGCCCGTCCATCGACAACGGCTTCTACTACGACTTCGACACCCCCGAGCCCTTCACCGAGGGGCAGCTGGCGGAGCTGGAGGCCGAAATGCGCAAAATCTGCAAGGAGAAGCTGCGCCTGGAGCGGTTCGAGCTGCCCCGGGAGGAGGCGATCCGGTTCATGGAGGAGCGGGAGGAGCCCTACAAGGTGGAGCTGATCCACGACCTGCCGGAGGACGCGGTGATCTCCTTCTACAAGCAGGGGGACTTCACCGACCTGTGCGCCGGGCCCCACCTGGACTCCACCGGGCGGATCAAGGGCAACGCCATCAAGCTCACCGCCTGCAACGCCGCCTACTGGCGGGGGGACTCCAGCCGCCAGACCCTCCAGCGGATCTACGGCGTGGCTTTCCCCAAGAAGGACGAGCTGGACGAGTACCTGGCCAGGATTGAGGAGGCGAAGAAGCGGGATCACAACAAGCTGGGCCGGGAGCTGGAGTATTTCACCACTGTGGACGTGATCGGACAGGGTCTGCCCATCCTGCTGCCCAAGGGCGCCCGGGTCATCCAGACCCTCCAGCGCTGGGTGGAGGACGAGGAGCGCAGGCGCGGCTACCTGCTGACCAAGACCCCCTATATGGCCAAGCGGGAGCTGTACAAGATTTCAGGCCACTGGGATCACTATCTGGACGGTATGTTTGTGCTTGGCGACCCAATGGACGAGACGAAAGAGTGCTTCGCGCTGCGTCCCATGACCTGCCCCTTCCAGTATCAGGTATTCCTGAACCGGGGCCGCAGCTACCGCGATCTGCCCATGCGTTTGGGGGAGACCTCCACCCTGTTCCGCAACGAGGATTCCGGCGAGATGCACGGCCTGATCCGGGTGCGCCAGTTCACCATCTCCGAGGGCCACCTGATCCTCCGGCCGGATCAGCTGGAGGAGGAGTTCAAGGGCTGTCTGGATCTGGCCAAGTACTGCCTGGGCACCGTAGGCCTGCTGGACAAGTGCACCTTCCGTTTTTCCCAGTGGGATCCCGCCAACCCCAACAATAAATATGAGGGCACCGCTGAGCAGTGGAACGAGGCACAGACTGTCATGGGCAAGATCCTGGACGATCTGGATGTCAAGTACGACATCGGCATCGACGAGGCCGCGTTCTATGGGCCCAAGCTGGACATCCAGTATAAGAACGTCTACGGCAAGGAGGACACGCTGGTCACCATCCAGATCGATATGCTGCTGGCCAAGCAGTTCGGAATGGAATATGTGGACGCAAACGGCCAGAAAGCCACCCCCTATATCATCCACCGCACCTCTCTGGGCTGCTACGAGCGCACTTTGGCCTACCTCCTGGAGGAGTACGCCGGGGCCCTGCCCACCTGGATGGCCCCTGTCCAGGTGAAGGTGCTGCCCGTCACCGACCGGGCGGAGGAGTACGCCGCCCAGGTGGCCGCCAAGCTGGAGGCCCAGGGCTTCCGCTGCGAGGTGGACGCCCGGAACGAGAAGATCGGCAAGAAGATCCGGGAGGCCACCCTGGAGAAGGTGCCCTTCATGCTGGTGGTGGGCGACCGGGACATGGAGAACGGTACCGTCTCCCCCCGCCGCCGCTCCGGGGAGGACCTGGGGGCCATGGAGCTGGACGCCTTCGCCGCCCTGCTGTGGGACGAGGTGTCCTCCAAGGCCATCAAGTAAGAAAAATACGGCAAAGCGGCCCATCCCCAGGGGGACGGGCCGCTTTTTACGCGTTTTTTGCTGGCCGTCAGCCCTTCACGCCGCCGGAAGCGAGGCCGCTGACCAGATTCTTCTCGATGCACATGAACAGGATGACCACCGGGATGATGGCGAAGATGGAGGCGGCAAACAGGTACTGCCACTCGATCATGTTGTAGCCGTTGAAGGTGTTGATGCCCACCGTCATCGGCTTGAGGGTGTCGGTGGAGATCAGGCACAGGGCCACGGTGTACTCGTTCCAGGCGTTGATAAAGATGAAAATCAGGGTGGTGACGATGCCGGGGGCGGCCACGGGCAGCAGCACCCGCAGCATGGCCTGCACCCGGTTGCAGCCGTCAATGGTGGCGGCCTGCTCCATTTCGGCGGATATGCCCATGAAGGTGCCCCGTAGTAGCCAGATGGTGAATGCCTGATTGAAGGAGGCGTTGATCAGCACCAGGCCCAGGAGGCTGTCCGTCAGGTGCATGGGCTGCATGACCTGATAGATGCCCACCAGCAGAACCACGGGGGCAAACATCTGGGAGATAATGACGAAGCCCAGGAAGGCGGTTTGTCCCTTGAACTTCATGCGGGCCAGGGCGTAGGCGGCGGGGATGCCGCACAGCATGGCGATGAGGGTGGAGCCGCTGGCGATGAGGACGGAGTTAAGCATATACTGGGCTATAGGCGCGCGGCTCCAGATATCGATGAAGTTGGACCAGAGGGCGGTGACGGGCAGGATGGTGTTGCCGGAGAAGATCTCCACCCGGTTTTTCAGCGCGGTGCACAGCATGGCGAAGTAGGGGTAGAGGGTAATGACGCACACGTCCAGCACCACAAAGTACAGCAGTACCCGCAGGACGGCCTTCTTCACGGAAACGGGCTTTTTCGCGACGGTTGCAGACGGGGCGGCCATCAATAGTCATCTCCTTTCCGCAGGGTGTAGATCATGTAGACGCTGGCGCACACCAGCAGGATCAGGAAGCCGATGACGGACACCGCCGCCGCCTCCCCCTGCCGGCCGTTGTAGAAGCCCAGCTTGTAGAGGTAGGTAACCAGGGTGTCGGTGTGGTTGGCCGGGTCGCCCTTGGTCATGGTCCAGATGATGGGGAAGGAGTTGAACACATAGATGATGTTCAGCACCGTGGACACCGTCAGGGAGGAGCGCACCAGCGGCAGGGTGATGCGGAACAGCTTCTGCCAGTAGTTCGCGCCGTCCACGGTGGCGGCCTCGTAGTAGGAGGCGTCGATGCTTTGCAGTCCCGACAGGACGCAGAAGGTGACGAAGGGGATGGTGACGAAGATGCCGCAGGCGATCTCCCAGGCGAAATAAGCTCCGGGCGTGGGAGTCCAGTTCACCGGGGAGTCGATGAGGCCGATGCGCATCAGCAGGGTATTCAGCGTGCCGTAGTCCTTGTTGATGATGAAGTTCCAGACGCTGGCCTGAATGACCAGTGTGGTGGCCCAGGGGAACACCACGATGGCCCGGGCGATTTTCCGGCCGCGGAACTTGTTGTTCAGCACCAGGGCCAGCATGAAGCCCAGGATGGTGGACAGCACCACCACGGCGATGGTCCACACCAGGGTGTTCTTCAGAACCAGGGAGAAGGCGGGGGCCTTGACCACGTTGATGAAGTTTTCGAAGTTGTTGAAGCCCTTGAGCGCGCCTGTTTTGGTGACCTTGTTCAGGGCCATCCGGAACACGGTGACGATGGGCATCAGGATGAAGACTGCCATCAGAATGACGCTGGGGGCGATCCAGATGTAGGGCTCCACCTTGCGGAATATCTTTTTGCCGGAATGGGCGTTTTGCTTCTTCGCGGGGACAGCACTGGGCGCGGTTGTTTTACTCATGAGGACACCTCCCTTTTTTCTCCAGCACAGGCTCCTTCCGGCCGCTTTCAAAATGCGGAAGCCCTTCCGCACTTTGGAAACGGCTGAAAGAAGCCGCGGGCCAGGCCGGTTTCGGCCTGGCCCGTGGCAGTTAGGGTTTCAGATTTCGGTACAGGGGCGGATCAGCCGGCGATCTGGGCCTGGAGGCTGTCCAGCACCTCCTGAACATTGCTGCCCAGCAGGGCCTGGTGCTGGGCGTTGATGACGCCCTGCTTCACGTCGGCCCACTCGGCCTTGGCGGTGGGATAGAACTTGCAGGAGCCAACGATGTCAACCCAGGGGGCCATGGCGGGGTCGGACGCGGCCACGATCTCGCCGCCGGCGGAGGTGGCGGGCAGGAAGCCCTCCATCAGCACCCAGTCGGAGTAACGGTTGTCCTCGTAGAAGAAGTCGAAGAAGGTCTTGATGGCCTCCAGCTTCTCAGCGGAGTGGCCGTTGTCGAAGCACATGAAGCGGTCCATAACGCCCGCGGACACGGAGGGGTTGCTGCCGTTGGTGGGGATGGCGGCGAAAGCGTAGTTGATCTGCTCCTCCTTGGGGGTGTTGGCCTTGGCGTAGTTGTCGGCGATGTAGGTGGGGATGGAGTTGGGGCCGATCATCATGGCCAGCTTGCCCGCGCCGAACAGGTCCTGGAGGTTGTAACGGGTCTCGTTGGCGGGATCGGTGTTGGTGTAGCCGTCCTTCACCAGGCCCACGGCGTACTCAACGGCTTCCACGTTCTTGGGGTCGTTCAGAATCCAGTTGCCGTCGGCGTCGGTGAAGTCGCTGCCGTTGTTCCAGATGTAGTAGGCGAACGCGGCCTGACCCTCGTCGGTGGTCATGTCAATGCCCCAGGGGTAGACGTCCGGGCACTTCTCCTTGATGGCCTTGCAGGCGGCGGTGAGCTCCTCCCAGGTGGTGGGCACGTCCACGCCGGCCTGGTCCAGGATGTCCTTGTTGTAGTACATGGCGCGGGCGGAGGCCAGATCGGGGATGGCCCACACGGTGCCGTCCACCACGGACTGATCCAGGAAGGCCTCGTAGAACTTGGCGTAGGTCTCCTCAGACACGTAGTCCTTGGCGGGGAGCAGCAGGTCGTCGGCCTGATAGTCGGCGAACACGTCGATGTTCAGGATATCAGGGGCGTCCTTGCCGATGATGCGAGTGTTGACCACAGTGTAAATGTCGTTCCAGGACACGACCTCCACCACCAGGTTGATGTTCTCGTAGGTCTTGTTAAACTCGTCCTGGAAGTCGGCCCACCACTTCTTGGTGTTCTGGCCGTACTCGGCGGCGATGACGTTGATGTCGATCTTGTCGCCGCTGGGCGTGTCGGGCTTCTGGGTGTCCTCGGTGCCGGGGTCCTTGGAGGGATCGGGGGCCTTGGTGGGATCGGGTGTGCCGCCGGTGCAGGCCATCAGGGACAGAGCCATGGCCAGAGCCAGCAGCAGCGCAAGAATTTTCTTCTTCATTTTCATTCTCCTTCTCATTGATGGTTCTCCCTTCCACCTACGGAAACAGCTGGAAGAAGGGAGCGAGAGCGCGTTGACATATTTCACAAACGCACCCTGCTGAGAAAGATTATACTTAGGCGTTCTGCAAATAAATAGGTGAAAACGTCCGGGTTATAGTAAAATCGTACGAATGTGAAAATTCGTACGATTTTTCTGAAAATATGGTTTACCTGTCCGGGAGAGGGCCGGCGGCGGGCCTGGCGTTCTTGCGGAACTGGCTGGGCGTCACCCCCGCCACGGAGCGGAACACCTTGGAGAAGTAGTTGTAATCGCTGATCCCCACCGCCTCCGCCACGGCGGAAACGGGCATACCGCTCTGGATCAGCAGCCGCTTGGCGGCTTCGATCCGCCGCTGGGCGATGAGCCAGGACAGGGTGTGGCCCCCGGACAGCTCCTTGGCCAGGGCGCACAGCTTGGTCCGGCCGATGTGGAGCTGCCGGGAGAGCTGGGCCAGGGACAGCTTCTCCATGTAGTGCTGGTCGAGATACCGCTCCAGCCGCTGCAGGTCGCTCTGCTCGGCGGACTGGATCATGCCCTCCAGCCGGATATAGGCCGCCAGGGACTCCAGGGTCTCGGCGTAGGCCCGCAGCTCCTCCCCGGTGTACTGCCGGAACTGGAGAAAGGCCCGGTGAAGCTCCTCCACGTCCCCGGGCCACCAGTCCAGCCGGACCAGGGTGCGCGCCCACTGCTCCTCCAGGGGGCTTTCGTCCAGATAGCAGCCGAACACCAGCCACGCCAGGGGCTGGTCCTTGCTGTAGAGGGGCATGAGGGCCTCGCAGATGCCCAGGTGGCAGCGGTAGTATTGGAACCCGCCGTCCCCCCGGTAGGAGCCCACCTTCCAGGCGTCGCAGGCCACGCAGCGTTGGTGCCCCTCCGGGCAGGCGTTGACGGCCCTGCAAAAGGGGGGGTGGCCGCTGAACAGCCGGATATCCCGTCCGGTCACGTCCAGGATGTTGGCGGGCACGCCGGTGAGGATATCCAGGTTGGCGATGAGCCGGCTCAGCCGTTTTTCGTCGAACAGGGTATTCAACAGGCGCGCCCCCTTTCCCAAAACTCCGCCGCTTCGCCTTAAGGCAAAGCGCACACGGGGCGTACGCCCCGTGTGCGTAAGACTGTTTCAAAACGGCTTCCGTCCCAATGGCGGGAAGGAAGATAGTGTGAAAGAAACCCAGGAGGGGTGTCAGCCCTTGCGGTACTTGCCCGCGATGGCCTCCAGCTCGCTCCAGTGGGCCTCCATGTCGGACACCAGCTTACACTGGGTACGGCAGCGGTCCAGGTTGTGGCCCTCCCGGGCGATGTGGAAGTACACGTCCCCCACCAGATAGTCGGTGAGGAAGCGGATGCCGCACTCCAGCGTCATCAGCTTGGCTCCCCAGGGGAGATATTCGATCTCCGCGTCGGTGAGGGCGTCCCCCGCCTCGCTGAGGAAGGCCTGCGTGTAGGCCTCGAACAGGCCCAGGTCCAGGTTCACCTTGGACAGGTCCGTCTCGTCCTCGGCGCAGTGGTTGGCCCCGAAGCGGATGGAGTCCCCGAAGTCGTTGATGGACAGCCCGGGCATGACGGTGTCCAGGTCGATGATACACACGCCTTCTCCGGTTTTGTCGTCCATGAGGACGTTGTTCAGCTTGGTGTCGTTGTGGGTCACCCGCAGGGGCAGTCTGCCCTCCCGCAGGGCGGACAGGGCCACGGAGCAGTCCGCCTCCCGGTCCAGCATGAACTGGATTTCGGGCTGGCAGGAGGCGGCCCGGCCCAGGGGGTCGGCGGCGATGGCGTCCTTCAGCTTGGCCAGCCGGTCCTCCGTGTTGTGGAAGTTGGGGATGGTCTCATACAGGGTGTCCGCCGGGTAGTTTTGCAGCAGCTTCTGGAACCGCCCGAAGGCCCGCCCGGAGGCGGCGAACAGCTCCGGCGTCTCGGCGGACTGGTAGCAGATGGTGTGCTCCACGAAGGGGTACAGCCGCCACGCGCCCCCCTGGCTGTCGGTGAAGAAGGGCTCCCCGTTTTTGGGGCGGACGACCTCCAGGGCCTCCCGGCTGCGGTCGCCGCCGTGCTTCTCGATCTCCCGGCCCAGGTAGTCGGTGACGCCGATGATGTTCTCCATAAGCTGGTCGGGCCGCTTGAAGGCGGCGGGGCTCATCCGCTGGAGGATGAAGCGGCGGCAGCACAGGTTTTCCGGCTGGGTGTGCACCACGAAGGTGTCGTTGATGTGCCCCTGTCCAAAGCGGATGGCACCCACCACGGGCGCGCCGAAGTCGAAGGCGTCCAGGGCCTCGTCCAGCACAGTCTGAATTACGTCCATGTCACGCCTCCCACAGCTGGTCGGGGTACAGCCCCGCCTTTGTCTTTTCCGCGATGGCGGCCACCACGGTGGGCTTGTCCTCCCGGTAGGTGACGCCGTACCACTTGTCCTCGCTCACCAGCACCCGCACCCGGGCCTTGTCCTCGCCGATGAGCTGCTCCACCACGGTGGGCAGGAAGTACTCCGCCTTGGCGGGGTTCTCGGCCAGGGCCTTGTCCAGGAAGGCGGGGAACCGGGCCAGGGCCTCGTCCAGGAAGCTGCGGGTGAAGCCCCACATATTCATGGACACGGTGGTGTTTCCGGGCAGGGGGGTCCAGCTCTGCCCGCCGTCCTCGGTGAAGCGGGCGTCCGCCCCGTCCTTCTCGATGGCGGTGCGCTCCACGATGTCCCGGAGAATGTGCTCCCCGTCCACGGTGCAGACGCCCCGGGCCACGGAGCCGTGCTCGGTGACGGTGTTCTTCAGCAGGTAGCCCACCATCACGTACTCGTACACGTCCCCGTCCGGGTGGGCGCACAGGTAGTCGTAGATGAGCTGATAGGCCTCGGGGCCGTAGTAGTCGTCGGCGTTGATGATGGCGAAGGGTCCGTCCACCAGCTCCCGGGCGGCCAGGGCGGCCTGGGCGGTGCCCCAGGGCTTGGTGCGCTCTGTGGGCACGGCGTAGCCCGCGGGCAGGTCGTCCTTACGCTGGAAGGCGTACTTCACGTCCATCACCTTCGCCACCCGGTCGCCGATGCAGGCGCGGAAATCGGCCTCGATCTCCTCCTTGATGACGAAGATCACGGTTTCGAACCCGGCCCGGCGGGCGTCGTAGATGGAGTAGTCGATGATGAGCTGGCCGTGGTTCCCCACGGGGTCCAGCTGCTTGAGGCCGCCGTACCGGCTGCCCATGCCGGCGGCCATGATCACTAAAACAGGCTTCTTCACTGTCCGCGAACCTCCTCAAATTTCTATGTAGGGGCCGGTGTCCTCACCGGCCCGGGATATACCCGTATGTCATAATCTGGAGCCAGGGCCGATGGGGACATCGGCCCCTACGGGATCACCCCTTGTACCCGTTGGGGTTCTGGGACTGCCACTTCCAGGAGGAGGCACACATTTCCTCGATGCCCAGCTGGGCGGTCCAGCCCAGCTCGTCCCGGGCGCGGGCGGGGTCGGCGTAGCAGGCGGCGATGTCGCCGGGGCGGCGGGCCTCGATGACGTAGGGCAGCTCGTGGCCGCAGGCCTTCTCATAGGCGTGGAGCACGTCCAGCACGGAGTAGCCGGTTCCGGTGCCCAGGTTGCAGATGAACAGGCCGCAGCTGGTGTCCAGCTTCTTCAACGCCGCCACGTGGCCCCGGGCCAGATCCACCACATGGATATAGTCCCGCACGCCGGTGCCGTCGGGGGTGTTATAGTCGCTGCCGTAGACGTGGACCTTCTCCAGCTGGCCCACCGCGACCTTGGCGATATAGGGGACCAGGTTGTTGGGAATGCCGTTGGGGTCCTCGCCGATGAGGCCGCTCTCGTGGGCACCGATGGGGTTGAAGTACCGCAGCAGGGCCACGTTCAGCCCGGGGTCGGCGGCGCAGATGTCGGACAGGATCTTCTCCTGGAACAGCTTGGAGGTGCCGTAGGGGTTGGTGGTGCCTCCGGTGGGGAAGTCCTCCTGGATGGGGACGGTGTGGGGGTCGCCGTACACCGTGGCGGAGGAGGAGAACACGAAATTTTTCACCCCGTGGCGGCGCATGGCCTGGAGCAGGTACAGGGTGCTGATCAGGTTGTTGGAGTAGTACTCCAGGGGCTTGGACACGCTCTCGCCCACCGCCTTCAGTCCGGCGAAGTGGATCACGGAGTCGATGTCCGGGTACTGGGCGAACAGGGCCTCCACCTCGTCCTCATGGCACAGCTCGGTCCTGACGAAGGGGACGGGCTTCCCGGTGATTTTCTCCACCCGGCGCAGGGCCTCCTCGCAGGAGTTGTAGAGGTTGTCCGCCACCACGATCTCATAGCCCGCGTTGATCAGCTCCACGCAGGTGTGGCTGCCGATATAGCCGGCGCCGCCGGCGACCAGAATAGACATAGTTAATGCGCTCCTTTCGGTTTTGAGGACGATTGTGGATTCGTTCCGTTGGAATCTGTCCCTATTGTAGGCGGGCCGGGGCGGAAAGGGAATATGCTATCGTGTACATTATTTGCACTTTCGTCCGGAGCGGGCCCGCCCTCGGACAGCATCTTCACGCTTCGCTCATATTCGCTGGGGGACATACCCGTGGCCTGCCGGAAGCGGCGGGAGAAATAGTGCACCGACTGGAAGCCCAGGCGGGCGGCGATCTGGGTGAAGTTCAGCCGTCCCTCCCGGATCAGGCGGCGGGCGGCCTGGATTTTCAGCGCGCCGAACCAGGCCATCACCCCGCCTCCGGTGCGGGCGTGGAACAGCTTCTGGAGCTGGCTGCGGCCCACCAGGTTGTCCCGGCAGATCTGCTCCAGGGTGAGGGGCTGGTCCACCCGCCGCTCCAGGTAGTCCATCACCTGGGCCAGCGCGCCGCCGTCCTCCGGCCTGCCGTCCGCCCGGGGCTGGGGGGCCCCCTCCCGGCGGATGAGCCGGATCAGCAGCTCCTCCAGGGCGGCGCACAGAAGCTGCTCGCCCCCGAAGGGCTGCACCTCCCGGCGGGTGATCTCGGTGAGCTGGGAGAGGTTCAGCGGGGTGGAGAAGGCGGCCGCGCTCTCCGACACGATCCGCCCCAGCAGGGCCCGCTCCTCCCCCCGGAGGCTGGCGGTCCTGCCCCGGAAGAAGTCCAGGGCGGGGCTGGGGCAGCCGAAGCCCACCACCACCAGATCCGGGGCGGCCCCGGCGGCGGAGAAGGCGTGGAACTCCCCCGGCGGGTGAAAGATGATCTGCCCCTGGTCCAGCCGGAGCCGCCTGTCCCCGGCGGTGACCTCCACCGCGCCCTTGTCCACGTACAGCAGCTCCCAGAAGTCGTGGCTCTCGCCGGAGTAGGCGTAGCTGATGGGCCACTCGAAGTAGTGCACCGAGTACAGCCGGTCCACCGCCACCGGGCGGCGGGGGGACAGGGGACGGTAGTCCAGGGAGGGGCTACCTGGCCCGCTCATGGGCCATGCGGGAGACGTCGTCGGGGCGGCCCGCCACCATGATGTGGGTGTCCGAGGCAAAGACAAAGGAGGAGTCGATGGGCAGGATGGCCCCGTCCTCCTTGCGGCCGATGACGTTTACGTGATACCTCCGGCGTATGTCCAGGTCCAGGATGGTGCTGCCCGCCCAGTGGTCGGGTACGTCCAGCTCCATGATGGCGTAGCCGGGGGCCAGCTCGATATATTCCAGCGCGCCGTTGACGCTGAAGCGCATGGCGGCCCGCTGGGCCATGTCCCGCTCCGGGAAGATCACCTCGTCCGCGCCGATCTTCAGCAGCAGGCGGGCGTGGAGGTCCCGGTTGGCCTTGGCGACAACCATGGGCGCGCCCAGCTCCTTTAATAAGGAGGTGGTCTCCAGGGAGGACTGGAAATTGTCGCTGATGCAGACGAAGCAGAAGTCGAAGCCGTCCACCCCCAGGGAGGCCAGCACCTCCTCGTCCATGCAGTCGCCCACCTTGGCCTGGGTGACATGGGGGGCGATGCGGCTGACGGTCTCCTCGCTGCTGTCCAGCACCATCACCTCGTTGCCCTGATCCATGAGCCGCAGGGCCAGGTTGGTGCCGAAGCGGCCCAGGCCGATGACCAGAAATGTGGCAGCCATCGCAATCACACCTTTCAAATAGTTTGGGTTACAAATGTAGTCCAGCCGGACGGGGACAGCTTGGACTACAGCTGTCGTCCGGCGGGACGGGACAGGTTTGGTTTACAGCTGTCAGCCGATGGTGATCCGCTCCACCGGGTCCTTCACCCGGGGCGGCAGACGCTCCGCCAGGGCCATCATGATGGACAGGCTGCCCAGCCGCCCGCAGAACATCATGACGATGATCACCAGCCGGTTCAGGGAGGACAGCTCCCGGGTGATCCCGGTGGACAGGCCCACGGTGCTCATGGCGGAGAACACCTCGAACAGGGCGTCCTGAAGGGGGAAGGGCTGGAGGGCCAGCAGCAGGAAGCCCCCGCCCAGGGCCAGGGTTATATATAAAGTAACGCCCGCCGCGGCCCGGTGGATCTGGCCCTCGTCCAGCCGCCGGTTGAACGCGCCCACCTCCCGCCTGCCCCGGATATAGGCGGTGAGGGTGAGCAGGCAGACCGCCACCGTGGTCACCTTCACGCCGCCGCCGGTGGAGCCGGGTCCGGCCCCGATGAACATCAGCGCGATGGTGAGCAGCCCCCCCGCGCTGGTGAGCCGGGCCAGGTCCACGGTGTTGAAGCCCGCCGTCCGGGGGGACACCGCCTGGAACAGGCTGGCCAGGGCCTGCTCCCCCGGGGCCATGCCGGACAGCAGGTTGTCCCGCTCCGCCAGCCAGAACAGGATCGCGCCGCCCAGGGTGAGGATCAGGGTGGCGGACAGCATGATCTTGGCGTGGAGAGCGTACCGCCGGAGGCGGGGGCCCTTCTCCCACACCTCCCGCCACACCAGGAAGCCCAGACCGCCCAGCAGGACCAGGGCGCACACCGTCAGGTTCACCAGGGGGTCGTCCGCGTAGTGGGTGAGGGAGCTGTATGGCTCCCGGAAGCCCATGAGGTCGAAGCCCGCGTTGCAGAAGGCGGAGACGCTGTGGAACACGGAATACCACAGCCCCCGGCCCCAGCCCAGCTCGGGCACGAAGCGGAAGGCCAGCAGGGCCGCCCCGGCGCACTCGATGGCGGCGGTGCCCCGGAGGATATAGCGCAGGAGGACGTAGACGTCGCTGAGACGCTCCGCGCTGACGCTCTCCAGCATAAGGTCCCGCTGGCGCAGGCTGATCTTCCGCCCCAGCAGCATGGAGGCCATCAGCACCATGGTCATATAGCCCAGCCCCCCCACCTGGATGAGCACCAGCAGGATGAGCTGGCCCAGGCCGTTGAACTGGGTCCAGGTGTCCTCCGCCACCAGCCCGGTGACGCAGGTGGCGGAGGTGGAGGTGAACAGGCAGTCCAGGAAGGGCAGGGGGCGGCCTGTCCGGTTGGCGAAGGGCAGGGACAGCAGCAGTGCCCCGGCCAGGATGATGCCGAGGAAGCCCGCGGCCAGAATGCGGCCGGGGGAGAGCAGGGCGGGTTTTTTCTTCAACGGGCGCGGCCTCCTTTTCCTGGAAGGTTTGTCCTCCCCATTATACCCGCTGGGGCGGCGGTTTGCAAGGGGGGAGGGGCGGAATGGGGGAATGGGAGGGAAATGCAAGAATCTGGGGCTTCCCTCCGGGGAAAAAATGTGATACAATACCATAATAATGCCCGCTGCGGGGGTTGGCCCGGGGCGGGCCCGCCAAAGCCGGTCAACCGGCTTACAAGCTGCACAGCAGCTTGTAAGGATGCTTGTTCCGGCGGCGTCCAACAGGGCCGGGGGACAATGGATCCGGCCCGTGTGTGAGAGGTGAGTTCCATTGCTGAAGCTGTGTATCTGTGACGACCAGCCCGGGGATTTGGAGCGGCTGGAGGGCTTTACTGCCGAGTTTTTCCAGAGCCGTCCGGACCTGCCCGCCCTGGTGGAGACCTTCCGCTCCCCCTTCGACCTGCTGGAGCGGCTGGAGGAAAAGGGCGGGTTTGATATTTACCTGTTGGATATTCTCATGCCCCACCTGTCCGGGCTGGAGCTGGCCCGGAAGCTCCGGGAGCGGGGGGAGACCGCTCAGATCCTGTTTCTGACCTCCTCCCGGGAGTACGCGCTGGACGCCTTCGCCGTCAACGCGGCGGGCTACCTGCTGAAGCCGGTGGAGCGGGAGGCGTTCTTCCAGGCGGTGACGGCGGCGGCCCAGGCCCTGGCCCCGGCGGACGACCCCTGCCTGCTGCTGAAAACCAGGGAGGGGGTCCGGAAGGTGCGGCTCCGGGAGCTGGTGCTGGTGGAGAGCTTTGACCACCGGCGTATGTGCACCCTGTCCAACGGGACGTCCCTGGAGACCTCCGCCACCCTCACCTCCCTGCTGGAGCGGCTGGAGGGGGACGGGCGGTTCTTCTCCCCCCACCGGGCCTATATCGTCAACCTGGAGTTTATCCAGGGGCTGGCGGGGGGCGAGCTGCTGCTGTCCAACGGGCGGAGGCTTCCGGTGGCCCGGAAGCAGATTCCGCAGATGAAAAAAGCCTATCTGAATTACGCGTTTTGAAAAGAAGCGTCTGGGGACGAGTGGGTTCCTCAGACGCTTCTTTTCAGTGTTCCACGCAGAAAATAGGGCGTTTCACGAAAAAATGATCGCAGGGCACTGGAAATGCGTTATAATATATGGGATTATATGGATGGCGTATTGCGGCGAAAGCTGACGGAGGGCGGCGAAGGGCCGCTCACCGGGGCGGTTCCTGGCGGGTCTGGGCCAGCTTGTCCACCAGGGCGATGACCAGCGCGGCGGAGCTGTCGTCCAGGGCGGATATGTCCATATACCGGGGCGCGTCCACGCACACCAGGTAGTCCACCGTCACCCCCAGCACCCGGGACAGGCGTATGAGCACCTCCAGGGAGGGGGCCTTGCTGGCGGTCTCGTAGGCACTGACCATCCCCTTGGTGACGCCCACCCGCTGGGCCAGCTGTCCCTGAGTCAGGTGCTTGCCCAGCCGGAGCTGGCGGAGCTTTTCACTACAGTCGATCATGGGTCGTTCCCTCCTGTCTGTTCACAGTGTAACAAAAAGGAGTTTGCCCATAGTATACATAGGTAATGCTAAAGGTTGACTTTTCCGCTTTCTTGTATTATGATTAAAACAGATGATTTATGCCCGCGTTCTGTTCAGTTGGGGTAAGGAGTATGGCTATGAGGCGCGAAACAAACGGAAAACGGAACAGCGGATTTACTCTGGTGGAGATGCTGGCGGTGACGGCCATCGTGGTCATCCTGCTGGCGGTGGGCATGGTGTCCGTGGTGCGCTATGCCCGCTGGCTGGAGATCACCGAGCTGGACAACACCGCCCGGGAGATCTATCTGGCGGCGGAGAACCGGGCGGTGCTGCTGTCCGCCGGGGGGCGGCTGAATAAGCTGGTGGCGGAGAAGGGCCAGACGCTGGCCCTTCCGGCAGAGGGGGCCGGCGTCAGCCCGCTGGCCGCTGGGGGCGGTGACCAGGAGGGGGAGCTGCGCTACATATCTTACAGCTACAACGATGCGAAGGACGCGCTGGACGATCTCCTGCCCGAGGGGACCATTGATCCCGCGCTGCGCAAGGGCACCTTTTATATTGTATACCAGCTCAATGTGGACGAGGAAGGAAATTACGTGGGCACGGGGAGCGTCACCGACGTATTTTACGCCGGGAAGGGCGGAAATATTGGGGAGCTTGCGGACATTTATCCCCTGCGGGAGCTCTCCCGGGAGGAGCGGCTGAACGCGAAGAAGATGGTGGGGTACTACGGCAGCGCGTCGGTGGGCGGCGGCGCGTCCTCGCCGCTCAGCGCGCCCATCGTGGAGATCCAGAACGGCGAGGAGCTGACGGTCAGGGTCAAGTATACGGCGGCGGCGAACGGGAAGCACCAGCCGGTGCTGGAGGCGCGGCTGATGTATGGGGGAAGGACGCTCTGGCTGAACACGGAGGGGACGGGAAGCGGCTGGAGGGTGCCCCAGGTGGACCAGGAGACGAGCTACGGCGAGACGACCTATACCTATACCTGGACGCTGGACACGCTGAAGGAGGGCGGGCCGCGGTTCAAGGAGATTTTCAAAGACGCGGCCCCCGGGAAGGACTTTACCGTGTCCGCCAAGCTGAAGCAGGATAATATCACCAGCGCGGAGGGCAGGGACGTGAACAATTCCCTGTTCGCCGATGAGAGCAATGGGAGCACTGCCAACATCGCGAACCTGCGGCACCTGCAAAACCTGGACCAAACGTTTTCCGGGGTGGCGGGCAAGACGGCGGCGGTGCAGATCGCCGACATCGACCAGGACGCCGGCAAGTTTGAGGATTACCAGTTTAAGCCCATCGAAAATTCTGAGCTGAAGTCCTTTTGCGGCTCCTCCGGGACGGGGGAGGATGCCGCCGTCCACACCATCAAGGGTCTGACGGTGACGGCGGAGAGCGCGAAGGACAAAAACGGCGCGGGGCTGTTTGCGGCGGTGGGGGAGAAGGATGAGTTTACCTTCCAGGACGTGCGGCTGATCAATGCCCAGGTGAAGGCGGGGGACAATGCGCCCGTGGGGGCGTTGGTGGGAAGCGCGGCCAACGCCGCGTTTGACAACTGCTGGGTCTACTGGGAGATGGGCAGCCAGAACGAGCTGCGGGAGCGGCTGACGAAGGACGGGACGCCCGTCTACCAGATCGCTGGCGGCACCGCCGGGGGACTGGCGGGTGAGCTGAACGGCGGAACGATCACAAGCTGTCTGGCGGCCACTCTGGTGCGGGGCCGTGTTCTCGCGGGCGGTCTGGTGGGACGGGCGGACGGTGTGACCACCGTGGAGCAGTCCTACGCGGACTGCTATCTGACCGGGCCTGCCACGGCGGGGCTGATTGGATCTGCGGACGGCGGCACGTCCCTGGCGGATGTTTATGCGGCGGGGTTCATCAAGGGCGCGGGGGCGAATGCGAGGGCCGCCGGACTGTGCGCCGGGACGGTGGCGGCGGCAGAGCGGGCCTATTCCGCCATGCGTTATGAGGACGTTGACAGCGGGGAGATTGAGCCGCTGGCGTCCGGGGTGGAGAACGGCGTAAATAGCTGCTACTATTTGCAGATCACTTCTGGCAGCGGCATGGAGTTCGCGCAAATGACACGGCCGGGGAACTCGGCGGGCACGGACTTTGCCAGGACGCTGGGCGGCGCGTTTGAGTGGAAAGACTATGCCGCCAGCAATCCCTATAACCTGCGGGAGGGCATGGCTCTGGCCACCTATGACTTCCCGGGGCTGGCGGGACTGCCCCATTACGGCGACTGGAACACGGAATTTATCAAGCCCGCCCTGGTCTACTATGAGCGGTATCAGAAGGACGGCCAGGAGGCCGGGTACGGCTTTTACGGCGGCGGAGTGGATTGTCTGAGGGACGATGCGGTTGTCCCTCTGGACGGCTATGCCGTGGCGTTCCGGGCGGAGGACCTGGGGGACGAGCTTACCATTTGGTTCAATGGGGCCAAGGACGGGATGACGTATGAGAAAGACAAGCTGCTTACCGTGACCGATACGAACGGGCAGACAGGGGAGGAGGAGATCTACTACCTCGCCCCCCTGCCCGAGAAGCTGATCGACAGCGAAACAGCCGCGAAGGATCTTTACCAGATTCTCACCTTTACATTATCAAAGGAGGGCGGGGAGACGGCGTCCGCCTACTGCCCCCACTTCGCCAAGACCGTGTTCCCCCTGGAGGGGCTGGACACGGAGGAGCAGCGGGCCGGGGCCATCGCCGCCGCCGCGGAGAACGCGCGGATCTCCGTGCGCACCCCCCGGCACCTGCGGGCGTTGAGCGACTTTGCGGAGTATTACTATCCGGCGAAGGAGCTGAGCTTTACCTTCACCCAGGAGCTGGATCTGAATTACGCAAACTACACGGGGTACGGCTGGACGCTGGAGAACGGCGGGAAAAACCCGGAGATGGGGAAGCAAAGCCCCATCGGCAGGATGGGCCAGCCCTTCCGCGGCGTTTACCAGGGCGGCTGCCACACCATCCAGGGCGTGGAGTTCCGGCTGGAGGAGACGGGGAGCAGGCAGTACGCCGGGCTGTTCGGCCTGTCCGAGGGCACGCTGAAGGATATCGTCTACCTCATGGACCCGGACGAGACGGTGACCGTGTCCCGGAGCAAGGTGAACCTGTACCTGGGCGGACTGGCCGGCGGGAACAACGGCACCATCATCAACTGCGCCGTGGCCGGGATCAACCTGGAGGGCAAGGTCTACAGCAAGGCCGTGGGATACGTGGGCGGCCTGGTGGGCAGCAACGAGGGGACCATCCAGAACTGCGCCGCCGAGACCGCGCGGCTGGCGGCCAGCGGGGACGACTACTCCCACGCCTACGCCGGGGGACTGGCGGGGCGGAACAACGGCGCGGGCGCGGCGATTTACAGCTCCTACGCCGTGGGCCGCGTCAGCGCGGAGGTGTCCAAGGAGTCGGACGCCCGGGTGTGCGGCTTTGTGGGCTACAACTCCGGGCTGATTGTGAACAGCTACGCGGCGGTGCAGCTGGAGTCCAGCGGCCTGGGGGCGGAAACCTACGGCTTCGCGGGCCAGAAGGAGGGCCAGCAGCGGAACACCTTCTTTGTGGATAAGGGAAACTTTACCTACCGGGATAACGCCTACAACGCCAGCTACTCCTTTGAGGGGGACAAGGCCGAGCCCGTGTTCTATCAGGATCTGAGCGGCGGGGAGACGGCGATCTGGATCAGCGGGAAGCCGGGCAGGGACGCCATGGCTCTGGGCGGAGAGGCCGCCTTCGGCGGGAACCCGGGTGCTAAGGACTTCCCCCTGCCCACGGGCGTGGTAAACGCAGAGGGAAAGCCGGTCCACTACGGCCGCTGGCTGGAGCCGCTGCCGTTGGGGCGGATGGGCGTGTACTACTGGGAAAAGATGGAGCTTCCCGGCGTCTCGAAGGACAGCAAGCGGGTGGTCTACGGCATCAGTATGCTGGCGGTGGACCCGAATAAGGAGACGGTGACAAAGACCTCCACCCTGTCCAATGCGCGCAGCGACGGCGGCGTGGTGGTGGATTACGGGTATGGGTTCTATATCGACGAGGATAATGCGGTAAAATTCACCTCTGAGGGGATTTTGTATACAGAAAAGGGAGAAGTGGGCGCAAAGCCGGAGAGGGCGGAAAGTGCGGAGGACAGCGAGACGAACAACGCCCTGGGCACCCTGATGCCGGGCTATACATTCCATTCCTGCCGCAGCTTTGTGCCCAGCCCGGATCCTGGTGAGAAAGGGAATTTCGTGGAGGGAACCACGCGGCCCGGGCTGTACGCCAGTGGAACGGACGGCTCCCCCAACGGCAGGCTCACGCTGGTGGAGGGGGGCGTTAAGGCCGTGTTCGAGATCAACCCCCACTTCGCGGACGCGCTGTCCGTGGCGGAGGCACCCGAGGGTTATACCGTGATGGGGAACGAGCTGAAAGCCACGCCAGGGACGGAGAAGAACCCCTACGGGGTGCGGGCCATGGGACAGCTTTCCGCCATCAACTGGAACAGCGAGAACCGGAATACCAAGACGGTGCTGCATGGGCACAGCAATACTGAAGAAAAAACCAACAGCAGTCAGTTCCCCTATCTGTCCCGTGTCGGTGCCGACACAAAACGTTACTGGAAGCAGACCCACGATATTGATGGGGCGAATGGGACGTATACCCCCATCGCGGAGTATTACGACAGGATCAACGGTCAAGGACCCAAGACGAGCAGCCTGTTCGGCTGGTTCGGCGGGGAGTACGATGGGGACGACTATGTGATCCAGGATGTGAAAATCCAGGGGCAGACGTCCTCCTGCGCGGGCCTGTTCGGCATGATCTATAACGGCAGGCTGGACAGCGTGATCCTCTACTCCTCCGACGGGACGGGGACAGTGGAAGCCAAGCGGGATGAAGGGACGCTCACCTGCTGGTATGCGGCAGGCACCCTGGTGGGAATGGCGGTTACGGATGATAAAAACAGTAATGGACTGGTGAACTGCTCCGTGGCGGGCTATACCGTCAACGCGAATGTCTATACCAGCTCGGGCTGGGGCGGAAGCTGCATCGGCGGGCTGGCGGGCGTTTCCAACATGGCACTGGAGGGCTGTTCCGCGGTGACGGAGGTTAAGGTTCCGTCCACGGCGGTGGACAACGACAATATGCGCGTGGGCGGGCTGGTGGGAAGCTGTCAGAACAGCGTGACCAACTGCTTCGCCGGGGGAAGCATTGACATTGAGAGCGGTGTTACCGTTCCCGGCGGCAAGAACCCGCCGAAAGGCGTGTACGTGGGCGGACTGGTGGGCGGCAGCTATTTCAAGCCGCTGCGGGTGAACGGCCAGGGCGTACCGATTGGAGCCACAAATGACGATGGGGGGACTACGGCAAATCAAACAGATAACGCGCTGACCAACTGCTACAGCTATGTGACCCTGCCCAGCTATGAGGATACGGAGATCAACCTGAGCGGGACGAATGGCAATAAGAAGAAGCTGGGCGCGCTGTACGCCATCGGCGGCACGGGGGAGATTTATCCATCGGCAGGTGATCGGCCCCCTGGAGTGGCGGATTCCGCCAACCACGGCAAATGCACCATCACCAACTGCTATTACCTGACCTCCGAGGTGCTGAAAAACAATAAGCAGGAGGGCGGCACACTGGACATCCCCGGCGACCTGCACGGGAACGGGGAGAACAGGCTTAAAACGGATCTGTGGGAGTTGACGAAAAATCAGGGGGAGTATGTGCCCCGGTCCGACCCCATGGGCCTTACCTACCGCCAGCTGTCCGGGAAGGACCTGATTGAGAAGGGAGCGGATAAACGGTACATTATGGGCTGGCTTACCGCCTTCTCCCCCGTCACCAAGACCACCCCCGGCGGCGACAGCATCCCCGGCAAGTACAGCTACAGCTCCCGGCCCAATCTGGAGGGGCTGAACTACCCCTTCCCCACCATCCTGACCCGGGAGGGCGGGAGCATCCACGTCCACTACGGCGACTGGCCCCTGGAGGGCATCGAGCGGGCGGCGGGCGGCGGGCCTATCGAGGTGAACCTGCTGCGGTCGGACACCGAGACGGAGACGCTGACCCTGAGCGAGGGGGTGCCGGAGGGCGGCAGGTGGACGGTATCGCCCACCGGGGAGGAGCGCGACGATCTGCTTGCGGCGGGAGAACCCGCGCCCAAGGCCACGGTGAAGATCACCGGATACGGCGAAGGAACGTGTACCATCGAGGTGACCGGGTACGAGCAGGGGCTGGATGATGTGACGGTGACGTACACCGTGGGCGGGGTGGAATACTCCGTCACCATCACGGTGAAGGTGACCGCGGAGCTGCGGGTGAAGCCCCAGACCCTGCCCATCTACGTGCTGCCGGGGGCCGACGTCAGGGTGCCGCTGTCCCTGTGCGACGAAAACTGGCAGGAGCTGACGGCGGAGAGGCAGGAGGCCGTGGAGATCGTCACCGAAAAGAGCGTCTGCAATCCGCCCTGGATGCTGAACTGGGCAAAGCTGCAAAAGGACGAAACGGGCGGCTATTACCTCCAGCTCAAGGCGGCGGAGTATGACGAGGAGCGGGTCCAGGAGGGCGCGCAGGCCATGCCCGTCAATGTGGCCTACTACTACGGAAAAGCGGCTGGGGAGGGGGAGAACAGAACCCTGTCCGTTGAGAACAGCACGCTGACGGTGGAGATGCTCCCCCCGCCGGAGCCGGAGCTTGACGAAAAGACGGGCGAGGTGCGGCTCACCTTCCCCGAGATTCCCCTTGAGGAAGGGGAGGGGCCCAGCATTGTGACCACCGTGACGGATGTCAAGGTGGGGACGGTGAAGGAGCCGGAGCCGGACGCCGCCGGGCCTGTGGAGCCCCCGGAGACAACGGAGCCTGTGGAGACGGCGAAGCCTGCGCCCGAGCCCGAGGTGGCCTGGGAGAATAACGTTGTGACGCTGAAGAACTATACTCCGGGAGCGGAGGTAACGCTGGAGCTGACGCTGGAGCTGAGGCGGAGCGATGGGGAAGCTGATGCGCCGCCCGTCGTCCAGGCCGTCCCGGTGACCGTGACCATTCCGAAGGCGGAGCCGGAGGAGACGAAGCCCGATCATCCGGACGCTGAGACGCAGAAGGACAGGGGCGCGGCTCCGGAGGGCGGACAGGCGGAAGTCCGGGAGGACGCGGCAAAAGAGCCGGAGCCCGCGCTTCCGGCCAAGGAGAGCATGGACCCCGTCCCGGAGGAACCGGGCCGGGACGGGGAGGAGGGGGACGGCGCGTAGGCGTCGGCCCCGGTGAGAGAAAGGGGGAGGTCCCGTGGGAAGCATACGCGGCAAGCTGCGCAGCCAGCGCGGGGCGTCCATCCTGCTGGCTCTGCTGTTTTTCCTGGTGTGCGCCATGGTGGGGGCGTCGGTGCTGATGGCGGCGGCGTCCAACGCCGGGAAAAGCCGCAGCAGCCGGGAGGAACAGCAGAAATACCTGACGCTGTCGTCGGCGATGCAGCTGGTGTGCGATGAGCTGACGGCGGCGGAGTACAGTGCGGAGTTTGTTCGAACAAAAACAGAAGAAGTTCTGAAAACAATCGTCACAGAAAACGGGTCTTATTCAGTGCACGACTATTACAAATATTACTACGAACAGAAAAGCGGCAGCTATACAGGCGGATTTTCGGAGAATGTTTTGCCCATGCTCAACACATTGGACGGATTGTTTGCCAAAGGACGCCTGCCTGTGACGGAGATCAAAAACAGCGATCATTACATTTACAACAGCAGCTTCACCGTCAGCGGTGATCAGGCGGTCGAACTGGAGTTGGCCGTGACCGATCCGGATAGCGGGACAGGGCTGAACCTGCCGGTGAAGGTGACAGTGGTATTGAAACAAGATCCGGCCTTCCGGATTTATGTGACGGCAAGGCTGGCGGACGATGAGAGCCATTCCATGTACGCCGAGCTGATATGCGGCACCGTGCCCCAGATCGAGGCGGGAAAGACTACATACGGCCCCATCAAGTGGACGCTGAGCCAAATTACGAGGAAGGAGCCGACGACATGGTAGGTCGCAAGCGGAAGGACAGCCGGGGGGAGACCCTGGTGGAGCTGCTGGCCTCCATCCTGATCGCGGCCCTTTCGGTCGCGCTGCTGTTCACCTGCTGCATGACGGCGGCGGCGATGGGCCGGGACACCCGGGAGGCGGATGGGCGGTACTACGAGGCCCTGTCCGCGGCGGAGGAAAAGGCCGGGAAAGAGGGCGAATCTTCCGTGACGGTAAAGGGGAACGGCACAGAGGACACCATCGACGTGTTCCTCTACGGCGGCGAGGAGATGTACTCCTATCAAAAGGGGGCGGCGTCCCGTGACCCGTAAGTGGAAGGACAGCCGGGGCCTGACCCTGGTGGAGACGCTGTGCGCTGTGGCTATCCTGGTGCTGCTGGGGCTGCTGGTGAACACGGGGCTGAACCTGGCCATGCGGGGCTACCGGGAGCTGACCGCCCAGTCGGAGCTGGAGCTGCTGGGCTCCACCCTGACGTCGGCGTTGGCGGACGAGCTGCGCTACGCCCGGGAGGTTGAGACGGAGGCGGACGGAAGGGTGACGCGGTTCCACAGCCACCGCTATAACTATCCGGACCCGGACAGGGCCTATACGGAGCTGAAGGTGGAGAATGGGAAGCTCTACGCCGGAATCTACCAGATGGTGCCGGACGGGGCCTACAACCACGGGGCCTACGAGCTTCGGCCGGGGGCCTTCCGAGTGACCTGCGCGGACGGGCTGTTCCGGGTAAGCCTGACGGTTCAGCAGGCCGGGGGCGGGCTGTCCCGCACCGTGGAATTCACCGTCCGTTGCCTGAACTACAAACCGACGACATAGAGAGGGGGCGGAGCCATGGCAATGAAATATAACCGGTTGGGCGACATGCTGGTGGAGAGCGGAGCCATCACCGAGGCGCAGCTCAGGCAGGCGTTGGAGCTTCAGGCCGGGAGCGGCGAGCGGCTGGGCACGGTGCTCCAGGCCCACGGCTTCATCACGGAGCGGCAGCTCATCGACACGCTGATGAACCAGGTGGGCGTGGAGTATGTGGATCTGAACTCCCTGTCCATCCCATCGGAGATGGCCCAGATCCTGCCCAAGAATGTGGCGAAAAAGCATATGGTGGTGCCGGTGAAGGCCAGCCGCACCGACGTGCACCTGGCGATGGCCGACCCGCTGAACTTCGTGGCGGTAGAGGAGGTGCGGGCCATCACCCGCCGCCGGGTGATCCCGCTCATCGCCACCGCCGCCGCCGTGGAGCGGGCGGTGCAGAACCTGTACAGCAACCAGGGGGCCATGCGGGCCATCGAGGAGATGCAGCGGGATCTGATCGGCGGGCAGTACGGCGCGTCCGCCCTGGGGGCCGCCGGGGGGCAGAGCGTGGCGGTAGACGAGGACGAGGCGGACGCCGCCCCCGCCATCCGGCTGGTGAACTCCATCATCGACCGGGCCTATACCGAGCGAGCCAGCGACATCCACATGGAGCCGGGGGAGGACCACATGGCCATCCGGATGCGGATCGATGGCGCGCTGCGCACCATCATCCAGGTGCCCCGGGAGCTGCAAAGCTCCGTGATCTCCCGGATGAAGATCATGGCCCGGATGGACATCGCCCAGAAGATGATCCCCCAGGACGGCCGGGCCAACGTCACCGTCCAGCAGGAGACGCTGGACCTGCGTATTTCCACCCTGCCCACCACCCACGGGGAAAAGGTGGTTATCCGGCTGCTGCGCAAGGCGGCGGAGCTGGGCAGCCTGGACGGCATCGGCCTGCGGGGGGAGAACCGGGATCGGTTTTTGAAGCTGGTGGACAACGCCACCGAGGGGGTGATCCTCATGGTGGGGCCCACCGGATCGGGCAAGACCTCCACCCTGTACGCCATGATCCAGCGGCTGAAAAGCGAGGAGGTCAACCTGGTGTCCCTGGAGGACCCGGTGGAGTACCACATCGATGGGGCCTGCCAGGTGCAGATCAACGAAAAGACCGGGCTGACCTTCGCCAGCGTCCTGCGCTCGGTGCTGCGGCAGGACCCGGACATCATCGCCGTGGGCGAGATCCGGGACGGCGAAACCGCCGAGATCGCCATGCGGGCCGCCATGACGGGCCATCTGGTGCTGTCCACGGTCCACACCAACAACGCCGTGTCCTCCATCGATCGCCTGCTGGACATCGGCGTGGAGCCCTACCTCATCGCCGGGGCGGTGAAGGGGATCATCTCCCAGCGGCTGCTGCGGAAGGTGTGCCCCCACTGCCGGAAGGCGTACACGCCCACGGAGGAGGAGCTGGCCCTCCTGAAGCTGAAGGACGGGGGAGAGCCTGTCCAGTTCTACCGGGGGGTGGGGTGCGGCGAGTGCTTCAACACCGGATACCGGGGGCGCACCGGCGTGTTTGAGATTCTCAGCGTCACCCCCGCCATCCGCCGCGCCATCCATGCCCGCTCCATCGCCCAGCTGGAGGAGGCGGTGAAGGAGGCCGACTTCCAGCCTATTCTGGAGGACTGCCGCCGGCTGGTGTTGGAGGGGGTCACCTCCGCGGAGGAGGTTCACCGGGTGCTGGGCGGACAAGGCCCGTTCTGAGGAGGAGAAGCCATGACCATTACACAGCTGATTGAGAAGGCCCGGGAGGGCCGGGCGTCCGACATCCATCTGGTGTGCGGGCTGACGCCCCGGTGCCGGGTGGACGGCTCCATCCGGGAGCTGGGGGGAGAGCGGCTCACCCCGGAGCAGTGCCTGGACTATGTCCGGGAGCTGGCGGGGGAGCAGTACGACGCCATGGTGGAGGTGGGGGAGGCCGATCTGGCCAAGACCATCGCCGGGGTGCGGTGCCGCCTCAACCTGTTCCGGCAGCAGGGGAGCTGGTCCGCCGCCATCCGCCTGCTGAACGAGCATGTGCCCGAGCTGTCCGAGCTGGGCCTGCCCAAGGTGGTGCGGGAGTTCCCTGGCTACAGCCAGGGCCTGGTGCTGATCACGGGGGAGACAGGCTCCGGCAAGTCCACCACCCTGGCCGCCGTGCTCAACGAGATCAACCAGACCCAGTCCAAGCACATCCTCACCCTGGAGGACCCGGTGGAGTACGTCTACACCCCGGCCCAGTGCGTCATTAACCAGCGGGAGGTGGGCAAGGACACCCGCTCCTTCGCCGCCGGACTGCGGGCCGCCCTCCGGGAGGACCCGGACGTGATCCTGGTGGGCGAGATGCGGGACCTGGAGACGATTGAGACCGCCCTCACCGCCGCCGAGACGGGGCATCTGGTGTTCGGCACCGTCCACACCAACTCCGCTGCCGACTCCATCGACCGGATGGTGGACGTGTTCCCCGCCGAACGGCAGCAGCAGATCCGCTTACAGCTTTCCATGACGCTGAAGGCGGTGCTGTCCCAGCAGCTTCTGCCCCGGGCCTCGGGCAAGGGCCGGGTGCTGGCCTGCGAGGTGATGAAAACCGACGGGGCCATCCGCAACCTGATCCGGGAGGGCAAGACCCCCCAGCTTATCAACTCCATCCAGACCACCGGCTCCATCGGCAATATCCTTATGGAGCGGGCCCTGCTGAACCTGCTGAACGCCGGGACCATCAGCCGGGAGACCTATGAGCAGGCCCTTCCCGGCGGCAGTGTCCAGACCAAGGACATGGGCATGGGCGGGACGCTGAACCAGAACCAGCGCAGGGGCCTGGGCCTGTAAGGGGGGCGCGCTATGCCGACTTATAAATACGAGGGGGCTTACGCCGGGGGCGAGCGGGTGTCCGGCGTGGTGGAGGCCGCCAGCCGCCAGGAGGCGGTGGCCCAGATCCGCCAGACCTGCGAGGTGGTGCTCAGCCTCAAGGAGATTCCCAAATCCTTTGCCCAGCGGCCCGCCGCGGCGGTGTTCCAGCGGATCAGCCCCAAGTCCCTGGCCTTTACCTGCCAGCAGTTCGCCATTGTGCTGAAGGCGGGCCTGCCCCTGGTGCAGACCGTGGATCTGGTGGCGGGGCAGTCGGAGGACAAGGCCCTCCAGCGGCTGCTGCGGCAGGTGTCCGAGGACGTGTCCAACGGCTGGAGCCTGAGCTACAGCTTTGACCAGCGGGGGGGCCGTCTGCCCGTCACCTTCCGGGAGACCATCCGGGCCGGGGAGGAGAGCGGCGATCTGGTGTCCGCCTTCGACCGGATGGCGAAATACTACGACCGCACCGCCAAAACCCACGCCAAGGCCATCAGCACCATGACCTATCCCGCGTTCGTCATTCTGGTGGCCATCGTGGTGGTGTACGTCATCATGGACAAGGCCGTGCCCGCCTTTATCAACACCTTCGACGACCTGGGGGCGGAGCTGCCGCCCATCACCGTGGGGCTGATCGCCGTCTCCAACTTTACCACCAGGTACGGCAAGTACGTGGCGGCGGGGATTCTGGCCCTCATCGCCGCCCTGTGGCTCTACAGCCGCACGGAAAAGGGCGGGCTGCTGTTCAGCCGCCTGCGGCTGTCCCTGCCCGTGCTGGGGGAGATCGGCCGGATGGCCGGGGCCAGCCAGTTCGCCCACACCATGTCCGCCATGCTGGCCGCCGGAGTGCCCATTTTGCAGGCCATCGCCGTGTCCAGCCGGGCCATGTCCAGCCTGGTCATGGCCCAGGAGGTGCTGGACACCGTGGCGGGGGTGGAGGCCGGACGGGGCCTGGGGGACAGCATGGCGAACTCCCGGGAGCTGCCCCAGATGCTGATCCAGATGACCGCCGTGGGCGAGAGCGCGGGCGCGCTGGAGTCCACCCTGGAGGTGCTGGCGGAATACTACGACAACGAGGTGGACGTGCGCACCGAGCGGGCGTTGTCCCTGCTGGAGCCCATCATCATCTGCTGTCTGGCGGTGTTCGTGGTGCTGATCCTGTTCGCCGTGTACGTGCCGATGTTCAACATCTACAACACGATCTGAGGGGGGACGGCGCGTGAGGCGGAAAATGCGGAGCCGCCGGGGGTTTACCCTGGTGGAGGTGCTGGCGGTGGCGGCGGTGCTCCTGATCCTGCTGGCGATTGCCATTCCGTCGGTGATGGGAGCCATCGACCGCGGGCGGCACAAGCATGACGGGGAGGTGGAGCGGGCGGCCGCGGCGGCCTTGACCGCCCTGGTTCAGAACGGGACACTGGAGCGGGATAAGGCCGAGGGCAAGTACAGCACCACCGTTTACCTGTTTGACGCGGAAAATGGGAGGATTGTCTACGCCAAAAGTGGATTTTCCCCGGGCGGTTATACCCCCTATGGGGAGTGCCGGACAGAGGGGCACCAAGGAAAATTTTTGTGGCTCCAATATACGGCGGATAACAAAATGCAGATGTATTGGAGTAAAACACGCCCCGGCGGGACCTTTGACACATCAAACTGGGATAAAGAGCTCTGCGGCTCCTGATTGTCCCCTCATCCGTCAGCCTTCCCTCCTGTGAGGGGAAGGCCAAGGACCCGCAAAGCCTTCCCCCTTGCAGGGGGAAGGTGTCACGGCGTAAGCCGTGACGGATGAGGGTGCCCCCGCAAATTTGTTTTCACCTTGCCGCCCTGTGGCGAGTGAAAAAGTTATTCCCCGGCTTCGCCAACCCGGTCGGTGAATAGATACATCCTATGTTTCAGGAGGAAAGGAGGAAAATTTCCTGACATGAATGGGTTGAGGGAAAAATTCCGTAATAAAAAAGGCTTTACGCTGGTTGAGATGCTGATCGTGGTGGCGATTATCGCCATTTTGATCGCTGTTTCGATTCCGATGATTGGTGGAGCTTTGGAGAAAACCAGAGAAGCTGTTGACGATGCGAACCACCGTGACGCTATCGCGTTAGGAAATATTGCGTTTTTAAGTGGTGAAGCTGATTTTTCTGCTGACGCGACTGACAAAACATATTACTACGTTGTCAGCGATGATCACCAAGGTAAATTGGTGCCTACTTCCGATACTGGTGCTACGCCCGAAGCGGCGAAGTGCACTTGCCCTTCACGTACCACAGGAAGTAAAAGCGCAAAGGGGAACGTCATCACAGTTACAGTCAAGAGCAGCGGTGAAGTATCTGCCGCATGGGGTCCCAAAAACTAATCAGCACAAAAGCCAAACAAACCAAACACAAACCAATTCCCTCAGCCAAGACCTGGGTTGGCGAACCGGGCTGGGGGAGCGTACCCGTCAAATGGGAGTGACATATTAAATTGAATCTCCTTCCCACGGAAGGCATCAAGTAATTACTTGATCGTCTACCCGTGGGTAGACGATGGGAACCTCCCCCAAGAAATTTGGGCGGCAGGCCCCGCGATGCCGGACCTGTCCCGAGAAAAGGAGAACTTGACATGAAAAACCTGAAAGCGAAGCTGCGCCGGGACGGCGGCTTTACGCTGGTCGAAATGCTGATCGTGGTGGCGATTATTGCGATTCTGATTGTGGTATCGATTCCTATGATTGGAACGGCGTTGGAAAGTTCCCGCCATGCTGTTGACCAAGCCAATATCCGCGATGCGGTCGCGCTTGCGAATATTGAATTGCTGACAAACGAGACTTTAAATAAGGGCGGAACGGAAACAACCTATACCTATTGCGTAGATCCTACTTCCCATCAGGGCACGTTGGAGTCAGGTACGTCTCCCACGAATGCACTTACAGCATCCTGCACTTGTGGAGGACATGTTACTGATCCTCTCAAAGTAACAATTAATCCGGAAACAGGTAAAGTAACAGTGAACTGGAAGTTTGACAGCAAGACTGTAGCAAATCCGTAAAACTCCCACTTTTGGTTCCTTTAAAGGCTGGAAAGAAGGATCAAGGCACCCGCGCGCCACCCGCGCGGGCGTCCTCCAAAGCCCACCGCCACCGGGGCGGGCTTTGGAGGGCGGACGCCCAAACCTCCGCCCTGCCCGTTCCCTCAAGGCCCGCTGTCCCCCAACGGCGGGCCTTGGGGGGACAAAAAAGCCCCCGCCGGGGGGCGGGGGTCAGCCTTGAAGCGTTGACTGCAAGTCAGCTTTTAATTTTGCCAGTTCGGAGCGGATGCCCTCTACTGTGTCTTGGGCTTCCGCCCGTTCCAGCGCACGAATTAACAGCCGAATATAGGCTTTGAATTGCAAATCGGTCATGCCTTCCATAGGCTTTGCCACCTTTCTTTTGAATAAAGATATCATAGCACATCGCCAAAGTGAAATCAAGCTATACAAATCCTGCAAAATATGTTAAAATGAGGGAGACAAGCCATGAGCCCCCACCTGCTGCTGACAATTTACCTCTGCGTCTGGCTGGCCGCCGCCGGGGCGGTGCTGGGCAGCTTCCTGGACTGCGCCGTGTGGCGTTGGGCCAGGGGGGAGGCCATGTTCCGGGGGCGGTCCCGCTGTGCCGATTGTGGGCGCACCCTGTCCCCGGGGGAGCTGGTCCCGGTGTTCTCCTACCTGTTTTCCCGGGGAAGGTGCCGCGGCTGCGGGGGGAAAATCCCGGCGGAGTGCCTCTGGGCGGAGCTGGCGGGAGGGTTGGCGTTCGTGTGCCTGGGCGTCCGGTTCGGCCTGACACTGGAGCTGGCCCAGTGGCTGGTGTTCGGGGGGCTGCTGCTGGCGGTGTCCCTGACGGACGGGGCCAAACGGATCATCCCGGACAAGCTGCTGATCGCCATGGCGGTCAACCGGGTGGTGTGGCTGTTCGCGCTGGGCCAGCCCCTGTGGGACACGGTGAAGGGGATGCTGGCAAGCGGCATCATCCCGGCGGCCCTGCTGGCGTTTGTGCTGCTGGCGGAGAAGGTGCTGGGCCGGGAGGCCATGGGGGGCGGCGACATCAAGCTGCTGCTGGCCATGGCGTTCTATTTGAGCTGGCCCGAGCTGCTGCTGACCCTGCTGGGCGGGTGCCTGCTGGGGATTATCGGGGCGGCGGCAAGGAAAACGGGGGCCATCCCCTTCGGGCCGTATCTGGCGGCGGCGGGGGTGCTGGCGGTGTGCTTCGGCGGGCCGCTGGTGAGCTGGTATCTGGGTCTGTTCTGAAAGGGAGGACTTCACATGGCAAGGATCAAGGTGGGCTTCGATATCGGCGGAAGCTCCATGAAGGCGGCGGCGGTCCAGGGGGGCGGCCTCCGGGTGGAGACGGTGCGCCTGCCGGAGAAGCTGATGGACGAAAACGGGATCACCATGCCCAACGCCTTCTCCCAGTTTTTGAAGCAGACGGTGAAGGAGCTGCGCCTGCCCCACGGGCCCGCCGCGCTGGCCCTTCCGGCCAGCCAGGTGATCTGCCGCCTGGTGAGTATGCCGGAGATGAACCAGGAGCAGCTGATGATGAACCTGCCCTATGAGTTCGCGGACTTCATCCAGGGCGCGCCGGATCAATATTTCTGCGACTACGCCCTGTGCGGGAAGGTCCCCGGCGACGAGGAGGGGACCATGCCCATGATGGCGGCGGTGGCCTCCAAGCGTCAGCTGGAGCAGTATATCCGGATGTTTGCCAGGGCGGGGGTGCGGCTGAAGAAGCTGGTGCCCCAGGAGATGGCCCTCATCGAGCTGTGCCGCGCCCAGGCCGGGGGAGAGGGGCCGGGGGAGTACTGCTTTGTGGACCTGGGCCATCAGCAGACCCGGATCACGGTGGTGGTGGGCGACCGGGTGCAGGCCACCCGGCGGCTGAACTTCGGGGGCCGGGACATGGACCTGGCCATCGCGGAGGAGCTGGGGGTGGACGCGTTCCTGGCGGGCACCTACAAGATGGGGGGCCAGCAGTCGGCCCTGGCGGTGCCCGCGGTGGCGGACGTGTGCGAGCGGCTGGCGGTGGAGATTTTGAAGGTGGTGAACTTCTACCAGTTCACCTACCGCTCCAGCAATCTGGCCGGGGTATACCTGGTGGGGGGCGGGGCCGCGCTGGAGCCGCTGCGCCAGGCCATTGAGAACACGGCGGGCCTGCCGCTGCTGGAGCCGGGGGAGCTGCTGAAGGCGGCGTCCGGCTCGGCGGCGGACGGGCTGTTTGCGGCCGGGGCCGCCATGGGAGGGGGATAACATGGGGAAAAAGCTGAAAGGCGTCCCCACCAAGCGGACGATGAACCTGTACTTCAAGCCGGACCGCACCACCAAGCCCGCCACGGTGGCGTTGTATGTGCTGTTCGTGCTGGTGGTGTTGTTGGGGCTGTCCAAGGTGCTGGTGTACGATCTGTGGATGGAGGTGGACGGGGCCAGGTCGGCGTTGTCCGCCGTGGAGGCCCGGCTGGACGGGGTGATGGAGGAGCTGGCGGACTACCCCCAGGTGAAGGAGAAGTATCAGCGGTATTCCGCCACCGACGAGGAGCGGGAGCTGATCGACCGGATGGAGGTGCTGGCCCTGCTGGACGAGGCCATGGGCTCCACCGGGCAGCTCAGCAGCGTGGCGGCCAGCGGGCAGGTGGTGCAGGTGCAGTTTAAGCGGGTGACCCTGGCCCAGACGGCGGAGATCGTCCGGCGGCTGGAGGAGTCTCCCCTGGTGGAGCGCACCACGGTGAATACCGCGGCCACCACGGAGGAGGACGGGGAGCTGGTGTCGGCCGGCATCCTCATCCAGCTGCATAAGGAGGTGGCGGGGGAATGAAACGGCAATTATCCGCCCGGGAGCTGATCCTGCTGGGGATGCTGCTGGTGCTGGTGGTAGTGGGCGGCTATGTGATGCTGTTCTATCTGCCCATGAACGCGGAGCTGGAGCGGCTGGGGCAGGAGAAGGAGTCCTGTGAGGAGCAGCTCCAGGCGGCCCAGCTCCAGGTGGAGGACAAGCGGCGCATGGAGCGGGAGCTGGACGAGATCTTCGCCGCCGACCCCAACCCGGTGAGCATCGCGCCCTATGACAACCTCCAGCCGGTGATGTTCGAGCTGAACGCCATTTTGCAGTCCACCCCGGAGTATTCCCTGTCCTTCGGCACGGTGGACACGGAGGAGGCCATCATCCGGCGGCAGATCCTGTTGAGCTACACCAGCGGCAGCTATGAGGGGGCGAAGGCGGTGCTCCAGCAGCTCCACGACAGCGCGTACCGCTGTATGCTGGACGACGTGAGCATTTCCATGGGCGAGGGGGACGGCGGGAACGTGTCGGTGAACGCGTCCCTGGTGTTTTTCGAGTACCAGTGAAGCACAAGGGCCGGGAGCGGGTATCTGCCCGCCCCCGGCTCTTTTTGGGAAAACGGTTGTGTTACGTCCGGACTTGTGCTATAGTGATTCAAGTTGAGCAAGCGCGAACCGCGCTTTTTCAACTTGCTTGACGATATAGTGGCGGGGCAAAACCATTCCAGACGAAGAAGGAGCAAGCTATGATCACAGTTACCGATTTGAGTTTGAACTACAGCGGCACCCCGCTGTTCGCCCACGTGGATTTGCAGTTCGACCGGGGGAACTGCTACGGCATCATCGGGGCCAACGGCGCGGGCAAGTCCACCTTTTTGAAGATCCTGTCCGGGGAGCTGGACTCCACCTCCGGGCAGGTGTCCATACTGCCCAACATCCGTATGTCCGTGCTGAAGCAGGATCAGAATGCCTACGACGCCTATCCCGTGATGGACACGGTGATCATGGGGAACCAGCGGCTGTATGACATCGGGAAGGAGAAGGACGCCCTCTACGCCAAGGAGGAGATGACCGACGAGGACGGCCTGCTGGCCTGCCAGCTGGAGGAGGAGTATGCCGAGCTGGGGGGCTGGGAGGCGGAGAGCAATGCCAGCCGGATCCTCCAGGGCTTAGGGGTGGGCACCCAATTCCACGACACCCCCATGGCGGAGCTGGATCCCCGGCTGAAAGTAAAGGTGCTGCTGGCCCAGGCCCTGTTCGGGGAGCCCGATCTGCTGATGATGGACGAGCCCACCAACAACCTGGACATTGACGCGGTGAACTGGCTGGAGGACTTCCTGCTGGAGTTTGAGGGCACCGTCATTGTGGTGTCCCACGACCGGCACTTCCTCAATACCGTGTGCACCCACATCGTGGACATCGACTACAATAAGATCAAGATGTACGTGGGGAACTACGACTTCTGGTACGAGTCCTCCCAGCTGGTGCAGCAGCTGGTGAAGAACCAGAACAAGCGCAACGAGGAGAAGATCAAGGAGCTTCAGGACTTCATCTCCCGCTTCTCCGCCAACAAGTCCAAGTCCAAGCAGGCCACCGCCCGGCGCAAGCTGCTGGACAAGCTGACGGTGCAGGAGATGCCCGCCTCCTCCCGGCGGTATCCCTTCGTGGGCTTCACCCCCGACCGGGAGGTGGGCAAGGACATCCTGTTCGTCACCGACGTGTCCAAGACCATCGGCGGGGTGAAGGTGCTGGACAAGGTGAGCTTCATCGTGGGTCACGACGAGAAGATCGCCTTCGTGGGGGACAATGAGAACGCCCACACCGCCCTGTTCAAGATCCTGGCGGGAGAGCTGGAGCCTGACGAGGGCACGGTGAAGTGGGGCCAGACCGCCAGCTTCTCCTACTTCCCCAAGGACAATACCCCCTACTTCGCCGACTGCGAGGACGACCTGGTGCAGTGGCTCCGGCAGTTCTCCCGGGATCCCCAGGAGCAGTATCTCCGGGGCTTCCTGGGCCGGATGCTGTTCTCCGGGGAGGAGGTCAATAAGCCCGTCAAGGTGCTGTCCGGCGGGGAAAAGGTGCGGTGTATGCTGTCCCGGATGATGCTGTCCGGGGCCAACGTGCTGATGCTGGACCAGCCCACCAACCACCTGGACCTGGAGTCCATCGCCGCGCTGAACAAGGGGCTGGAGGCGGTGAAGTGCAACGTGCTGGTGGCCTCCCACGACCACCAGCTCATCCAGACCGTCTGCAACCGGGTCTTTGACTTCACCCCGGAGGGGAAGCTCATCGACAGCAAGACCACCTACGACGAGTACCTGGAGCGTCAGCGGGAGCAGGAGGCCGGGTAACGGCCCGGAACATGACCCAAAGAACGGCAGAAAAACCCCCGGTCTCTACAGAGACCGGGGGTTTGAGCTGTCATGCTCCCGGCGGGGAGGGGGGCTGGGCCCAGCCCGTTTCCAGGCCCCGGCGCACCGCGTCCAGCAGGAAGGGCAGGGAGGGGTTGCGGTTGTCCCGCCGCCAGGCCAGGGCGTGGCAGGACAGGGGCACCCCCACCAGGGGGATGAAGCTCACCATGTCCTGGGACAGGTGCTCCAGGTTGTCGGTGAGGGTGCTGATCCCCAGGCCGCAGGCCACCAGCATCAGCAGGCTGGGCACGTAGTTGGCCTCCGCCGCCACCCGGGGGGTGAAGCCCGCGTCCGCCGCCATCTTCCACACCAGCCCGTACCCGGGCAGGGAGGCGGTGCGGGACATGACCACAAAATTCTCCTCCCGCAGATCCTCCATCCGCAGGCTGCGGGCGCGGGCCAGGGGGGAGGACGCCGGCACCACCGCGCACTGGCGGTCCCGCCGGAGGATGATGGCGTCTATGTCCTCCTGGGGCAGGGCCTCGCCGGAGTTGATCGCCGCGTCCAGCTCCCCGGCCAGCAGGGCGCGGATCAGGTCGGAGTGGCTCAGCTCCCGGAAGGTCAGGTGGATCTGGGGGCAGTCCCGGGCCATGGCCTGGTGTATGCGCACCGCGTTCCCGTCAAAGGTGTCCCGGAGGATGCCCACGGTCACGTCCCCCCGGAAGCCCTGCTGGGCCAGCAGGGCGGCGTCTACCCCGGCCCGGTAGCTGTCCAGAATCCGGGGGCACTGCTGGGCGAAGGCCCGGCCCGCCGGGGTGAGGGACACGCTGCGGGAGCTTCGGTAAAAGAGCTGAAGGCCCACCTCCTGCTCCAGAGCGGAGATCATGCGGCTCAGGGCGGGCTGGGAAATGAACAGATCGTCGGCGGCCTGGGTGAAGTTCAGCCGCTGGGCCAGGATCAGGAAGCTCTCCAACTGGGTCAGGGTCATTCCGCCACATCCTCTCTTTTGATCTATGGGCAGTATACCACAGCTTTCGTCATTTGTCACAGGCTATTATCGGTTTTCTGCATGGCTGCCATAAAATATTTTGGAGAAAAACGTGAATCTGCCCAGAATGGGCCGGGTACTTTGGCCAGAGTGCACAAAAACTGCGGGGTTTGGGGGCGCGCCGGGGAATCCAACGCCGTTGCTTGGGCCATCCAAACCTTTTTTGCATTTCTGCCATACGCTTTTTACATTTTACACATAGGGGGAAAGGCTTTAAACTATATTTGTGTAAAAGCTGACCAATTATCGGTCCAGTGAACCAGCAGCTTCAGCGCGTCGTGCCACGTCAAAGCATAACAAGGAGGTCAACAACATGAAAATTCTCGGCGTCTCGTTAGGCACCAAAAATGGCAACAACGACACCATGTGCAGGGTGGCCCTGGAGGCCGCAAAGGAGATGGGGGCGGAGATCGAGTTTATCCATCTGATGGACTGGAACATCGACTACTGCTCCGGCTGCGTGGCCTGCTCCCGGGGCCTGGTGATGGGCAAGGGCATGGTCTGCACCCGCAAGGACGATTTCTCCGCCTTCTATGAGAAGCTCATTGAGGCCGACGGCGTCCTCATGGTTGACCCCATCTTTGAGTCCGGCGGCACCGGCCTGTACCACTCCATCACCGACCGCATGGGCCCCGGCCATGACACCGGGATGCTGATGATGCTGGACGGCAAGCTGAAGGAGCAGGGCAAGCCCGGCCTGAACCCCCGGTACTTCAAGCAGAAGGCCATTTCCTTCGTGTCCATCGGCGGCTCCGACTGGGCCGTCCGCTGCGAGACCGACCACGCCATGCTGGCTTTGAGCCCGGGGTGGAAGATCGTGAACAATGAGTATTTCTCCTGGTCCAAGGACGTTATCATGCAGGACGACAAGATCCAGCGCATGAAGGAGATCGGCCGCAATCTGGTGGAGGCCGCCCGGTATATTGTGGAAAACGACGTCCAGATCGCCGGGTCGGAAAACCTGGATCTGTGGAAGGGCAAGGAGGGTGCCTGCCCCCACTGCCACGGCAACGCGTTCTACATCTTCCCCGGCACCACCCACGCCGTCTGCGAGTACTGCGGCATGGAGGGCCACCTCACCGTGGAGGACGGCGTCACCAGGTTCGTGTTCGACGAGTCCATCGTGCCCAACGGCCACATTGAGCACGCCCATGACGTGCTGTCCGGCAAGATGGCCCACGGCAAGGACATCTTTGAGAACGAGGGCCGCCTGATGAACCTCTACAAGGACCCCGAGTTCCAGGCCCGCAAGGCCCGCTACACCGCCGTCTGCGAGCCCACCCCTCCCCCCTCCAAGCAGGACTGATCAATCACCGACAAATTTTCATGCAGCAGGAGGTAACGTACCATGTTTGAATACCGCCCCATGCGCAGCGTGATCTATGTGGACTGCGTGCGGGAAGAATACCGCCACCGCCTCCAGCACTGGCTCTACTCCACCCATGTGCCCGACAGCATCAGCAAATTCGCCCCCTACTGTAATAAGTACGCCTTTTACAACGCCCTGCCCGTCCCCCCGGAGGGGGAGCGGTTCGGCACCCGGCGGATGCAGATGACGGAGCACTATTGGATGGTGAACGAGATGACGCCGGAAATGCGCGTCAACGCCTTCACCGAGCGGATGCCCCCCATTGTGCTGCGGTGGCAGGGCATGATGCCCGACACCGACGAGCTCCCCACGGAGAACATGGACGGCGACGCCCACCGCTCCTCCGGCGGGGACAACGGGATGCCCCCCTTTGTGTTTGCCCACGTGCCCATGAATTGGCAGGAGGACTATAAGGGCGCGGGCCGCACCATCGATGACGGCCCCAACTACCGCTGGCAGTTTGTCCTGCGCTGGCCCTGCGAAAAGACCGGGGAGAAGTGGTTCAGCGAGGTGTTCGTCCCCTACTTCCAGAACCGGCCCGAGGTGAACCGCTTCGTGTCCAGCAAGATTTACCACGACGTGGTGGGCTGCCAGTTCCACCGGCTGGTGGAGCTGTGGTTCGACGGGCCGGAGGAGTGGTACGCCGCCGCGGTGGAGGGCACCCGGGACATGGCCCAGCCCGACTGGGCCAGGGAAAACCCCAAGGAGGCCCCCCAGGCACAGTTCCCCTTCCTCAGACCCAACCACTACATCGTGGGGATGTTCCTGTCCGACATGGCCGCCTGCGACAACCTGACCCAGTACCGGGGTTATATCACCATGCGGTAACGATTTGAAAAGGAGACTGAGAGGAATGTTTAAGAAAACGAGCTTTCCTGTGGTATTCAACTTCTGGCTGGCCCTGGTCATCGGCATCATTATGACCATCGTCAGCAAGGCCCTGGCGGGCCAGCTCTCCGCTGAGAGCATCATTGTGGGGTCCTTCACCGGGTTCTTCGTGTGCATGGCCTGGGAGACCCTCATCGACCTGCCCGGCTTCGGCAACTTCTTCGTGGGGAAGTTCGGCATGAAGATGGACAGCACCCCCGCCTACTTTGTGCGGATCTTCTTCATCTCGTTCCTGCTGGTGCTGCTCATGAGCTTCAGCATGATGTTCATTGAGCTGGGCTTCATGCTGTTCAATATGCTGGACAAATGGGCCATGTCCCTGCTCCCCATGCTGGCCGCCGCCTTTGTCAGCGTCTCGATCTTCTTCAAGCCGCTGCTGGCCGTCACCGGAATGATGTGCAGCAAGGATCCCGGCCCCGGCGCGTTCCCCGGCGGGCATCCCTGATCCGGCCGGATCGATTTCCAATGGGCGCGCCTGAGCCGGGCGCGCCCATTGCCATAACACGCGTTTAGTGGTATCATCCAAGTGAGGAGGATTGATTGAAATGTCCATGCCCTTTTACGCGAAAAGCGAGGCCAACCAGGGCTATATCAAGAACATGGAGGTGGTGGGCTTCTCCGATCTGAACGGCATCAACGCCTTCCAGATGGCCCTCTACAAAACCGGGGATAAGTACTATATGTACTGCGGCTCCTTCAAGGGGGCCGGGGTGAATATCCTGGACGTGACCGATCCCAGCAGGCCCCAGGTGGTGGGCTGCGTCTGGGTGAGCGATCCCGAGGTGTACTTCGCCCAGTCCACCCCCAAGATCCAGGTGGCGGACGACAAGCTGATCGTGGCGTTGGGCGGCGGCGTGCCCTTCCTCCACGGCATCAAGGCGGGGGACCCCGCCGACGACGGCCTCCAGATCTACGATCTGAAGGAGGACCCCGTCCACCCCAGGCTACTGTCCCACTGGCACACCGGACTGCCCAACGGCATGGGGGTCCACCGCTTCGCCTATAACGGCGGGAAATACGTCTATATGCCCGCCGAGTGCCCGGGCTTCGTGGGCTTCATCGTCCGCATCCTGGACATTTCCGACCCCTGCAATCCCGTGGAGGCGGGCCGCTGGTGGAAGCCGGAGCAGTTCAAGGACGGTATGCTGGAGGGTACCTACCCCGTGGGCCACGCCGCCGAGAAGGACTGGCCCATGTGCCACGCCTGCACCCTGTCCGCCGACCGGCCCAACGAGCTGTATCTGGGCTATTTCGGCGGCGGCGGCATCATCCTGGACATATCCGACCCCACCCGGCCCAAGCTCATCTCCCAGCTCATGGTCCAGCCCCCCTTCGCGGGTAAGCTGTGCGGGGCCAGGTGCCACACCTACCTGCCCCTCACCGGGCGGAACTTCGCCGTCCTCACCAACGAGGGGGAGCGGTTCCCCTTCTTCACCAAGGAGAATATCGCCGCCAGCGCGCACCCCGGGGCGCAGCCCATGAACAACCTGCACATGATCGACGTGTCCGACCCCAAGGACCCGGTGCTGGTGGCGGAGTTCCCCTATCCCGAGGTGCCGGAGGGCTTCCCTTACCGGAACTTCAACGACTGCGGCATAGGGGCCCAGGGACCCTTCGGGCCCCACAACGTCCACGAGCCCATGGGCAAGCCCTGGCTCCAGGACGACCCCAACCTGATTTACAACTGCTATTTCCACGCGGGCCTGCGGGTGTTCGATGTGTCCGATCCCTACTACATCAAGGAGATCGCCTACTTCATCCCCCCCAACCCGGAAAAGCTGCTGTTCCAGATCCCGGTGCCCGGGCCGATGATCGCCACCACCGAGGATGTGGTGGTGGACGACCGGGGGTATATCTACATCGACACCTGGCACGACGGGATGTATATCCTGCGGCTGAACAGGGACAAGTAAAAGACAGGAAGAAAACCGGACAGGCGCGTGACGCGCCTGTCCGGTTTTACGCGGTATGGAGGCTTACAGGGTCAGGCCGATGGAGAAGCCCGCCAGCCCCAGCAGCAGGGCCAGTGCCGCCGACACCCCGATGAGCACCCAGCGGGCGGGGGCGGGCTCCATGGGCGGCTCCAGGCCGGGGACGGGGGCGAAGCCGGGGTAGGCCTTGGGGATGGACACCTTCTTCTGCCTGCCGTTGGAGACGGAGTGGGTGCACACCCATTTCCAGGGGGTCTCCTTGACCACCTGGAGGTCGGACAGAGGGGACACCGCCACGCTGAGCAGGCTCCCCGGCATGACCTGACCGCTGGTGAGCAGGGAGACGGCCCGGAGGACGGAGGACTTCAGCCGCTCCTGCTCCTCCCCGCTGAGGATTTCCCAGCGGAGGCCCTTGAGGGCCCCCAGCTTCTTGGTGAACCGGTAGGTATCCTGGTTATTCAGCATGGCCAGATTGATTTTCCACACTGTGCCGCTGATCCGGGCCATCAGGAACAGGGTGCCGTTGGCCAGCTGGATGGTGGGCAGGGCGAAGAACATCATCACAAAGGAGCTGGCAATACAGCCCAGGGCGGCCAGGGTGAAGGCGGGCGCGCTGTCGCTGGCGACGCCCAGGAACAGCAGCAGGATGCCCGGGATCAGCCCGATGAACAGGGACACCGCGGTGCTCACCCGCAGGGGGCTGATCCACTTGGGCTCACCGGGGTAGAAGGCCGCGTCCGGCTGGACGGCGTCCTGGGGGGCGGCGGAGGCCGGGGCGGCGGGCATATCGGGCAGGGCCGCGTTGCGCAGGCCGCCGATGATGGTGGGCACCGCCCCCAGCAGGGTGAACAGGTACAGCATGGCCAGATTGCCCCAGTAGGCGGGGGCCTCCAGCAGTCCCGCTTCCACCAGGGCGGGGACGGCCTGGAAGTAGACGAAGAGGTCAGACATGGGGGCGTCCAGGGCGGTGATCACCTCCAGGGCGACGCTGAACCGGTGGGCCAGATAGGTCATCACCAGGATCAGGGCGGAGGAGATCACCGCGCCCTTCCGGCTCAGCGTGCCGCCCAGCAGCTCGTAGCCCTTGAGGGCACCCACCGCCATGATCAGGCCGGAGACGGAGGCCACATAGCCCAGCTGGCCGATGACCACCGTGCACACCACGCCCAGCAGAGTGCCCAGGAGCGCGCCCACAATGCCGGCAACTACGTTTTCCTGCCGCTTGCTCTCTTTGGTTTCCAGTTCCATAGGTCGAATACATCCTTTCGTGATCTGGTCTTTAACACGCTCCGTCGGGGAGGTAGTCCTGAAGGAAGGTGGACACCGCCGTCCAGTACAGCGTCTCGTTGGTCCCCACGGAGGCGGCGTGGCCCGCGTCCGGCATCCACAGGAAGCTCTTGGGACAGCGGGCGGCCTGGTACAGCTTGCCCATCATGGCGGCGGGGACGAAGTCGTCCGCCACGCCGTGGATGAACAGGGTGGGGGTTCTGGAGCGGGCCACCGCCTGGACGGGGGCGGCCTCCCGCAGGTCGAACCGGGCCCGGCGCAGGGCGGTTTTGCGCAGGGCGGAGAACAGCAGCCCCGCCGGGAGGGGCAGGGGGGTGGGCAGCTCGGCGCGGAGCTGGCCCAGGATGTGGCGCATCTCCGCCTCAATGGTGGTATAGGAGCAGTCGGAGACGGCGGCCTTCACCTGGTCGGGCAGAGGCCCTCCGGTGGCCATCAGCACCGTGGCCGCCCCCATGGACACGCCGTGGAGGAGTATCTCCGCCTCCGGGTCCCGCCGGAGAATCCAGTTCACCCAGCCCACCAGATCCAGCCGCTCGTCAAAGCCCCAGCCCACGTAATCGCCCTCGCTCTGGCCGTGGCCCCGCTGGTCGGGCATCAGCACGTGCCAGCCCATATCATTGTAGTGCTTGGCAATGGCCCCCATGGACTCGTAGCTGTCGTGGTAGCCGTGCATACAGACGGCCCAGCGGTGGCAGCCCTCCGCCCCGGGCACCAGGGCCGCCCAGAGGATCAGGCCGTCCATGGCCTGGATGGTGGCCTCCTTGAAGCCCTCCCGCTTCCTGGCCCAGTTCCGGCCCGCGATCTGGACGGGGTTTATGTCGTGGACCACCTGGGCCGTAGTGGTGGACGCCTCGCAGTCCTGGCCTGCGATCTGGGCGGGGTTCAAGTCCTCCTCCTCCGGGTCCCGGGCCTGGGGGAGCATCACCCGGTTGTAGAGGTAATTGCCCAGGGCGGCCCAGCCGCCCGCGGCCCCGGCCCCTGCCGCGGCGAGGCCCAGCAGTCCGACCGTTTTCTTTTTCATACAGAAGCCTCCAGTCATTTGCTTTTTTTCAATATACTACCCGGACAGGCCCAGCGTCAACAGGGAATGTGAAAATCCCCGGAAAAACTTGCCGCCGGAGCGGGGGCGTGCAACCCCGCCCGGATAGGGTGTCCCTTTTTTCGGGGTATTTTAAAAAAATGGCGAAAAAAATTCCCCCGGCGGCCCTTGACTTTGGGGGCGGGGGGTGGTAAAGTAAGGGACGAACTCGAACAACTGTTTTAGAACACAAACAAAAGGAGGATGGTAATGGAAGAAGCAAAGGAAAGGAGTGAAGCAAGACCAGGCCGGCGGCGCGCTGAAGGAAAATTAAAAAACCGGGCGAAGCCCGGAAACCCCGTCCGAAGGGCGGCACCCCATCCGTGAGTCCAGCGCAGCGGGTCGCAGATGGAAGCAAAAAATTCCCGACGAGGCCACTCTCCATGGGGCCCCCGCAAAGCCGTTCTTCAGGCCTTGCGGGGAGAGGAGGGGCAAGGGAGCATAGTGAAAGTCTCCCACCTGAAGGGTGGGAGACTTGAACGGGGCGGACTTTGCCCCGACGTGGTGGAGGAGGATGGATTCGAACCATCGAAGGCGAAGCCAGCAGATTTACAGTCTGTCCCCTTTGGCCACTTGGGTACTCCTCCATATGAAGTTGCAAAGGAAAAAGGTGGAGCTGGTGGACGGATTCGAACCCCCGACCTGCTGATTACAAATCAGCTGCTCTACC
>CAJUCA010000014.1 GCA_910585265.1 uncultured Oscillospiraceae bacterium | reverse complement strand
TCCCTATGCCCCGCCTAAGGTTTTTGCGCCCTTTGACCGGGCTGGGACTGGAAAAGCGAGGAATTCATCCCCCAATATGGCCCTTTATTGGACGTTTCCATTACCGGGCCGCACCTCCACTTTGAGGTGCGGCTCAATGGGCAGAGGACGAACCCGCGATATTATCTGCCATGAGGAGGAAACCAACATGAAAATCAGAGCAGAGATGGGCCGTCGACACGCGCCCCTCTGGCCCCACGAGTACCAGGTGGACAAGGTGGTGGAGCTGCCCAACGTTGCCTTCGCCAGCTTCATGATCCAGCCCTTGGACAGCTATGACTTTATCCGGGACAATCGGGTGGAGCCCCACCAGGGCACCGGCCTGAACCACTGCCTGCTGCTCCTCGGTGACGACCGCACGGACGGCGCGCTGGTACAGTGCGGCGACGATGGCCGCGCCATGTACGCCGCCTATGTGGCGGGAGCGCGGGACGTCGTGCAGGCCAGGCTGGACCGGGTGGCGGACTTCATCGTCAGCCAAGGCGCCCAGCGCACCGCCAGCGGGAGCTGGTGCGTCTACTGCGAGGAGCTGGAGGAGAAGTTCGGCGTGACCATCCGGGAGGGCAGCGGCCTGGACGCCATGCTGATAAAAACGCTGGAACGCCGCCCGGAGGTGGCCCAGGTGGACATTTCCCTCCAGCACATCGAAACCACTTTCCGCCTGGAGTTCTGCGCCCAGCACCAGACCGCCGAGGCGGAGAAAGCGCCGGACATCCGTGTGCGTGACATCTTGCCCCTGCTGAACGGCAGCGGCCTTGCCTTCCTCACCCACGAGGAGGCGGGCACCTCCGTGCTGGCGGAAAATCTGCGGGAGCTCACCGGCGTGGGCCGGGAGGATTACGCCGCCCTGTTCAACGCCCGGGTGTCCGAGATCAGCCCCGGCCCGGAGGGGGTGGAGGTGGTGCTCATCGATGTGGATCCGCAAGAGCTGGCTCGGTTCAACCAGGCATACGAGGATCACCAGGCCGCGGAGTGGGCCATGGGCGATATGACACCGTAGGAGGTGCATGATGAGCAGATCTGATCTTCACCTCGCGGCAGAGGAACTTAACGTCTGCGGTAGCCCGGACGAACCTACGCAATGGGAATTTCATGTTCTGTGAAGAAGGAGGAATCGAAAATGAAAAAAGCAAACATCACGGTGGCGTTCGATGAGGAGAAGCTGGGCGCGCTGGAGTTCTCACTGAAGAAGGAGGGCTCCTCTGTGCAGGCGCGGCTGGAGCAGACGCTGGGACAGCTTTATGAGCGCGCCGTGCCCGCGCCGGTGCGGGAGTACCTGGACAGCCGCGCCGCCCCCGCGCCCCGGCCCAAGCGTCCCCGGCCCGCGCCCAAGGAGCGGCCCGTGCAGGCGGAAACGGAGGCGGATCAGGGGTAAACGTGGTATCGTCCTGCACCTGGACAAACGTTGGTATGACGCGCTGTCCCGCCAGTTGAAAAAAGGGGGCACAACCGTGGAGGAGAAGCTGGACGAGTACCTGGACACGCTGATTGACCAGTTCCCGGAACGGGTGCGGGAGCGGATCAGCGGGGAGATCTGGGAGGAGGATCAGCAGCGGCGCGCGGAGGCGGAAGCGTCCCGCCATCTCTCTGTATTCCGCGTTACCCAGAACGGGCGAGCCGACCACCTGGTAACGGAGTGCCGTATGCCGATAGATGTGCTCCATGCCGCCATGGCGCTGCGCTCCTACCTGCTGGCAAAGGGGAACAGCACCCAGCGGTTTGCGGAAAGCCTGCACAGTGTGACGGACATCGCCCCGGAGGTGTTCCAGGATTACGCTGACGAGTTCCTCCAGCGCACCGGGCGGGTGACCGCCGCGCTGGACATCGACCTGGACCGGGGCGAGTTCTCCGCCCTGGATACAGCGGACGGCTGGGAAACGTACACCATCCGGGATGTCTGCTCCGCGGCGTGGCACGCCAACCACAATGACAGCTTGGACTGGGCGCAGCGGTTAGAGATTTTCGCCGGGCGGCTGGAGCATCTTGGAATTGCCCCGCCGGAGCGTCTCTCCAACGAAAAATTCGAGTTCCAGGAGCAGCCGGAAGCCGCCCCTTTTGAGCAGACCATGTGACCCATGGCGGGGCCGTTCCGCACCTGCGGGGCGGCCCTCCCGCCGTTTTCCCTGTGTGGGCCCGTTTGAGGGCGTTTGCGGCCCTTCTGGGGAGTGGGCAGCGTCCCAGCCCACCGGGGCGATGAAATGCGGTGTCGCGCCCCTGTGGCCCGGTTGTGGCGGTCGGCGGTTTTGGCCCCTCTGCTGGGGCCGCTTTCCGCCCGCCCGGAAGGGCAATGCAGACAGGGATTGGAGAGTAATCCAGACGTTTGATTTTTGTGCGGGATAAAGGCCGGGGGTCAAGGACACCCCCGGCCAAATCACACCGCCCCGCAACGCGGGTCGGTTCAAGGGCTTCCGGGCTTTCGGGCCGCTCCGTTCGCGGGGGTCACATCAGGGCCCCTGGGCTCACATCGGGGGTCACTATATGCGGGAGGCCCCGCCACAGGCCCGTTTATGCGGGGTTCACGGCGGGGATACAGCCCAGAAATCATACAATGCTCCGCTTTCGGGGCACCGAGGAGGAAAACCATGCCCAGAGAAAAAGTCAAATTCGCTATGCGGATCAGACCTGAGACCCAGGAGCTGGTCCGCCAGTGGTATCGTCAGGACAACTGCCGGAGCCAGAACGAGTTCATCGAGAAGGCTGTCCATTTTTACGCAGAGCATCTCGCCGCCCAGAGCAGCACACGGTTCATGCCGTCCGCGCTGGTGGACGCTCTGAGTGCTGCAGTGCAGTGCAGCGAAAACCGCATCGCCCGTCTGCTGTTCAAGCTGACGGTGGAGATCAGCATGATGATGCACGTGCTGGCGGCAGGGCTGGAGATCGACACCAGCCAGCTAGACGACCTGCGCTGGCGGTGTGTCCAGGAGGTGAAAAAGACCAACGGCTCCGTCACGTTCAAGGACACGCTGACAAAAAATCAGGGCGAGGAGTAGGCCGCAAAAATTTTGAGCGCCCGCCAAGGGGACACTGCGTCCATCCGCTGGACCTAGCCCTGGTTCACTGCGGACCGTCCTGAACTTAGTCTCTCTAAGATTTTTAATACAGAGAAAAAACATCTGGGAGGTGTCGCACAACGCCGCGCGTAATCTTCAAGTGCCCGCACATCAAGGGCGGCGGTGAGGAAGCCGCCGCCCACCTGGGCAACTACGTCAAGTACGCCGCTACCCGTGACGGTGTGGAGCGTGTCTATCCTGGCAAAGCCACACTTCCCGCCACAGACAAGCAGGCCAAGCTGGTAGCACAGCTCCTCCGGGAGTTCCCGTCCAGCCGTGACCTGTTCGAGTACGGGGATTACCAGGCCGCGCCCACTCGAGGGAATGCCTCTGAATTCATCACCCGCACCATCGAGGACAACTATGAGCAGGTGGCAAAAAAAGAAAACTACATGGACTACATCGCCAGCCGCCCCCGCGTCCAGAAGCTGGGGGGCCACGGTCTGTTCACTGCCGATGACAGTCCGCTGGTGCTGTCCCAAGTGGCCGACGAGGTGGCGCACCATCCTGGCGTGGTGTGGCTGCCCATCATCTCCCTGCGGCGGGAGGATGCGGCTCGGCTGGGCTATGACAGTGCCCAGAGCTGGCGCGCACTGCTCACAAAGACCGCTCCCGCGATGGCAAAAGCCATGGATATCCCATGGGACCAATTTCATTGGTACGCCGCCTTCCACGATGAGGGCCACCACCCGCACATCCACATGGTGTGCTACAGCGCCGATGGCAAGTCCGGCTTCCTTACCAAGCAGGGCATTGCCGACATCAAGTCCATGCTGGCAAAGGAGATTTTCCAGCAGGACCTGGCCGCCATCTACCAGCGGCAGACCCAGCGGCGGGACGATCTCACACAGAGCGCCGGGGAGATCATGGGCCAGCTCGTCACCGAGATGCGGTCCGGGGCCATGGAGAACCAGCGCATTGGGCAGCTCATGGTGGAGCTGGCCCAGCGCCTCCGGGACCGCCCCGGCAAAAAGCAGTACGGCTACCTGCCGCCCGCGCTGAAGTCCCTGGTGGATGAGATCGTGAATGAGCTGGAGAAGGATCCCCGCATCGCCGCCGCTTACGGCCTGTGGTATCAGGAGCGGGAAGAAGTGCTGCGGACGTACAAGGACAATCTGCCTCAGCGTGACCCGCTGGTCCGCCAGAAGGAGTTCAAGCGAATCAAGAACATCATCGTTCAGGATGCGGCGCAGCTGGGGGACCTGATCCCGTCCGATTTTGCAGACCAGGCCGAGGGGGAGCCAGCCGATGGGCCCCCTGACAGCAGTTTGACAGACGAGCCCAGCGATGCGGGCAGGGCTTCCTCCCGAACATGGTGGACCCGCCGCTACCGCGCCGCCCGTCAACTCATGGCTGGCGACGCGGGCAGCCCGCCTGATTTTGCTGCCGCCTTCGATCTGCTCACCAGGGAGGCCGACGCCAGCAACGCTCTGGCCATGGCCGACCTGGGCCGGATGTACGCGGACGGCCTGGGCCGGGAGCCTGACCCTGAGCTGGCACAGGAGTGGTACGCCAAGGCGCTGGACGCATTCCTCCAGGCAGAGAAAGAAGCGCCGGACCGTGTCATCCAGTACCGCATCGGCAGGCTGTACGCCAACGGTCTGGGTACGGAGCAGGACTATGAGGAGGCCGCCCGGTGGCTGGAGAAGTCCGCCGACGCCGGGTACAAGTACGCTCAGTACACCTTGGCCGGGCTGTACCGGGATGGCAAAGGGCTGGAGCAGGACTACGCCGCCGCACGGGAGCTCTACGCCAAGGCGGTCACCTTCCCCTATGCCGCCTACGAGCTGGGGAAGCTGTACCGGGACGGTATGGGCGGTGAGGCGGACGAGGACCGCGCAACCCGGTACTTCCGGCAAGCGTTCCTGGGCTTTCAGTTTCTGGCCGACAGGTCCCCAGACGACAAGCTCCAGTACCGGATCGGCTGGATGCTCCTCCACGGGGTGGGCACGGAGCAGGATGAGGCGGCGGCGCTGGCCTGGCTGGAGAAGGCCGCCGCGGGCGGGAACCAGAGGGCAAAATACCAGCTGGGAAAGCTCCTGCTCACCGGGGCGGGCGGGGTGCCCCGGGACACGGACCGGGCGATGGACCTGCTCACCCAGTGCGCCGAAGCCGGGGATCAGTACGCCCAGTACACCTTGGGAAAGGCGTATCTGCTGGGCCGGGACATCCCCCAAGACCAGGAGCAGGCTGTCTGCTGGTTGAAATCATCCGCCGAGCAGGGCAACCAATACGCCAAATTTTTTCTGGACCGTGTCTATGGCGCTCTCTTCTCCTCCACCGTCTCGCTCCTCTACCACATGGGCCGCATCTTCCAGGAGCAGCACCCACATCCCGTGGCCGGGATGCGGATCGCAGTGGATAGCAAGCTCAGGCGGAAGATCCGGGAGAAGAAGATCGCCATGGGCCACAAGCCGGATGACCATGAGGACCAGGAGCAGCAAATGTGATTCCGCATGTGAGGACTACATTTGCTACCAGGACGGACGCATCAATGTCCATTGTGGGAACATCGGACCGTCCAGGCTGCTGGCACATCTTGCCCAACATCCGGAACAGAAGCCCTTTTTATTTTCACCTATCCCTATTGACGGAAAACCAAACGGCGAAATATTACCGCTTTGAATTTTCCAGTAAGGTCTATGGTACGGCACACGCTTACCAGGAAATGCTTTGGGACATCGTGCGAAAGAAATCCGAAGCCAACACCCCCTTCCAGCCAGTGCCAAAACAGGAGATCACAACCGAATAGTACATCAGTCACTGAGGCCAGGGTACCGTCTACACGGTATCCTGGCCTTTTTGCGTTCAGAGGAGGTTTGAAATGCCCTACATCCATTTCACAGAAGAACAGAAGCTCCAGGCCAACGCGGTAGACCTGGTGGAGTTCCTCCGCTTCAAGGGGGAGCCCCTCGTCCGCTCCGGGCTGGAGTTCCGCATGGCCAGCAACCACAGCGTCACCGTCCAGGGCAATGAGTGGTACGACCATGCCGCCGAGAAGGGCGGCGGGCCTGTGACATTTCTCAAGGAGTTCTACGGCATGAATTATCAGGAGGCGGTGCTGGCCCTGCTGAACGAGGACGTCAGCCAGCTCTGCCCCCGGGTGAACAAGCCCAAAGAAAAAGTGAAGAAGCCCTTCGAGCTGCCGCCCGCCAATAAGGACAACCGGCGGGTGTTCGCCTATCTCCTCAAGCACCGCCACCTGGACCGGGACGTACTCACCACCTTCGTCAAGCTGGGGCTGGTCTACGAGGATCAAAAGTACCACAACGCGGTATTTGTGGGCATGGACAAGGACGGCACACCCCGTCACGCCCACAAGCGCAGTACCAACAGCCAGGGCAAGTCCTTCCGCATGACCGTGGAGGGCAGCGACTTCCGGTACGCCTTCAACTGGCCCGGCTCCAGCAACCAGCTCATGGTGTTTGAGGCCCCCATTGATATGCTGTCTTTTATCTCCAAGTTCCACGACAGCGCCTGGGCCAGGCACAGCTATGTGGCCCTGTGCGGCACCTCATCCCAGCCCATGCTGGGGATGCTGGAACGGTATCCGCAGATCGACACCGTCCACTTCGCGCTGGACAACGACCAGGCGGGGCAGTTGGCCATGCGGCGGCTGGCGGCGCTGGCCCGGGAGAAGGGGCTGACGGTGAACGCGCTGGTGCCCGTCCTCAAGGATTGGAACGAGGACCTGTGCGCAAATTTTCAACAGACGATGGAGGAACAACAGAATGAACAGGTATTATCGTAGCTATTGCAGACAGGTGAGCGAGGTCATGTTCCTGCGGCCCTACTTCCCCCGATCCGTTTTGGACGATGCCGAGCTGGTCAGCGTCTACCAGACCGCCCAGACCAACGACCTGGACATCCTGCGGCAGACCGCCGCCGAGCTGTTCCCGGAGCGGTTCCAGGATGAGCAGGCCCTACCGGGGCAGACGCTGGATGAAGATCACGAAATCCGCTGTGGCGGCATGGTACAGTCGTACTGAGAGGTGCCGCCATGTCTCAAGAATTCATCCTCATTATTTTTGCCGTCGTGGGTTTCGCGCTCATCGGTGGCATCGCCTATGCCTCCAACCACGGGTCGCTGGACAGCATCAAGTCCAAGCCCGTGGGCGACGGCCAGCACGGCACCGCCCGCTGGGCCGAACCCAAGGAGATCGCCAAGACCTTCGCCCGCGTCCCCTTCCACCCCGCCCAGTGGCGGCAGGGCAAAGACCTTCCTAAAGTCCAGGGGCTGGTGCTGGGCTCCCAGGGGAAGAAGGGCAAGATCACCGCCCTGGTTGACAGCGACGACATCCACTGCCTGATGATCGGCGCGGCGGGCGTAGGCAAAACGGCATTTTTTCTGTACCCCAACCTGGAGTACGCCTGCGCCTGCGGGATGAGCTTTCTGGCCCTGGATACCAAGGGGGATCTGGCCCGGAACTACGGAGCCATCGCAGAAAAATACTACGGTTATCAGATCTCCATCATCGATTTGCGAAACCCAACCAGGTCTGACGGGTTCAATTTCCTGACCCTGGCCAACGCCTACATGGACCAGGCGGTGGAGCATCCCGATGATCTGGCGGCGCGGGCCAAGGCGGAGAAGTATGCCAAGATCCTGTCCAAGACCATCATCAACCCGGACGGGGACAGCGGCAGCTACGGCCAGAACGCATTTTTTTACGATTCCGCCGAGGGCTTGCTCACCGCTGTGATCCTCCTGCTGGCGGAGTTCCTGCCGCCCAAAGAAATTGATGGTCAGCTCCAGGAGCGCCGCCATATCGTGTCGGTGTTCAAGCTGGTGCAGGACCTCTTGGAGCCCTCCGGCACCAAGGGGAAAAGCTGTTTCCAGGTGCTGATGAGCCGCCTCCCGCCCGAGCACAAGGCCCGATGGTTCGCCGGGGCGGCGCTGAACACCTCGGAGCAGGCCATGGCCTCGGTGCTGTCCACCGTGCTGTCCCGGCTGAACGCCTTCCTCGACACGGAGTTGGAGCAGACCATCTGCTTTGACAGTCCTCTGGACGCAGAGAGCTTTGCCAGCAAAAAGTCCGCCATCTTCCTGGTGCTGCCCGAGGAGGACCAGACCAAGAACTTTATGGCGGGATTGATGATCCAGAACCTGAGCCGGGAGCTATTCTCCGTGGCGGATGAGAACGGGGGTAAGCTGAAGAACCGGGTGGTGCTGTTCTGCGACGAGTTCGGCACCATGCCGCCCTTCGATGTGCTGTCCCTGTTCAGCGCGGGGCGTTCCCGGAAGCTCACCATGCTGCCCATTATCCAGTCCTTGGCACAGTTGGAGAAGAATTATGGCAAGGAAGGCTCGGAGATCATTCAGGACAACTGCCGTGCGACTCGTTCCTGACTGAAAAGGTCAGGCACAAGGCTGAAAGCGAGGTGAAATCAACAGCTTTGGAGAACTGATAATCCGACAGGCGGAATGATGGGGTAACGCCCGGAAACACCTGCCCTGATACTCCGACTGGCGGTGTGAGCGGAAACGCCGACCGTCAGAAGCTCGGTAAAGCCGGCTGAGAGCAGCCGTAAGTGAATCGGCGGATGCCACACACGAAAACCATCCAGCGGTGGATGGCGCTGCCTATAGGCCGGGGGTCTATAAAATGCCTATGGTGAGAATGTCCTCAACGGACTGACGAACCCGCGAATGTAAGGGTCTAAATGTCGGCCTTATTGAAAAGTAAGGATGCGAGAAATCGCAGCTGGTGTGGTTGAGTAAAAATGACAGTTATGAAAAACCATGATGCGTTACAGGCGCACCCAAGCCAGCAGGCTTATAGCGGGCACCTACGGGTATATGTACAGATAGGATTATCGGAACGAGGAAAGGTATCGGGTGTCTTTACTAAGACGCAGCCTGACGAAGCAGATAAGCAGGCGAACCGATGCTGAAAAGCAGAGGTCGAACCGATGAACTCCCTGTAATGGGGATGGAGGGATGGCCTCAAGTCAATTGCAAAATGTCCAAGTTATTCAGTTGAACACAAGGATTTCGAGTATGAGCAAAAGGGTCACTGCCCAAGGAAGGAGTGATGCCTTGTGCCAAAAGTAAAGCAGGAAACAAGCGTAACCAGTTTGAGGCACGCCGAATATTACGGAATGCAGCAGACCTATGACGACCTGTACGCAAAGAGCAAAAACGGTGAACAGTTTTCCACCCTAATGGATATCATCCTGTCCCGGGAAAACATCCTGTTGGCTTATCGTAATATCAAGACCAACACAGGCAGCAGCACCCCCGGAACAGACCGCCTGACCATAAAGGATATTGGAAGGCTACCGACAGAACAAGTCGTCGGAAAAGTCAGGCAAATCGTTAAGGGAGGTAAGATGGGCTATCGGCCCAAGCCGGTGCGGCGCAAGGAAATCCCGAAGCCCAACGGCTCCACCAGACCGCTCGGTATTCCCTGCATTTGGGACAGGCTGGTACAGCAATGTATCAAGCAGGTCATGGAGCCAATCTGTGAAGCAAAATTCAGCGACAACAGCTATGGGTTTCGTCCCGGACGCTCTGTGGAACACGCAATTGCCAAGACCTATAATCTTTTACAGTTGAGCCATCTGCACTATGTTGTAGAATTCGACATCAAGGGCTTCTTTGACAATGTTGACCACACAAAGCTGATGCGCCAAATCTGGGCAATGGGAATCCACGATAAACAACTTTTGTATGTTTTGAAGCAAATCCTTAAAGCCCCTATTCGTATGCCGGACGGCACAATGGAATACCCGCGAAAGGGTACGCCGCAGGGCGGTATCATTTCTCCCCTACTGGCAAATATTGTGCTGAACGAACTTGACCACTGGGTCGAAAGCCAATGGCAGGAGCACCCGCTGACCAGAAAATATGCTGTCATGGTCAATAAAAATGGCAGTGACAACAAGGGTGCGGGCTATCATGCCATGAAAAAGACGGGGCTGAAAGAGATGTTTATTGTCCGATATGCTGATGATTTTCGAATTTTCTGCCGAACAAAAAATACTGCGGAGCGCACCAAAATTGCGGTAACACAATGGCTGGCCCAACGGTTGCGTTTGGAGGTATCAGCAGAAAAGACGAGGGTCGTCAATGTGAAGCGTCGTTACTCGGAGTTTCTCGGTTTCAAGCTTAAAGTTCACCCAAAAGCAAATAAACAGGTCGTTGTCTCACATATTTGTGATAAACGGTTAAAGGCAGAACGGGACAAGCTGGTGGCGCAGGCAAAGCAGATAGCAAACCCGCGCCATGGAAAGACAGAATTGGACGAGGTGCGTATCTACAACGCAATGGTGATGGGGATTCAGGAATATTATAAAATCGCCACAGCCGTCAACCTTGATTGCAGACACTTGCATCGGTCGGTCATGACTGTCCTTACCAGCAGGCTCAAAACGCAATGCGGCAGCAGATTGGTCAAATCCGGGCGTAAGCTCACCCGGACGGAGCGGAGCCGATATGGAAAGTCCGCCATGCTTCGATATGTGGCCGGGTCGGACGAGCCTATCTATCCCATTGGCTATATACAGCATAAAAATCCAAAAGGCAGACCTTATAAAAGCTGCTATTACAATGAAAGCGGCAGGGCGGGGCTGCATGATAACCTACGGGTCAATGTCCCGCTCATGCTGAAGCTGATGCGGCAGCCTGCGTTTGGCTACAATACAGAATATGCGGACAATCGCATATCACTGTTCTGCGCTCAGTGGGGAAAATGTGCTGTGACAGGCCGAGAATTTCGTTCCCTTGGTGAAATCCATTGCCACCACAGAATACCTAAAGGTCGTGGCGGTGGAGATGAATATGCCAATCTGCTCCTCGTGTTGGAGCCGGTACACAAATTGATACACGCGCATAGGGCGGACATCATCCTGTACTATCTCGACCTGTTAAAACTCAATCTTAAGCAGATGCAAGCCCTAAATAAGTTAAGAGTCCTTGCTGGTTTGCCTGAAATCGCACAATCCTAAAAAACTGCTTTCTATAGGAAACTGAATAAACGGAAAACATTTGCAATTGATGGAACGCCGGATGAGGTGAAAGTCTCATGTCCGGTGTGGAGTGGGGGAAAATCTGGAGATGATTTCAAAGGATTACCTATCACTATAAACGACCATCTTTGGCGGCTTTGCCCCCAACAGCCAGACCGCCGACGTGCTCTCCCGGGCCTTGGGCAGTTACACGGTACAGTCCGGCTCCATCAGCCGGAGCAAAGGGGAGAACAGCCAGTCCCTCCAGATGGCGGAGCGGGCGCTGATGACACCGGATGAGCTGAAGTCCATCCCCAAGGGGGAGTTTGTGGTGATGAAAACCGGGTCCCACCCCATGCGGACCAGGCTGCGGCTGTTCCTGGACTGGGGCATCACCTTCGGGGAACCCTATCAGACGCCGGAGCATGGCCAGCGGAAGGTGTATTACGCTGGACGGCAGGAACTGGAGCAGGAAATCCAAAACAGGTTTTTATTAGCGCCCCCGGAGGAAGAAAAAGTCCGTCCCCCGCGGGAGGGACGGACTGGGCAGAAGGATGACAGATGCCACTGGCAGGAGAAACAGGAGGGCCAGCCGCTGGCAATCATCCCTGATTCTATGAAAAAGCAGGATGGGCCGCCGCCAGACCCATCCGGGGGGTGATGCCTTGACCTATTACGATGATATCTACGACAATCGGGATCTGAACGGCCGGGAAAAGGCGGTGTACCGTTTCCTCAAAGACCACGCCAATAAGGATGGTACCTGCTGGCCGGGGATCAACACCATCGCCGCCGGGGTGAGCCTGTCCCGCTCGACGGTAAAGCGGGCACTGGATGGGTTGGTGAAGCTGGGGCTGGTAGAGAAAACGCACCGCTGGCGGGAAAACGGAAGCCTGTCTTCAAATCTCTACCGGGTCAAATAAATGCGAAGCTCAGCCATAGTGGACCTAGGGAATTGCTTTGAAGGTTTCCCTGCTCATCATTTCAAGCTAATGAAACTGGGGTCGAAACCTCCTGGCAGTTTCCGGCCCCAAACGATCCGCCGCAATGTCACGATTCCCAAGACCACAGACACACAAGGTCTTCCCAAAATACGGCTTCAAAAAAGGCTGAATCTGGTTGGTCAGGCAGGCGCACACCTCCTCAAAATTGACCATCTGATTCAATGGCCCCGTTTCCAAAGTGATGTACTGACCGCATGGCGGTCCAGAGCCGCAGCAATGTCTTTGGAGCGGATATGGTACTGGCTCACAGGCACACCATGGGAAACGATATCCTTTACTTCCATCCCCGGTCACCTCCAGAAGCCGATAAATTCTGTCCCCGCCTCTTCTGTCAGCGTGATCATATGCTCCGGAGAGCTTTCCAGCTCCCTGTCCTCCACCCCCAGCGCATACAGGAGCAGGCCAAGGGCGTCGTTCAATCCGGCCTGCTCTTGGGCATTATAGCCCAGAGCGTACCCCGGCTGGTGCTCCCAAATTGCGTTCATCAGCTCGGTCTTCCGGATCAGGCCGGTGGTAAGTAAGGCCGGGCGGAGTCTCAGAAGCTCCCAGATGGCTACGCAGGCAGTTTCCTTCAAAAAGTATCTGTACCCCATCTCGCCTTCGGCATCCAATTTTCGGCCTACCTCCCACAGCCCTTCCGACAGATCCCCATCCCAGATTGGATAGCACACCGCCAGCACCTCCACGCACTGCTCTGTCTCTATCCAGTAGATCCCGTTATCCAGCGGACGGTGGCGGAGGGTATGTCCCCAAGGGGTGAGGAATGGTACAGGGTATGCCCCAAAATAGTCCGGGCGCAGCTCCGCCCCATACAGCGCGGCCTCGCGCAGGGATTTGCCCTCGGGCATAGGGAGGCCGCGTGCCGTTTGATATCGCAGGATCTCGTACTCCACCACCGTCCAGGCACCATCCTCCGCTTCCAAGGGGTAGAGCAGAACTGGGACATCCTTCAGCCTGCGGCCTATGGCGCGGGCCTCCTGGGTAATGGGCGCGCCCTCCAATACGGCATAATACTCCCCTCCCTCCTCAATGGTGGTTAGGATGCTCAAGTAATACACGCCGGGGCATTCCTCCTCCCAGTGGTATATCTCACCCAGTTCGTGAGCCAGCAGGTCAAGCGTCTCTTTATTCATTTGCTTCCCTCCAGGTATAGTGATAAATCACTATACCATATATCTAAATGTTAGTGAAGGGTCACTAATACGGAAAGCCCAAATATTTTATCATAGTGACAAATCACTTTTAGGAGGGTTTGCCTATGAATACTCGTGAGGCGATAGCCGCCCGCATTCTGGCGCTGTGCAAGGAGCGCGGCATCACGCCTAATGGCCTGAGCAATATCTCTGCGGTGCCCCAAGCAACGATCAAAAGTATTTTGAACGGCGAGAGTCAGAATCCCGGAACCGTTACGATCAAGAAATTATGCGATGGCTTTGAAATCACGCTGGGAGAGTTCTTCTCTACGCCAGAGTTTGACGCACTGGAGCAGGAGATCAGTTAAACCGCAGACGTAAAAATCGACCCCACACATTTTTTGTGGGGTCGATTTCCTTTTCTACCTATAGTATCGCAAAAGATTATTTTCCATAACAATCAACACAGTTGCACCACTGGATCGATGCTCCGCCGCCCTTCATCCTCGCTGTACAGCGGCTCCACAATTTCATACAGCCGCTCAAAATCCACCGCCGCATCCACCTGCCGCAGTAGATGCTCCGCCGGCACCAGACTTTCTGTATCCACCATTTCTATGACCCCACGCTCGTTCTTTCCTCGCTCCAACATTTCCCTCACCCCTTATTCTCTATTTTATCATCTTTACGAGAAAAAGTCTGCCTCCTGGCAGACTTTTTCGACAAGCTGAAAGGGCGTGGCTTTTTTGCCACGCCCTTTTTATATTGGTGCTTTAGCTAAACAAAACCCCCAGTTCAACTGGGGGTGGGTAAAAAAGCTTTAGCATAAGCCAGGGAGCCGCCATGCCTAAAACATGGCGGCTCCCTGAAAAATGAAAAACAAAGAGTACGGTAAGAAGCTGGGGCTGCAGGGCATTTAGTCCCCGAATAGGGGACTTGCGGTGCAAAAAGTGTGATTGAAGTCCTTTTTCAGTGCCCCCTTTAGGGGGCGACCACAAGAGTTAGACCCTTACAGGGCCTGTTCAAACCACCCGTTCAACGGGTGGTTTTGATTGGTGCGGGGTTCAGTGCCAGACTGCGGTTTTTTGTGCCGTCCGCAGATGTCAAATAAGAACAGGGCCCCTTATCACTTTCTCCAGATACTTGCCCATGACAATCAAGGCGTCAAGGCCGGCATTCCGGCGGTTGGAAAGGGTTCTGGATGAGATATGAAGCTCTTGTTGCAGATCGGACCAGGACTTTCCCTCGAAATAGTGCCCCCGGATGACCTCCGCCTGCCTGTCCTCCAACTGGGAGACATAGAAATCCAGTTTCTCAATGCGGGTCTGCAATATCTCCAGCTCCTGGTCGATGTCCAGCATGGTGTCACGGTTCATGCGCTCCGTCTTTTCCCGGAAATTCAGCGCGATCTGCATCGTTTTGTCTGAAATGTGACCGGGCATTCCGCCTCCCGCGATCAACGGGCGGGCCAGCGCCAATCCGCCCAGCACCTCATACTCCGTTGCCTGTGAAGGGTTGCTGCGCTCAAATTCCAACAGCGTGATTTTCTTTTTCCACTCCGGATAATTTTTCAGCAGGTTTTCAACATCTTCCCGCGTAGCGAACATGATATAGAGCCTCCGTACAGTCTGATTTAAAACCTGAATTTGCAGAACAGTTAAAGTGGGTCTGCTTGGTTCACTGTCTGCGTATGGGGGAGGCCGCCCTTTACACGTATACGCCGTTTGAACCCTGATGATCGTAATTTGGTGCATAGAAATACCCCCTTCCAATGACACACCAAACTAAAGGGTCTTCCTGTTGTTACCATACCAAACAGTTTAAGGATTCTATAGGGATTATATAAGTACATTCAAAGGATAGCTCGACATAAATCGACATAAAAACAAGGAAAAGCACAGGATAGTGAAAACTATCTCCACTATCCTGTGCTTTTAGTATTCTTTTAGGGGAATAGAGAACCCGGTTACTCAGGACTGACAAAACGGTAGCCTGTGCCGAACACGGTTTGAATGTATCGTCCATCCTTTGGAGTGAGCCCCAGCTTTTTGCGGATGGAAGAAATCAAATCAGAGACGCTTGTCGGTGAAGCATATAAGTATTCCTCATTCCACACCCGCTCATAGATCTGAGCCTTGCTGAACACGATATCTGGATGGCTGGACAACAAGTGAAGAATGTCAAATTCTTTTGCTGTTAGTGTCACGGGCTGGCCATCTATGCTGACGCTTCGACGCATCGAGTCGATATTCAATGTTCCGCGCTCAATTTGTTTAGCGGAATGGAGTGGCCTTGGGTGAGCTAATCGGTTTGCTCTGCGCAAAACCGCGCTGATTACGGCGCAAACTTCCTCAGCGTCAAGGGGTTTTTCGATGCAAATATCAACGCCAAGGTCTAATATCTCAGTTCGTGCCAAGCTACACGAGTAGCGATCTGCCGCCAAAATGTAAGGAGGAGGATCCAAAAAAGCAGCCATTGTTTTCTCCAGAAAAGGAAACGCCCTATTCAAGTCAAAATCCAATAGAAGAAAAGCGTATGAGTGTGATAACAAGTATTCAAAAGCAGTATACACGCTTGTGGCAATACTGGTAAAAAATCCATGTTTTTTCAGAGCTGTACATAGAACAACTGGCTGTTCTTTAGGAGACAATATAAGCAAAATGTTTCGATTTATTTTGGGTATCCTCCCTACTTTCAATAAAAAGGTCAAGTTTGGTCAAGCCATCATTTTTACTGCTTTGAATATTAGGGCTTCTTTGAAAATTGTCCATGTGCGCAAACGGCAGTTCTTTTTCCGCTTTCGCTAATTTACGGATAAACTCTGCACGACTATACCAAGCCGTTTACTTAATTGCTGCTATTCACACCCTATTATAATACTGGTAAAATTCATGCCGCCCAGTGAAATTGTTCCAAAGTTGACAACGGTGTTTACTACAGCTAGTAGCAGAAACCCCAACACATAAAACGGAAATGCACCCACGATGTTTTTCGCAATGCCTTCTAAGTGGCCAGCTGATTCCACAGAGCTTTGGAGTTCAATCTGCTTAAAATGTGAAAGTCTCTGGATCAGCGTCAGGGGTGATGCTACGGTTGATATTCATGCTATCAATTTCGGACATATCCTCTGCGTTTAGCTCAAAGTCAAACAGATTGCAATTCTCTCTTATATGCCCAACCTGCGTACCTTTTGGAATCGTCACCACACCGTGTTGCAATTCCCAGCGCAGCACCACTTGCACAGCGCTTTTCCCATATTTCCGTCCAATCCTGCTTAATATCGGATCATAGACATACAGCCCTTGCCCCAGTGGCTGGCAAGCCTCCAGAACTGTGCCACGCGACTGGCAATATGCTCTCAGCTCTGGGCAGGACATCTGTGGATGCATTTGATACTGGTTAATAGCTGGTACCGTCCCCCCCATGGAAATAATGTCGTCTATGTGGTGTGGATTGAAATTGCTTACGCCAATAGATCTGGCCAGTCCCTCCTCGCGGATGCGCTCCAAAACCTCCCAACTCTGCTGATACCGACCCCGGACTGGCCAATGGATGAGATAAAGATCCACATAGTCCAGTCCCAGCCGGGACAGACTTTCCTGGAATGCGTCATATTCACGCCCCATACGCATATCTGTTGTCCACAATTTGGTAGTGACAAACAGCTTATCGCGCGGTATTCCGGACTGACGGATGGCTTCTCCCACAGCTGTTTCATTATAATATACAGAAGCTGTATCCAGATGCCGATATCCAAGTTCCAAGGCATTTAGCACAGATTGTACTGTTTCCTTCTGGTTTTCGCTGATGAGGGCAGTGCCATAACCAAGCTGTGGGATTTGAACCCCATTGTTTAACGTAATCATGGTTTCAAACGTCATCATTCTTTCCTCCATGTGCAAAATTCTTCCAATATTTTTATACTATTAGAAGTTCCGATACGCTCAGCACCGGCCTCCAGCATTGTCTGGCATTCCGCCCAACTGCGGATTCCCCCCGCTGCCTTGACTGAAACTGAATCTCCCACGATTGTTTTCATCAGCCGGACATCCTCCGCGTCTGCCCCAGAAGGCCCAAACCCAGTGGAAGTTTTGATAAAATTCGGACACACCATTTTAGAAATTTCTGAAAGTGTGCAGATTTCGTCCTTCGATAGATAACAGTTTTCAAAAATCGCCTTAAGGACAACACCATTTAATCGACAGAGCTGTGTGAGCTGTGACATTTCTAATTCCACAGCCTTCCAGTTGTGTTGTTTTACCTGGGTAAGGTTGATCACATAATCAATTTCATCTGCACCGTCATGGATAGCACGTTCCGTCTCAGCCAGTTTGATCGCAGTAGTAGTCTGTCCCAGTGGAAAACTGATAGCTGCGCCTACATGAACAGGGCTCCCATTCAAACATTCCCGGCAAAAGGCCACGGGAGCAGAGTTGATTGCTACCATTTTAAAGCCATACTGAATGGCTTGGGTACAAAGTTGAGCAAGTTGCTCATGCGTTGCGTTAGGCCGAAGTAGCGTGTGGTCAAATAATGCTGCAAGGGTTTGCGTTGTCAGTGTGTTTATGTCGATCATTGTATTTCCCCCTTCGCCCGCACATTTGCGGACTCAATCTCAATTCTATTTCCCCTGCGGAATACCCGCTTTTGGAGGCCAGATAAGCCAATTGTATTGTAATCATGGCCTGCGTCGGCCCTGTATGCAAAAAAGCATATCAGCGGTTTATCCCCTGTGTTCACCATTCGGTGAGCAAATCCCTTTGCCGCATAGGTTGCGCTGCCGGGCACCAGTGGAAACCAGCGCACCGTGCCGTCGGTGTGTTCAGTCAGCAGTAACCCGGAGCCCTGTAAAGTATAGTAAACCTCCCCGGTTTCCAGGATTTGATGAAAATGTCCTTTGGTCATAAAGCATTCCTCGCCAATATTTCCAGGATAGAGGGTTGTAAGGCCAAAGGAAACGTCTCCCGGATGCTTTGGCGCGGCCAGTTCATGAAATTCATAGATTATTGGATCGATTCCCTGTTCTAACAGTTCCTTGACTGTAGCTTGATCCCTAAAAAATCCTGCCATATGGCTAAGACGGCGTGTTGTTGTCTGCGTTGTCAAGGAGGAAGGGAAAGTCAGCGCTACAGAAAAGCCCGTGAACCAGTTCAGGAATGGTGGCAATCCCAAAAGGGACGCAAATACTCCCGGGAGTTGGTCTGTGGAACTGACAGTCGCATCTGCTCCGCCTTCCAGGGCTGGCATACCAATTCCTACACAGAACATCCCTGCCGCGCGTATAGAGGCTATGCCGCTGGCAGCATCCTCCACACCGACACAAGCCTCCGGTGGCAGTCCAAAATGAGATGCGGCAGCTAAATAAATATCAGGGGCAGGTTTTCCATGGGTTACCGAGTCCGGATCTACACAAAAGTCGAAATTTAGTCCCAGTTTTTCCAAGATAAAGGCTGCACTATGGCTAGAAGATGCCAGTGCTATAGGTATATTGTGCTCCTGAAGAAGTTGGAGGGTTTCCATGATCCCAGGCATAATTTGTTGCTGGGAAAGTATGGTTCGCAACAATTCTTGATAGACTGTGTTTTTTTCGTCTGCCGTGCGGTGCAGTTCTTGTGGAGTAGCCGCAATATGATAGTGTTTTGCCAGTAGCTCCATGCAGGTATACCGAGGGATGCCTTTAGTAAGATCCTCTGCCCCGCGTGTGTGACAGATGCCCCATTTGTTCAGCAATACCTGTTCCCACGCCATAAAATGAAATTCATCGGTGTTAACCACAACGCCATCTAGATCAAATATAACAAGGCGAACTTCCATGGCAATCACTCCCTTTCAGTTTGACATTCATTATACCAGCACCTCAGCCCACAATCAATATTTATCGATAAATTTTCGATAAAATTTTTTATTTTCTTCGATTTAAGATTGACTTGTTTTGAAAAAACCAGTATGATATAAAAAGGGGCAGCCGTATAAGACTGTTTTACAGAGTGTTGCTGTCCTATCTTTTTCCTGTGCATAAAAGAACAGGGAGATTGTTCGATTACCAACGAGGAGGAAAGCATATGAAGGTTGAAGCAGTTTACCATCGACCAAGAAACGAATTCGCATATTATGACACAAATGGTACGGCCACAATTCTTTTGCGGGTAGGCAGCAACGATATCCTTAGAGCAAGGTTGTTCTGGTTTGATAAATACTGTATAGATGAAAGTATAGCGGCGGTGGAAATGGAATCTATCCTCAGCGACAGCCTGTTTTCTTATTTTCGCATCAGTATTACACCTAAATACCGTCGGCTCCAATATTATTTTGAATTGATGGATCGATCGGGCGCAGTGTGGTACTTGGATGAAATAGGCTGCCATCAGACGGCAGACGGCTGTACGGAGAGCTGTTTCCAGATGCCTTATTTGAACCGGACAGATGCCATTACTGTACCTGGGTGGGCCAAGGAAGCGGTGTTTTATCAAATCTTCCCAGATTCCTTCGCCCGTAAGGAGCCCACCCCTACCGGGGAGGACTTTCCATCCTGGGGCAGTGAACCAGATGTCGTTGCTCACCTTGGCGGCAATTTGGGAGGTCTGCGGGACAGATTGGACTATCTCTCCGGACTGGGGATCAACGCTTTATACCTGTGCCCAATCTTCCAGTCTAATAGCTGCCACCGGTATAATACCTATGATTATTTTAAAGTGGACTCCCGGCTGGGAACCTTGGAAGACTTCAAATCCCTGCTAATGGATTGTCACCGCCGGGGTATTCGCGTCGTGTTAGATGCGGTTTTCAACCACACCTGCGATACCTTCCCACGCTTCCAGGATGTATTGGAAAACGGTTCTGAATCTCCCTATGTCAACTGGTATTTCATCAAGGAATATCCACTGGCAGTGGATGAGGTATACCGTTATGAGCGATTTTCTTTTGAACGGCATATGCCAAAGCTGAATACGGAAAACCGCGAGGTACGCCGCTATCTGTTAGAGGTGGCGCGGTATTGGACACAACTTGGCATCGATGGCTGGCGGCTGGATGTGGCCAATGAGATTGATTTATCTTTTTGGCGGGATTTTCGACGGGAGGTAAAGGCTATCAATCCGGAGGCCCTTATCATCGGCGAGGTATGGGGAGACTCCCAACCGTACCTCGCGGGAGATATGTTTGATAGCGTGATGAATTATCCTTTCACCACCATATGTCGCTCCCACTTCCTTGATGGCACGCTGGGCGCTACAGCTTTCCGGCAAGAGATAAATCGGTTGCTTACACACTACCCGGAACCCATGACCCAGTGTATGTATAATCTGCTGGGATCCCATGATACTGCTCGGTGGCTGACCCTTGCCAAAGGACGGGAAGAAGCCGTTGCTTGTTCTGTGGTATTCCAATTCTTATTTGTGGGAATGCCTGCCATCTACTATGGGGACGAAACCGGGATGGTCGGGGAAGATTTTATCAAAGCCAGACGATGTATGTGCTTTACGCCGGCAAACATGGCGGGACAAACGCTGCTGAAGCTATATCGAAACCTTGTAGCCTTCCGCAAAGCCCACCCAGCGTTATCCGAGGGCGTATTCCGTTGGCTGGATCCCCAACCCATTCAGGGATCTGCCCCGCTGGCGTTTCTCCGGCGTACGGATGGGGATACAGTTGTGATGATTTGGAATCCAGGAGACGAACCGGTACAATGTAAGCTGCCGTGGGACGGACAGGCGGGGCAAATTCTTTCCCTGGCTCCCATGGGGTACAAAATTTTTGCCAATGGACAGGAGGTCATGTTATGAGAATTGTTGTGACTGGTGGGAACGGAAATATTGGGGCGCACATCATCCGGGAATTGCTTAGGCAAGGATATGACGACATTGTTTGTTTTGACAGGATGGAGCGTTCTATTCATCCGGAGGCGGTACGGTATATTTCCGGGGATCGGCACAACGAGCAGGCATATATCCGTGTGATGCGTGAGCTGAAGCCCGATATCGCTTTTGAGTTGACTTGCTTTGATGCCCAAGACGCACAGGTGAGCATTGAAGCCTTCCGGGATGTAAAGCACTTTATTACCGCCTCTACTGTATGTACCTATGGGAAGCACTTCAACCACTTTCCCATCCGGGAAGAGGACTGGTTTCAACCCTGTATACAGTACGGTATCAACAAGCACGCCGCAGATTTGATGTACCTGGACGCCTTCCGTCGCGAGGGGTTCCCTGTCACCATCATGAAACCCTGTACCTCGTATAGTGAAATGAGCGGGATGTTGCGCAACCTTACTACTGAGCACACCTGGATCGATAGGGTCAAAAAAGGGAAACCTATCCTTATCTGCGGGGACGGCGACATCCTGCACCAATATATGCATACTGAGGACACTGCCCGCGGCTTCGTGGGGGTTATGGGCCGGCAGCACTGCATCGGTCAGGTTTATAACGTAACCCAGACTGGGTGCACCACCTGGGCAGAATATCACCGGACGGCCATGCAGGTATTGGGCCAGGAGGTAGAGCTGGTGGGCCTTCCCCTATCCCAGCTCATGGAGATAGACCCTGAACGGTTCGCGCTGTGCAATGAGATTTTCGGGCAGCATACCTATGCCGCCAATGACAAGCTGCGCCGGGACGTGCCCGAGTGGCAGCCCCAGATTGGCTTGGCAGAGGGAATGTGCCGGGTTTTCCATGCCATGGAGGAACAGGGAACTATTCCTGACAGTAGCCTGGAGCAGTGGGAAGATGATATTATCACTGCAATAAAGCAGGGTTATGGGGCCCTTCCCCGCTTCCACAGATGATGGTCTGATTTTTCAAGAAAAAACGTCTTGGGACTTTTCCCCAAGACGTTTTTTCTATCACTTATCTTAATATACAGGACATCTTTGCCATTATCCCTTTGTTCCTCCGGCAGTCAGACCGCTGATCAAATATTTCTGGAGGAATACATACAATAGTGCAATGGGAAGGGCGATAAGCAGTGATCCTGCGGCAAATTTGGTAAATTGCATCTGAGAGCCTCCTGTCATGCTGCCCGATACAAAGGATTGGAGTCCCACGGCCAGCGTGTTCAGGTTGGGATCCCGGATAATTAGTTTGGCGATGACAAAATCTTGAAGTGGTGTCATAAAGGCCCACAATGCCTGTACGGCCAAAATCGGTTTTGCCAGGGGCATAACGATGCGGAAAAAGGTAGTGAAATTTCCTGCACCATCCAAGTGGGCAGCTTCATCCAGTTCCTTGGGGATATTATCCAGATAGCCTTTTACTAGGTAGGTATTGCCAGGAATAGCGCTGCCAACATAAATAGCAATGAGGTAGGCATGGGCGTGGTTCTGAACCAAACCAAGCAGTATTCCCAACGCATAGAAAGCAATCATAGCGGAGGTGAGCGGAAGGATCTGAAGCACCATGAAGATAAGCAAACCGAACTTTTTCCCCCGAAAATTAAACCGCGAATAAGCGTAAGCAGTAAAGGACACCAGGATAAGCTGTAGCACCATGACGATCAAGGATATTTTCATCGAATTTTTGAACCACAACAGGTAATTGCTGTCCGGATTGGTGAATAGCCAAATGTAGTTATCCAGGTTCATCTCTTTAGGCACCAGCGTAGAGGAAAACATGGACTGGGAGGGATTGAAGGATGAGAACACAATCCACAAAATGGGATAAATGATCACGATACACACCACAATTAAGAACAGGTACATTCCTGCGGCGCACAGAAAGTTTTTTGTCCTACAGGCTTTGTCGTGTCGTCTCACATCATTCATCGTTCATTTCCTCCCTTGAAGGCGTCGGTACGGATATACTGGGTCAGTGCGATGACCATAACGATGAGCGAGATGAATACGGTAATAGCTGCGCCCATACCAAATTCTCGTGTTACACTCTCTGTAGTGATTTTGTATACCCAGGACACCAGCAAATCTGTCCCACCAGTAAGCTGTCCCGCAATGACGGGCCCCCCGCTGTTGAACAAGTAGATGATATTGAAGTTCGAAAAATTAAAGGTAAATTGAGTAATAAGCACCGGTGCGGTAGCTGCCAGCACCCATGGCAATGTGATACGCCGGAACTGCTGATATCGGCTGGCTCCATCAATTTGGGCGGCTTCATACAGCTCAGAGGGGATGGATTGGAGCACGCCGGTTACCATCACAAAAATATAAGGGAACCCCAACCAGCCCTGGATCAGAATCAGAGCCAAGCGGGTAAAACCTACCTGGGTTTTCCAGGGCAGGGCCGAGAGCTTTAAAAAGGGCAGCAGCTTATCGAAGAAGGGGATAACCTGCTGATTCATAGCACCAAAGGAATCATTGAAAAAAACGGCAAACATTAAAATTGAGATAAAAGCGGGTACTGCCCACGGCAGGATGATGATGGTGCGCCAAAAGCGCTTGCAGCGGATCTCCTTCTGATTGACTATAACTGCAACCAGAATGCCCAGCACAATGGTGAGTAACGTGGCACACACCGTCCAAATCACTGTCCAAGACAGGGTGTGCAATAAGGCGTTCATCCACGAGTCCATGGTGAACATATCAATATAGTTTTGCAGCCCCACCCAGCCAAACAGCTTTTTGGGCGGCATATGATTGACGTTATAGTTGGTCAGGGAGATCATGATATTGGTGACAGTGGGGAACACCACGGCCAGGGTCATGACTACCAGCCCGGGGGCCATAATCAGATATGGAAAGCCCCGGTTCATCACGGATTTATATTGCTCCCGCAGGCTGTATAGCGACTTGCCCTCATCCCGGAGACGGCCGTTTTTCCTTGCGTTAAAAATGCTGAACAGATAAATTGCAATTCCGATGGAAACCAAAACCAAGGCAAGCAACCCTTCTACCAAAAAGAACAGGGAGTGATCTTCGCCTGGCACTGTACCCAGTGTGAACAGGCCAGCTAGCCCGCCACCCTGTACGCCTGAGAAGATGGTTTCTGCAGTGAGGAAACCATAGGCAGCCATAATGATCAAGATTGCGCCGCCTTGCCAGAACTGCCTGTTATAAAAGTGACCAAAGCCCGGGATCAATGCCAGTAGTGTGGCTATGGTTTGGTGCTTTGTGTTTTTTTCCTTCATATTGTCCCTCCTCTACAGCTCTCTTTATAACGATATGCCGGAACCGCAGTTCCGGCATATCGTTGGATATGGCTTACTGGCCAGCGTGTAACGAGGCGATATTATCCTCGATCTGCTTGACGGCGGTATCCAGGGCTTCTTTTGGATCGGCGCCGGTGGCCAAGGAACCCATTGCGGCATGCATAGGATCCCAAGTCTGGTTGCCCTCAATGATTTTCACCATGGGCACACTGTAGGAGATCTGTTCGTTGAACGCCTTAATGGTTTCATTTGAGGAACTGTTATCATCCAAGTACTTCTGGTTGCAAGGGATTAAGCCGGTCTTTTCCGCAAAGGAGGCAGCAAACTGATCCTGGACAATGAAATTAAGGAACTCTGTAGCCAGCTCAGGTTCATGGGCAAAACCGCTCATTGCCATGCCGGTAAAACCAGAGTAGTTTGCAATTACATTGCCATTAGGAAGCTTGGGCATACGGGCCAGACCGTAGTTGATATTGGCCTCTACCAAGGAGGGAATTACGTCGGTGCCGCGCACCATCATGCCCACCTTGCCCTCAGTAAACAGGCCCAGCATCAAATCATTGGCAGTGGTACGGTCACCCATACCCTTGGGCATCAAACCGAACAGTTCCTTGACCCGGGTGGCGCCTTCCACGGCACCCTCGTTATTCAGGCCAATCTCGGATGGATCGGTGTTATTATTGCCATACATATAGCCGCCCCCGGCCCAGATAAAGCCAGCGGAGTTGTAGAAATCGCCTAGGTTGCAAAGGAAGCCCAAGGAACCGTCGCCGTTATTATCAAACTTGGGATCATTGATGACTGCCAGCAGCTCATCCCAAGTGTCGGGCGGAGTGGGAACCAGATCTTTGTTATAAATCAGCAGGTTGGTTCTCATGTACAGCGGCACCAAATAGAGGTTATCCTCAAAGGTGCAGGCATCTACTGCAGCGGGTACAATGCAGGACAGCGCCTCATCGCTGAGCTTGATGGGAGCGTACATTCCTTGAGTGCTTTTGTCTCCCACGTCATTGTGGGGGCCGGCCATCAGATCCGGCCCAAGTCCGGCAGGGCCGTCCAAAGCGTGCTTATAGTCGCCGTCTACCATAGGCATTTCTGTGAGTTCCACATGATTTCCGGTTTCTTCCTCCCACTTTGCAGCCATCTCCTGCACCCAGGCATAGCAGGACGGTTCTGCCCATACAGAAATGGTGCCGCCTCCTGTGGGAGAATTGGTCTGTTCAGGTGCATCGGAAATGGGGGCGGTGTTTGCCCCGGTGCCAGACTCGGAGGGGGGACTCTGCGTACAGCCAACCATAGTTGTAAGTACCAGGGCTGCGGATGCCAGCAAAGCTGCAATGCGTTTCATGGACATTCTTTTCATCGATATTCCTCCTTACTTGTTGATTGGCTGCTCCAGGATGACAGGATGCAGCTATGTGTCAAGGCGCGCAGATGTTGTTTAATCGGCCTCCACAAACATTCCGCTTTGCTTGACACTCCTTAGATTATCAGAAGAAATCGATAATGTCAACTATTTTTATCGATAATTTTTAAGACGAGCAAAAAAGCCGTTGTGTTTTGGGGATAAATATGATATAATAATAATAATAATAATAATGATCTTAAGCTGCTCAAACAGCGGCTTGGGATTTAGCAGCGGTAGGTGGATATAATGGCAGTCAAGGCAAAGGACATTGCCAATCAGATGGGAATCAGCGTCAGCACGGTCTACAAAGCATTTAACGGAGCAGATGACATCAATGCAGAAACACGGGCGGCGGTATTAGAAACCGCTGCGGAAATGGGTTATACCGGGGGGGCACGGCAGAAGATTTCCAAACGGGTGTGCGTATTTATGGGGCGCATGGAAGCCCCTCATGTGACGTACTATTTGTATGAAGTAATGCTGGCCTTCAAGCAAGTGGCTGAAGGCCACGGTTATGAGGTGATTATCCGCAGCCTTGAGGACGAGAACTGCACTTCTTTTTACCACATTATGGAGCAGGAGCGCTTCGATGGTGCAATGGTGCTTGGCCTTAATGATAGTAGCCCCTTTTTTGACCAATTGGATAGAATTGCCTATCCAATTGTTTTAGTGGATAACTATGTGGAAGGGAAGCTAATTTCTTGTGTGACATCGGACAACCTTTCCGGCATAGGGATGGCAGTGGCCCATTTGATCCAACTGGGCCACAGGCGGATTGGCTTCATTAACGGAGAGCAGCAAAGTTTCAGTAGCCGGGAGCGTTTTGCTGGGTTTCTCAGTGCCATTACCTTGGGTGGGCTTACGTATGATCCGGAATTGGTGTATCATGGAAACTTCAGTGAACATTCTGGGGAGGAGGGGGCGGAAACGCTGTTGGATAAGGGTGTTACCGCCTTGGTATGTGCCAGCGATTTAATGGCTATTGGCGCCATCCGGTGGCTGAAGAAACAAGGGCTCCAGGTTCCGCAAGATATGAGCGTGACGGGATTTGACGATATCCGTATTTCCACCTACATTTCCCCAGCCCTCACCACTGTGCGCATCAATATCAAGGACGTAGGGTTTCGGGCTTTCATGTGCTTGAAAAGCTTGATTAAATACCAGAATGCGACACGAGTTGTGGAGACACCACGCCTGATGGTACGAGAATCCACCGCACCTCCCCGCTTAAGGCAGCAATAGACAGATTGTAAAACAAAAGCAGCTGGGCTGTAAAAAGCCTGGCTGCTTTTTTGATCAATTTCTATTGACAAAGTACGGATTGTGTGATTAACTGTTTAATATATTATCGATAATTTATCGATAACTTAAGAGAGGAGTGGTTATTTTGAAACGTATTTTACGAGAACTTGATCCATTCTGCTTAATCCAGACAGAAATTGACCACAGCGAAAACCGGCCGGCTGAATCCGTCATGAGCTTGGGAAACGGGTATATGGGCGCTCGTGGAAATTACGAGGAAGATTACACCGGAGATACACTAAAAGGCATATATATTGCCGGCGTTTGGATGCCGGATAAAACCCGTGTAGGCTGGTGGAAAAATGGATACCCCCGCTATTTTGGGAAGGTCATCAATGCGCCGGATTTTTTGATGTTCCACCTATCTGTAAATGGCAGGAGAATTGATCTCGCCCAGACCCCTATTGAGACATTCCGCCGGGTGATAGATATGCGCACCGGTGTCATGGAGAGGGAGATGGTGCTGCGCACAGAAAGCGGCCGGCTGAAGATTGTGTCCTCCCGTTTTTTCTCGATTGACACCAAACAAATTGCCTGCATGACCTACTCTGTCACCGCCTTGGATGATGTGGGCTTCGTGACTATAGAGACGGGCTTGGATGCCAACGTCAAGAACTCAGACGCAAATTATGGAGATCAGTTCTGGGTGTTGCGAGCCCTGGAGGGAGGAGACAGGCTGTATTTGGAGAGCGAAACCATGGAAAATTCGTTTGATGTCCCCCGATTTGCGGTGGGCTTTACCTCCCATGCCCACTGCATGGAGGACAGTGTACGGCAGAGCTGCATTCAGGGAGAGCGTTGCGTATTCCATCGTTTTGAGGCCGAGTTAAGTGCCGGGGACGCGTTCCACATAGAAAAGTTGGTCAGTGTGGTCACCACCCGGGACATCCCCCGCGAGGAATTGGCCTCAGTGGGAGGCGGAATCCTTGCCCACGCGGCAGATGAAGGTACAGTTACCCTTCGCCAGAGGCAGGCGGCAGCATGGGCAAAGAGGTGGCAGCTATGCGATGTAACAATTGATGGTGATATTGCCGCCCAGCAAGGCATCCGCTTCAACCTGTTTCATTTGTGGAGCACTTATGATGGGAGTGATGAGCGGCTAAACATTGGCCCCAAGGGTTTCACTGGGGAAAAATATGGCGGCGCGGCCTACTATGATACAGAAGGGTATTGTTTCCCCATGTATCTGGTTACATCCACACCTGATACGGCGCGGAAGCTGTTGAAATTCCGCTATAATACACTGGAAAAGGCAAAAGAGAACGCAGCAAAAATTGGGATGGCCGGCGCTCTTTACCCTATGGTGACTTTTGACGGCGAGGAGTGCCACAATGAATGGGAAATCACGTTTGAGGAGCTGCACCGCAATGCTGGTATGGTATATGCGATTTACTGCTACACTGAATATACCGGCGATGAAAGCTATATCCGGGATTATGGCATCCATGTAATGGTGGAGATCGCGCGTTTCTGGGCTTGCCGCGCCAGCTATCAGCCAGACAAAGATTGTTATATGCTTTTGGGTGTCACCGGCCCAAATGAATACGACAATAATGTGAACAACGATTTTCTCACCAATTATATGGCTAAGTGGTCCATCGAATATACGCTGGACTGGGTAAAAAAGCTGTCCTACCCGTTAGACACGGCGCAGATGCAGAAAATGCAGGAAGTCGCAGACAAAATGTACTTGAACTATGATCCAGAAACTATGCTGTTCATCCAGCAGGACGGATTCATGGATAAGGAAATCTACCCCGCCGCTGAAATCCCTGCCGATGAGCTTCCCCTGTGCAAACATTGGTCTTGGGATCGCATCCTGCGTTCCTGCTTCATCAAGCAAGCAGATGTCATCTTAGCATTCTACTACTTCCCCCGCAGGTTCACGCTGGAACAAAAAAGGGCAAATTTCCTTTTTTACGAGCCTTTGACTGTCCATGAGTCCTCCCTGTCCCCCAGTATGCACAGCACTGTAGCGTCGGCGTGCGGATTTGAAGCAGACGCCTACCGGCTGTACCAGCAGGCCGCGCGTCTGGATTTGGATAACTTCAACGCCGACACAGAGGATGGCCTGCATATCACCAGCATGGCAGGATCGTGGATTGCGCTGATGCACGGGTTTGCCGGAATGTTTTACCAAGGGGGACAGCTCTCCTTTTCGCCTCACTGTCCGGAAAAATGGGAACAGGTTAAAATGCGGCTGCATTACCGCGAAAGGCTGCTGGAAATCCGCTTCAACGCTGAGGAATTTGTTTGTGAGCTACTACAGGGGGAGCCTCTGGAAATTGCGATAAATGGGGAGTTGATCTTTGTTCGGGACCGCTGGCAGCAGGCATTGAAATGACGCTGCATTTGAGGTGTTTTTATGACAATCTTTCCTGAAATAAAAAAACGGTTTGGCTTTGGCTGTATGCGCCTGCCTATGGATGGCAGTCAGGTGGATTTGAGCCAAACCTGTGCTATGGTAGACTGCTTTATGGAGCGGGGATTCAATTATTTTGACACTGCCCACGGATATATCAGCGGGCACAGTGAAACCGCTGTCCGCGCCAGTCTCGTTTCACGCTATTCCAGGGAATCCTACATCCTTGCCAATAAGCTCAGTGATGGTTATTTCCGCACAGCGGATGATATCCGCCCCATTTTTGAAACTCAGTTGGCGGCCTGCGGTGTAGACTATTTCGATTTCTATCTATTTCACGCGCTCAACAGCACGCTATATCGCCGTTATACTATGTGCCATGCCTTTGAAATTGTCCAGCAGTTGAAAACGGAGGGTAAGATTCGCCATGTGGGGATGTCTTTCCATGACACAGCGGATGTGCTGAATCGCATTTTGACTGACCACCCAGAAATTGAGATAGTCCAGCTCCAGTTCAACTATCTGGACTTCGACGATCCCAAAGTACAGAGCAGGGCCTGTTATGAGGTATGCGAACGGCACAATAAACCCGTCATTGTTATGGAGCCTGTGCGGGGAGGCAAGCTCGCTGATCTTCCACCAGAGGCGGCTCAAATACTGGATGGATGGGGTGGCGGGAGCAGCGTTAGCTACGCACTGCGGTTTTGTGCCCAGTTCCCTAATGTGCGCATGATCCTGTCCGGTATGAGCAGTATGGAAATGATGGAGGACAACACCGCCACAATGTCTGCTCCTGCCGAGTTAAATGAGGTGGAACAGGCAGCACTGGAGAATATACGGTCAATCTTGATTGGAGAGAAAGCCATCCCCTGCACTGCCTGCCGATATTGTGTGGATTGTTGTCCAAAGGCTATACCGATTCCGGATCTTTTTGCTATGTACAACGCAAAAAGGCAAGGAAAGGAATGTACATCCTGTACTCAAGGCTGGAAAAAGGCATCCGATTGTATTAGGTGTGGTAAATGCGAGCTTGCTTGTCCACAGAACCTGATGATTCGAGACTTGCTGCACCAAATTTCTGATATATGAAGATTCTCCCGGCAAGCTGTAATACAGCCTAATAGATCGCCAGACATTTGAAAGGATAATGGTTATGGCAAAAAATACAATCAAAAAATACCGCAATCAAGTCATGTACTCAATATATGTCCGCAACCACAGTAACGAGGGTACGTTTGAAGCAGTCCGCCAAGATTTGCAGCGGATAAAATCCTTGGGGGTAGATATTATATGGCTCATGCCTATCCATCCTATAGGCGCTGAATCTCATAAGGGTACATTGGGGTGCCCATACGCAATTTCTGACTATCGAGCCGTCAATCCTGAGTATGGATCCCTTGAGGATTTTCAGCGTTTGGTAGAAGATATCCACCGTTTTGATATGAAATGTATCATTGATGTGGTATATAATCATACCTCACCAGATTCTTGGCTGGCCCAGAATCACCCTGATTGGTTTTACCATAAGGGTGATGGCAGCCCCGGTAACCGCATTGGCGAATGGCCTGATGTTGTAGATCTTGATTACTCCCATTCTGAATTGTGGGACTATCAAATTGAGACGCTAAAATACTGGGCGTCTATGGTGGACGGGTTCCGATGTGATGTAGCTTCTTTAGTGCCTCTTGAATTTTGGCTTCGGGCCAGGGATGAGGTGGAATCTGTCCGGCCTGGGTGCTTTTGGCTCAGTGAGTCAATTGATCCTGCCTTTATTGCCAGAACGCGGGCGCAGGGAATCCCCAGTTTGTCAGACTCCGAGATTTATCAGGCCTTTGATGTCAGCTATGAATATGACATTTTCACCCATTTCAGGGAGTACCTGATGGGCAAAATTCCTTTGGCCCGATACGCTGAATATGTTAATCAGCAGGAAACTATTTATCCAGATAACTATGTAAAACTCCGGTATCTGGAAAATCATGATAATTTGCGCGCCAGTTTCATCATACCGGATGAGACTGCACTTTTGAACTGGACCGCATTTCTTTATTTTCAAAAAGGGATGGTTTTACTTTATGGTGGCCAGGAGGTGGGCTGTGCGCATTTGCCCAGCCTTTTTGACAAAGACCCAGTGAATTGGGATTTTGCAGCAGATCGTTCCGAACAGCTTCGGTACTTCTACACTATGAAACAAAATCCTTTGATTACCAATGGTGCATACCATGTCCAAGCTATGATAGATGATATTCTGTATGCTACTTATTCTTCTAAGGAAAAACAGTTAATCGGCATTTTCAGCTTAAAGGGAGCAAGTAGTTTAGTGACGGTGGCCGCCCCCGATGGAATATATGTGAATCTTGCTGATGGAAGCAGCGTAGAAGTAAAATTTAACCATATCTGCTGCCATGGGGTACCTATTATTTTTGAAACTTCCCGGGTTGAATAGTAAAACTGAAAAGCGCAACAACCACAGGTATAATTATATTTTCCAATTTCTTGCACCTTGTTAACTTGTTGCGATAATCATATTACTACAGACAGAATAGTTCTTATAGCTAATTAGTGGCACTTTGGTATCTTTTGCTCTATACTATACAGCGTGGCCCTCCTTTTCCTTTGCGAGATGCAGAATTTTTGTCAATACGCAGATTGAATATCCTGGTCATATGTTTATGACAGCTTGCTAACAGGCTAACTAGGAACACAGTGCGGCTCTAACGGCCACTGCTCCTATAGGGAGACTGTCTTATTAAAGGATCTGAGATTATAAGTAATATGTAAGCGTAAAACAGTGCGGCAGCCTGGATATCCAGGCTGCCGCACTCAGCTTGTCGAAAAAGTCTGCCAGGAGGCAGACTTTTTCTCGTAAAGATGATAAAATAGAGAATAACTCTTAATGACAGCGCTGGCTGCGGCGGCAGGCTGACCATCAACGGCGGCATAGTGAATCTAACCGCCGGAAACAGCACATCTTACGGTTTTGGCAAAGGCAGCGGAGAAGCCCCCACCACCGGGACGTGCGAGCTGACGCTGGCGGACGCAAGCTATCTGGCTTCCAGCACGACCCTCGACCCTAACGGCAAGTACACCATTAACGGCGACCCCACCGAGGATATGATCGTGGTGCCGGAGCTGGTGTATACCGGCGAGGCGCTGGATGTGTCCGGCATCAAAATTGACGCCTCCAAAACCAGCACAGGCACCTATTTCAATCAGACCTTTACCGTCAAAGCCAGCGCGGAGGGCTGGACACACACCATTGACCCGTCAGAGGTAAAAGCGGCTGGGGACTATACCGTGACCTTCTCCAAAGAGGGGCATACGTCCATCAGCAAGACCTTTACCGTGGCGAAGTCCAGCACGGATTTAACGAGTGAGGGCAAGGTGAAAACCTTCAACGGCAGCGAGGAAACTACCAGCTTCACCGCCAGCGACACCATCACCGTCAAGGCCACGCCCACGCCCACCGGGGACGCTCCGGCCCCGGCCAACTCCGCCATGTTTGCGTCCAGCCTTGCCGCGCCCACTGCGGGCCAGATGGCGGTATTTGTGGGTACTACGCAGGTGTCCGAGCCTGTCAGCGCGGTGGACGGCACCTACACCATGACCGTCCCCGCCTCCGAAGTGCTGCTTGCCGCGAATGGCCCGAAAACGGGAATCACCCTCACCGCGAAATTTATTGAGAATGGCAACATGGCCGGGGCCGAGGGGACGGCAACGGTCAACATCACCGCTGCGGCGAAAGCCGAGAAGGACAATGCGGTGATCGGCTACTATGGCGAAAGCAACCTTGCCAGCGCGTTCACCGAGGAAAACACAGGAGCAACGGTGACGCTGCTGACAGACGTGAATTTTGAAACGTACATCGCGCTGTCCTCCGGGAACTTCACAGTGAATCTGAATGGGAAAACAATCGCCAATCCCACATACTGTGTTTTTTTCGTGTCGGGCAGCGGCCATTTGACCATAAGAGGAAATGGCAAGGTCATTTACACCGGAACAGATGGTAATTATCCTCAAGCCATTACTTTACGTGGAGGCGCACTAACACTGGAAGGCGGAACCTTTATCGGCTCAAGGTATGGTGTGCTCGTTGATGATAACACATCAGTTCTATCCGTCACAGGTGAGAGCGTGTCCATACAGGGTACCGTAGGTGGATTGCGTGTCGCTCCAGCACGATTCGCCCAGCTCTCCGCCGGAACTTACAGTAGTATTTCGGTGGGTTCTTCCCATACACTTGCCAGTCTGCTGGCTGAAAACTGCGCCTATTACAAAGGCAACACCCCTATCCTCCTGTCCGAGTTGGCAGAGCAAAAAGAGTTGGCTGGCCCTGTGACGGTGCAGGAGTGCCAGCACAAGGATGTCACGCCGACTGCTAATATGCAAAGCAGGGCGGCAGCGAGTTTAAGGGCGGTCTGCCCACCGACGCCGGGATTTACACCATCAAGGCCCGCGTTGAGGCAAAAGGCAACTATGCCGCCGCCGAGAGTACGAACACGCTGACGCTGACCATCAGCAAATCCCAGCCCACAATCGCCTTTGCCGAAGGCTATGACCCAAGCAAAACCTATGACGGTCAGACGATCCCTAACCCCACGGCGGACGATCTGACCATCACTGGCGCGACTTATGCTGATGTGACCTTTGACTGGAGCGCCGAGCCAATGAACGCGGGGGCATACACCCTCACCGCCAACATCCCGGAAACGGACAATACAGCGGCGGCAAGCACCACCCCGCTGACAGTGACCATCAGCCCCAAACCTGTCACCAGCCCTGCCATTGCGCTGACCCCCGATACCTTTGTCTATGACGGCACCGAGAAGAAGCCCGCCGTTGTTGTTAAGGACGGCAATACCATAATCCCGGCCAGCGAGTACACAGTGGGGTACAGCAACAACACCAACGCTGGCACCGCCACCGTCACCATCGCGAATGTGGCGGGCAACTACGATGTCAGCGGCTCCACCACCTTCACCATCACTGCCAAGCCCTTCGCCGGGGCGTCAGTGAGTGCCACCGGCCCGTTCACCTACACCGGGAGCGCCCTCACACCCGATCCTGTTGTGACCCTGGGTGGGCAAACGCTGGTGAAGGACATCGACTACACCGTGGCCTACGCCGGCAACACCAATGCTGGCACCGCCACCATTACCGTCACAGGCAAAGGCAACTACTCCGGCACCGCCCAGGGCGCCTTCACCATCGGCAAAGCCGACCTGACCGTTGAGGGCCTGACCGCCAAGCTGAACGGAAACGATGTGGCGGGCACCTGGAAGCTGGCCGGGGACACGGTTCCCAACGTGGGGGACAGCGGCGAGTACACCGCCACCTTCACCCCGGCCACTGGCGCAGGCAACTATAATCCGCTGACGGCCAAGGTAACGCTGAACATCGCCAAGGCCGCCTACTCCGGCACAACCACCGCCAGCACCTCCGGCAAGTTCGGCATGACGAAAACCTATGATCTATCCAACCTGCTCCCGGCTGGCTATGTGCTGGATACGCCCACCAAAACAGATAATAACGGCATTTTTGAGGGCGAACCCTCTGTGGACGGCGCGGTGCTGACCTATAAGCTGGTGAATGACGGTCAAAAGAAGGGGCAGACCGGCACGATCACCGTTCCCGTGACCAGCACCACCAATTACAACGCTTTTGACTTGACCATCACCGTCACCGTTACAGACAAATTCGTGCCCACCCTGGCGGCGAACCCCATCACCATCACCTACACCGGCGAGGCCGTTCCCGATACCGCAATTAAGGGCACCGCCACGGTTGACGGGAAAAACGTCCCCGGCACATGGAGCTTTGCGGAGAATCAGGCGTTGACCAACGTGGCGGACAGCGGCACCAAGACCGTCAAATTCGTGCCCACCGACAAGGACAACTACGCCGAGGCCACGGGCACCGTTGTTGTGACCATCAACAAGGCCACTCCCACGGGCGCGCCCAAGTACACCGCCATCTCCGCCAGCGGCAAGACCCTGGCGGATGTGAGACTGACCACCGAGGGGAGCAATCTGAAACCTACGGGCACCGTGGCCTGGGCCCTGGCCGACACCACGGAAGTGACGGCCAACACCGCCTATGAGTGGATCTTTACCCCCACCGACACGGCCAACTACACCACCCTGACGGGCAAAATTACGCCGTGGGTACAGAGCACAGGCGGGGGCGGCACCTATGTGCCCTCCGGCCCCAGCACCCCCGGCAGCTCCACCCTCCCCGTCACCACCACCGGGCAGGGCAGCTCCAACGTGACCACCACAACCACCGCCGCCCCCACAGCCAGCACTCAGGGCGGCACAACCACCACCGTCAACACCACCATGGGCCAGGAGATCGTAAAACAGGCCGTGGCCAACAAGAGCGAGGATGTGGTGATCGCCCCCAAGATCACCGGGAGCGTGACCAAAGCGGAGGTGTCCATCCCTGCCTCCACCGTGGGGCAGCTCGGGAGCCAGACAAACGCCAGCCTGACGGTATCCACCCCCGTGGCCGACGTGACCATCCCCAACGGGGGCCTGGGCAGCCTGTCCAGCGCGGGCGGCGCCGTCACCGTCACCGCCCAGCAGACGGGGAACACGGTGGAGCTGACTGTGACGGCGGGAGGAAAAACCGTGGAGAATGTTCCCGGCGGCGTGACCCTCACTGTGCCCACGGCCAGCGCCACCCCCGGCACCGTGGCGGTGCTGGTACGGGAGGACGGCACACGGGAAGTTGTACGGAAGTCCGTGGCGGATAACGGCGCTGTGACCATCCCCCTGGACGGTTCCGCTAAGCTGGAGATCGTGGACAACAGCGGCACCTTTGCCGACGTGCCCGCCACGAGCTGGGCGGCGGACGCCGTGGCCTTTGCCAGCGCCCACGAGCTGTTCAACGGCACCGCCCCCGGGCAGTTCAGCCCCGAGGCCCCCATGAGCCGAGGGATGCTGGCGGTGGTGCTCCACAACCTGGAGAACAACCCCACCCAAGCCCTTACGGGCGTATTCGCGGACGTGGACAACGGCCAGTGGTACGCCGAGGGGGTGTCCTGGGCAGCGGCCCAGGGCATCATCGGGGGCTACGGCAACGGAGCCTTCGGCCCCAACGATAACATCACCAGGGCGCAGTTGGCTGTCATGCTGTGGCGGTACGCCGGAAGCCCCGCCGCTACGGATCGGGAGCTGCACTTTGCCGATGCGTACAAGGCCAGCGATTGGGCGGAGGAAGCCCTGCGCTGGACAACGGAGCGCGGCATCCTCAATGGAAAGGGCGGCGGTATTTTGGACCCCACCGGGCAGGCCACCCGCGCAGAGACAGCGCAGATGCTTTACAATTTTCTGCATAAACGAAAGTGAGTGACGTAAATAGCTTGACATAATCAATCTATAGCCCTTTTTCAACTTTTGTACCGAGTCCGTTGCTTTACATGATGCACCCTGTCGTTAAGTTGGATCGGTGGCGCGATCCAGCCGCAAGGCCACGGGTCGAGGCGATGTGCATCTCGCCTTGATTGAGTGCGGAGAGATAGAGAGTCCCCCGCCTCCACCGCTTGCCCAACACGCTGTATGTGTTGCTGTTTTACAAAGATTTACCAGCGGTCAGACAAAATTCACTATCTGTACCGCCGCCAGTGGGATCTTTTAGAACCACTGAATTCAACAACTTAATTACTTTTTTTGAAGAAAGGCCGCAAACATATCGGGTGTTTGCGGCCTTTCTAAATTCGACACCGTTTGACACCGTCCGACATATTTTTTTGTCGGGTCGTCTCGCATGGTGTCGAGTTTTTTTGCCTCGCTGTCGAGGGCCTCCGCTTCTGAAATCAAGGGTTTTGCCCCAATTTCAGAAGAACAGGAGGTCTGCCAAATGGCACGACAATTTTTTAGGAAAGTGGAACCTTATGACCAAAATCCCAATAGTAATTGGATCATGATGAGTGGCAAAGAATTCTATCGCTTTATTATTTCTCCTGAAGCAAGAGGACGTTATTTTATCAAATGGGATGACTTGGTAATCGAAGCATCAAGGGATCAATACCTTGATTGGCTTTGTGATGAGGAACACAGCGGATACTTGCGGCAGCACGAAAATGGATGGAACACCCTCTCTCTATATAGCGACATTGCTCAAGAGAACGTGAACGGAGAAGAACTGGTGGCTGATACTTCCGTCAATGTGGAACTTAGTGCTATGAGGAATATTCGGCAGGACGCGCTTACATCAGCACTTCATCAATTGGACAGCCAAAGTTTTTACTTAATTTATTCCATATATCTTGCTGATTCCAGAAAAACTGAACACGAATTTGCGATTGAAATCGGTATTACTCAGCAAGCGGTTCACAAGCGCAAAGAAAAAATTTTAAAGCAGTTAAAATTTTTGGTTGTTAAATTCGAAAAAAGTCCCCAATGACTATTAGAGGGGCAATATAGGCTGCTTCTCTCCGCACCTTGAAAAACACCGGGCCAGCCCGGTCACATCCGGCGACTGAAATACGTTCCCTGACGGAGCGCCAGCAAGCGCAGAGCGACGCTGGAGGATGCGCCAAGACCCGCCTGTGCGGTTTCCGCATAAAAGACGGCCAATGTAAGGCGGCGAGCGGTACCCATCCGTCCACAAAACAGCAGGACAAGCTGTTTCGCAACGACCCCGTCAGGCAATAATGATACTCCTGTCCAGCCATTTTCATGGGGCAGCTCGGAGAGATCCTCGGAGGGGTGAGATTCCCGTGACGCGCATTCTGCGCGGTTTCAGTCTGTCGCCCACCACCTGGGGAAGTAGTGTCGAATACAGGTGAACGAAAGGCAGTAAGACAACGTCTTTCGAGCAAGACCTTGATAACAGAAGCCACGGGGGCTGTCTGACCCTAAATCAGACAGCCCCTGTTTTTGTGTTATCAAACACCTGCAAATCATTCAGTTTTGAACCCGTCACTTCGTTTCGTGCGGTACCGGGACTTCCAGAGTTGATAAAAATTGCGGGGCCTTTCCTGAATGGGGAGGCCCCTTCCCATAAAAAGCGAACCGAAGCGTTTCCGCTTCGGTTCCATGAGGATGGAGGATAGAATGAAGAATGAAAAAGAAAAGGCATCTCTTGCGAGTTTTATAGTATCTGGATTTCATTACAAAACTTCGAGCGAGGATGTTACAAAAGCGTTAAACTTCCTTACGCTCCGCCGCCAGCTCGTCCAGCGACAGCTGGACGGCGCACTTCTTCGCGCTGGCCGAGCCGAAATACCGCACCGGGATGCCGTGCTTCCGGGCGGCGTCAATGATCCTGTAATAGTATTTGTGGGACATGGCGTTGACCTGGAGCCACACCACATCCGCGCCCCGGACAGTGTTCAGGTCCGTCAGCTCCTCCCGGTCATAGAACCGGGCCCCGGGCAGCAGAGGCTTGACCACCTTGCGCCAGCTGTCGTGGCCGCCATACACCACCACCCGCCGCTTCACCTGCCAGGGCAGCTCCACCATCGGCGCGCTGTCCCCGTCCTCCGCGTCCTCCTCGGCCCGCAGACGGTAGAGCGTCTCCCGGAGCTGGGCCAGCTCCGAGCGGTCCGCCTCCCATTTTCGCTCCGATTCCCGAAGCTGCTCCCGCAGACGGCTGGACGTGCGCTCCGACTCATGGAGCGCCCCCCGCAGCTCTTTCACCTGACGGGCCAGCGCCTCGTTTTGTTCCGCCAAGGCGCCACTGTCAGGCAGGGCCACAGCCGCCCCGCTGGACTCCGTTGGCCCATCCTGGACTGATCCCTCTGAAATCGGCTCTTCGTCCTCCTCATCATCCCCAAAGAGGTCTATGTCCTCCCAGCCGCTCTCCCCGCTCTCGGTGAAATAGGCTATGAACGCCGCCCAGGCCAGCTCATGGGCCCTCCGCTCTTCCACTCCCTGCCGCATGAACCAGCGGATCAGCTTGTCCGACGGCATCCGGTCACGGGGCAGGATGATCCCGGTTGCCAGGAAGAACAGCTGCGCCTCGGAGAGCCGCCACTCAAAATCCAGCGGGTCCTCCCCACTCGCCGTGGGTCCCTCGCTGTATTCATACCGCAGACAGTAGTCTGGCTTGCCCTTTTCAAACAGCCCCGCCCTCGCTCCGAAATCATCCTGGGCCCAGGGCAGATGACGGAGGGCGCAGATCATAACGATGCCGGTCAAGACATTCAAATTGACCAGCGCGTCCCCCTCCCGCTCCAGCAGGAAATAGGCCGCGCACAGCTCGTAGGGATCGCTGACCCCATATCCCGCCAGCAGTTCCGCTGCCTTTTGGGATCGGAGCTCCTCCCGTATTTTGGACTGCGGATGGCAGATCAAGTCAGGGGCCAGCAATAGGAAATAAATCTCCGGCAGCTCGTCCCGTTTGCTCAGCATCCCCAGCCGTTGTCTGCCCAGCTCCTCCATCGTGGATGGAAACCCCTGCGTGACCGGCTTGAGCCGGTCGTGTATTTCTGCCGCCCGACTGATGTAATCCAAAAGAGCGCCTTTGAACGACTGGCGCAGCCGCGCCGCGGTTTCATCGTCGATCAGGTCCAGCAGACGGCGGAACTGCCGCCGACAGGCATTTCCCCGCTCATCCAGCAGGGTGGCTATGCGCAGGATGGTCGTCCGGTCATGGAGCAGGTCATCCGCGCAGTGCATATCGTACTCCAAGTCTTCGCTTGGGCCCACGGGCAGCAGATCCAGATACTCATCCGGATCGTCACAGGCATCCTCCAGATAGTCCAGCAGCCACAGCGCGGCGCCCATCAAAAACTCCGACTGTCTGGCAATGTGCCCCGGCAGATCGTCCGGCACCGCCGCCGTCGTGGACACCACTTTGATGACGGTAGACCGCTCAAACCGCCCATCGTAATATTGGAAAAGGTACGGCAGGATGGCTTGGGCGGCGCTCTGATGGGTCCGGGCCATGGCCGGAGTCACCCTGGGCATCCTTCTGGCCTTGCTGCTCCGAGCATCCCGAAAGGCGGAAAACTCCGCTTCGATCAGCCTATTCTCTTCATCTGACATAGCAGAGCCGTGGATGGGCTCTCCGGCCGGTTTCCGCAGCCCATATTTGTCGGATATCGTGATAGCTTCCTGCCCGAAAAGCTGGTATCGTTGGGGCAAGCTCTGAAAAAGACGGGAATGACTCCAAGAATGGCCTGACACCGAAGCAATAGGGACCATACCACAATAGCAATCATTAAGGGGGCGATTGGATGCCGCATCAAATGACCTATCTTCATATCAGTTGCAATGGCTATGACCGCAATTGGCTCAGTAATAAGGAGCGGAACGCATTCAAGGCGGAGAGCCGCCGAATATTCCAAACGTTAGGCTGGACGATCCATAGGGGAACAAACGGAGTCTGCGACACGGTCACCAAGGACCAGCAGGACCTCTATCTGCATCCCACCAGCTTCAGCGGCGTCGTGGAGGTAGCTGAGGTCCCATCCCTGGTGGAGCACTTTTCCACAGCAAAGACCTTTCGGTGCTATCATGTGGACTATTACGAGGAGTACACGGATATAAGTGACGAAGAATACCGGGCCGCGCTGGAAGCAAAGCGGGATGAGATCACCGATTTCATTCTGGAAAACTGCCGGACAAAGCGCACAGACCGCTATATCGTGGACCCTGTCGCGGCCCGCGTCGCCCAGCAGTTTGAGATATGCCGCCTGTGTGACAAGGACCGATGTAACAGCGTTGGCATCCGGTTCATGTCAGAGCTGATTGACCAGCTGCTCCAGCAAGGCCGCATGGTCACAGCGGAAACAGACTGTGGGCCAGGCATCCGGACCGCCACAGCAAAAGAACTGAAAAATAGCTATCGGCATCCTGTGGAGCAGTTAGACGGTCAAATCTCCATGATGTTCTGAGACACACTTGATATGCTTGCGTGTACCCCCTGCCCTTACGATCCTGGGGCCAGTATAGCCAAAAAGCTTTCGCAATTGTTCGGAGGATGGGAAACACGGCGCGTCCCAGAAAATTTTTGTGGAAATACTCGCGGAAACATGATATACTGAACATAAAGAACAGATTCGATTGGAGGTGCTGTCTGATGGGATTACTGCCGATGGGGGCGGATATCCTGCCGCCGTCCGATGACCGGGTGTTCAAGCTGATCCTGACCAAGCAGGAGGCCAAGCCTGTATTGATCGACCTGGTTTCCTCTATCATCAAACGCCCTGTGGTCGATGTTGAGGTCCGCAACAGCGAGATACCTCCCGATGATACGCACGAAAAGGCCGAGCGGCTTGATGTGAACTGCCGTATCGACGACGGGACCCAGATCGACTTGGAGATGCAGGCCAGCCGTATCCAGGAGGACTCGGACGGGAAGCATCAGAACCTGAAGGGCAAAAGCATATACTATCTGTGCGATCTCCACTCCTCTCAGCCATCCAAAGGTGTGCGGAGATACGACAGGCTGGCCCGGACGTATCAGGTGACATTCTGCTCCTATACGGTGTTCCCGGAGCGGACGCAGTACGTCAATTCCTTCTCCTTGCGGCATGATGAGGACAATGAGCTGCTGTCAGACGCCATCCATGTTGTGTATGTGGAACTGAGCAAGCTCCAGGAGATCATGGAGAAGTCCGTGGATGATATGACGGATCTGGAGAAATGGGCTGTGTTCTTTCAGTACGCCAGCGAACCCACCTACCGGGAAACAGTAAATGAGGTCATAGCGTCGAAGGAGGTGCTGCAAATGGCCGGAAACCTGTTGATGAGCATCAGCCAGGATGAACGGGAACGGGCGGTGTTCCGCAGCCGCAGGATGTACCAGACCGATATGCAATCGAACTTGGCTACTGCTGAGGACAGGGGTGAGCGCAGAGGAGAACGCAAAAGTAGAATTGAAATTGCCCGAAACGCCCTGCAAATGAAAATGTCGGTGGCTGACATAGCGAAACTCACCGGACTTAGCCATGATGAAATAGAGAGCCTACGCAAAGAAAATTAATTTCTGACAAAGAGAGTTGGGTGCGTTGACAACGTACCCGACTCTCTTTCTATTGGGGAGGTTTGAATATGGAAAGAGCAGTGAACAGCAGAAAAAAATCCAGTATGACCATGATCGTGGAGGGCCGGGAGGTGGCCCTCCATTTTTCGGACGAACCCAACACCCAGATCGTGGTCAAGATCAAGCAAGCGCTCCTGGGGACCTATCTGGCGGCGAAGGAATAATTCTTTCGTTTTCCTGGTTATTTCAGTAGCTATTCAGGCCGTAATGTGAGATAATGGCCATAGCGAAGCCACCGCACCTCGACAACTGAATAGGGATCAATCGTCTGACCTCTCACATTGCGAATCAATGAACAGAGAGGAAAGATGAAAATGGCTGAAAGAGTCCAATGTTTATACCGGGTGTCCACCACCAAGCAGGTGGACCACGACGATCAGAACCAGGCCGACATCCCCGTCCAGCGGAAAGCCTGCCGGGAGTTCGCCAAGAAGATGGGTTGGATCATTGTGGGCGAGGAGCAGGAAACCGGGGTGTCTGGCTTCAAGGTCAGCGCCGACGACCGAGACAAGCTGCAGCTCGTCAAGGAAAAGGCGGAGCTGAAGAAGTTCGACATTCTGCTGGTGTTCATGTTCGACCGCCTGGGCCGCAGGTCTGATGAAACCCCCTTCGTGGTGGAGTGGTTCGTGAAAAAGGGTATCCGTGTGTGGAGCGTCAACGAGGGAGAACAGCGCTTCGAATCCCACACCGACCGGCTCACCAACTACATCCGCTTCTGGCAGGCCGATGGGGAGAGCCAGAAAACCTCCATCCGTACCAAAACAGCCCTGAGCCAGATGGTGCTGGAGGGACGGTTCCGGGGTGGGAAAACGCCCTACGGGTACAAGCTGGAAAAGAGCGGTATCTTCAACAAACGGAAGCACGAGGTCAACCGTCTGGCCATCGATGATGAGGAGGCCGAGGTGGTGCGCATGATGTTCGACCTGTGCGTGTCCTCCGGCTACGGCAAATTCCGGCTGGCCCACTTCCTCAATGACCACGGCATCCGCAACCGCCAGGGCGAAAACTGGCATGACGCCACCATCGGAGCTATCCTGCACAATCCGCTCTACAAGGGTGTCCTGCGCAGCGGCGAAACCTACTCCGAACCCTTTGATGAGCTCCAGATCATTAAGCCCGAGCTGTTCGACATGGCCCAGAGCCTGATGACTGAGCGCACCAACGAGAACAAGGAATACCGGACGATGCCGCTGAACACCACCGGCCAGTCCCTGCTGTCGGGCAACGTGTTCTGTGGGCACTGCGGCGGCAGGCTGGTCCTGACCACCAACGGGAAGATCTACCGCCAGCCGGATGGGACGCCGCTGAAGAAGAAGCGTTTCCGCTACGTCTGCTACAACAAAACCCGCCACCGCATCGACTGCGACGGCCAGACGGGGTACACCATGCACATCCTGGATGACATCGTAGTAAATATCCTTCATCAAGTTTTTGACAAGATGAAAAGCGCCACCAGCGACATGATCGTGGGGAACGCCTGCCAGAAGCAGATGGCGCTGCTCCAGGCCGACCTGAAGCGGGCCCGGACGGAAAACACCAAGGCGAATACGGACTATGAGTCCCTCAAGGCCGAGGTGCTCAAGGCGGTGCAGGGTAAAAGCGCACTGCCCATGGAAGTGCTCAACGAGCTTCTGGAGGAAACCCGTCAGCGGGTGCTGGATACCAGCCGCAGGGTCACTGAGCTGACGATGGAGCTGGACAATGAGAACAGCAAGCTGGAGGAGTTCCGTTCGGAGTTCGAGCGGATTGCCACCTGGTCTGAGATTTTTGACAGCAGTGACACCGCCACGAAGAAAATGATCTGCGGGTACATCATCAAGCGTGTCACCGTCCGCCGGGACTACAAGCTAGCGGTGGATTTCACCATCAATGTGGAGCAGTTCCTAAACGGCATCGACAGTGTGACCCAGGCAGAGGTCTACGACCTGCCGATGGCGCAGTAAAGCAAACAGGATTCTTTCAGCTGGGATATGCCACCCAGGCAAAATTCTAAGGATAATGGCCGCTCTCTAAAAATGAAGCGCTCTCTCGCACATCTGGGGTAGTACACCGGATGATGCGGGAGAGCGCTTGAATGGCATTCAAGAGGTCAGCGGTTCGATCCCGCTTATCTCCACCATCGGGAACCGAAAAAAGGCTCGTTTTGATGAATAATCAGAACGAGCTTTTTTTGTTCCCAGCATTCAGATTGATATGTCCCATGAGTGCCATTCATCCACTTCCCTTTTCCCATAGCAAGCACCACAGCCTAATATCTCAAAAAGCGCGATGTAAACCATCGCGCTTTTTTCACGCCCAAAAGGAGGAATCAGCCGTGCCGGAAGTTATTTTGTCCGATTATTTTTACGGCGCTGAATCAGAAGAATTTATCTATTTCAAAATTCCACGCCTGCTGATCACGGATCAGAAGTTCAAGCACGTTTCTACGGACACCAAACTGCTCTATGGCATACTGCTGGACCGCATGGGCCTGTCCGCGAAAAACAACTGGTACGACGACTACGGGCGCGTCTATATCTACTACACCGTAGACGAAATATGCGAGGATATGTGCTGCGGACGGGACAAGGCCATGAAGCTGCTGGCCGAGCTGGACAAGAAGAAGGGGATCGGTTTGGTGGAGCGGGTCAAGCAGGGCCAGGGCCGCCCCACCAAGCTCTATGTCAAGCGGTTCACCACCCGGACAGCACCCTCAAAGCCGGACCCTCCGCCTTCAGATGATCTCATACCCTGCTCAGAGGTCGAAAAAAACCACCCCAAGAAGTCGGAAAAAACCACCTCAAGAGGTCGAAAAAACCACCTCAAGAGGTCGAAAAAACCGACCCTAATCAAACTAAGAGAAATCAGCCTGACTCTAACCACCCTGATCCATCCATCCCTCCCCTCAAGCCCTCCGGCGTTGCCATGGGGATGGACCGATACGAATTGAGGGAGGAAGTCAAAGCGAATATTGACTTTGAGAACCTGTGGCGAGCCCACCCCTATGACGATGTGGAGAGCCTTTTGGAGCTGGTGGTGGACGTGCTGGGCAGCACCGCCCCCACCTTGCGGATCGCTGGCGAGAGCCTGCCAGCGGACACAGTGAAGCAGCGGTTCCGAAAGCTGAATAGCACCCACATCGAGTACACCATTGAGGCCATGAGCCAGACCACCACAAAGATCAACAATATCCGGGCCTATCTTCTCACGGCACTTTATAACGCGCCGGTGACGATGGGCCCGTACTATTCCGCCGCCGTGCGGCATGACTTTGGCTGAAATAAATCTCACCATGAGTAATGTCATTAAGTTGGGAATAGGGAGAAAATAAAGTCAAAAAAGATGTAAAAAGGGGTTGACAAAGGAGGAAAAATGTGCGGCGAAGCCCTGAAAAGTAAACTTGCTTTTCGGGGGGACGCCGCACATGAAATATACACCAAAATTTTTGCGGGGAATGCTGCTTTCTATGATCCGGAAAATGGGGGAGCACCCAGAACAATACGTCAGGCAGCCGGGGCGGGATTTTACCCGTCCCCGGACGCTGACCTTCGAAACGGTTATATCCCTGCTGCTGACCATGAGCGAAAACAGCATCGGGAAGGTGCTCATCGGACGGTTTCAAAACGGCGAAAAAACACCATCGGCTTCGGCCTTTGTCCAGCAGCGGCAGAAGCTGCTGCCCATAGCGCTGGAGACGCTGTTCCACCGCTTCACAGCCCTGCTGCGCCCTGGGAAGACCTTTCGTGGCTATCGTCTGCTGGCAGTGGATGGCTCGTCGCTGAAATCCGCCGCCTACCCGGAGGACCCGGCCTCCTACCGCCCAGGCACGCCCAGACAGCACGGCTGGAACCTCTGGCACATGAATGCGCTCTTTGACCTGGAAAACGGCATTTATACCGACCTGATCGTGCAGAAGGAGCACGAAAAGAACGAGTGCAGAGCCCTGTGCCAGATGGCGGACCGCTCCCGCGTTTCCGGGAAGGTGATCCTGCTGGCTGACCGGAATTACGAATCCTGCAACAATCTGGCCCACCTGGAGAAGCGGAACTGGAATTACCTGATCCGTATTCGGGACAAGGCTCGGGGCATCGCATACGGTATGCCTCTGCCTGACCAGCTGGAGTTCGACATTCCCCTCAAACTCACCCTGGGCCGGCTGACGCCGCGGCAGTTGGAGACCCGGGGCATCGCCGTCCCCAAGTCCTATTACCGTATCCCGCCCACAATGACGTTTGACTTTTTAGAGTCGAACAGCCCGGATTTCTACGAAATATCCTTCCGCATTGTCCGTTTACAAACCGACAGCGGCAATACGGAAACCCTTATCACCAATCTCGACCCGGACCGGTTCCCCCTCGCCGCCCTCAAAGCCCTCTACGCCAGACGCTGGGGCATTGAGACCTCCTTCCGCAGCCTGAAATACGCCGTGGGCCTCATCCATCTTCACGCAAAGAAGCCGGACCTTGTCCTCCAGGAGGTTTTCGCCAGTTTCCTCATCTTTAATTTCTCACAGGCCGCTGCCTGGGCTGTGGACGCGCCTCAAGGCACAGCCAAATACAAGCGTCATGTCAATTTCTCCGACGCTGTCTTTGCCTGCTGTGCTTTCCTGCGCTGCTCCACCGCTGATCCGCTCCCGCTCCTCCGGCGAAGACTGCTCCCACTTCGCCCTGGGCGCACCACCCCAAGGCCAAAAATCACGGGTAACCGCATTTCCGCCTGCTATGCCTCCGCTCGCTGACCTCTTCTATGTCCTTTTTCTGACGGAGCTGCCTCCGTCTGCTTTTGCTGCCTCTTTTTCCTGATAAGTTCCTTCTGGATTTCCTTCAGAATCCTGTGACCTTCCGCCGTTTCTTTCTTCGCGGCTAGCTTAATGACATTACTCACGGTGAGACGCGATTTTTTCAGTAGTTTATTGCAAAAGAGGCTGGATTGTAAAAGGCATTCATAATGAACACTACAAGGGCGGGGCCGCTTTTGACAGCAGCCCCGCCCTTCATTTTTATCCGTTATGCCGCACAGGTGAACGTTACGGATTCTGGGCATCCACAGCTTCGGTGCGCCATATGAATTTTACTTGACCGTCCATGTCAGCACTAATGCCGGAGAAGGAGTTGTAGCGTTCCGACACATCCCGCACAGCTTCCAGCCTGTCGGCCAGACTGCTCAGATCGCCATCGAATGCATCTACCAGCTTTTGGACGCCCTTCTCATTGAACTCCTTCAGGCCGTGGCTCAATTCCATGGCTCCATCCCGCAGCTGGGTCACGCCGTCGATCAGGGCGGGAGCGTTGCCCTTCATGGTCAGGATGCCGTCATACAGCTGGCCCGCGCCGGCAGACAAATTGTCCGCGCCGTTTTTCAGAGCATCCACGCCCACATTCAGCTCCCCGGCTCCGTCCTTGGCCTGCGCCACCCCAGCGGTGTAGCTCTGAAGCCCCTGGTAAAAGCCGTTGTAGCTGTCCAGGGAGGCTTTCAGCGCCGCCACCTGCTGCGCGGCAGGGGATTCCCCGGCGGCGGCGATCACACCGTCCAGTACCTGACCGTAGTTCTCCATTGTGAGCTCGGGGGCCTGTACCCCAGCCGCGGCCAACTGGCTGTTGGCGGAGGCCAGCAGGGACTGGAAAACCTGGACCGCGCCGCCGTTCAGCGCATCGTTCTGTCCGGCCAGCTGATCAAGACCTTGATGCAGGGCAGCAGCCCCAGCTTGAAGCTGGGCGGCACCCGCGCTCAGGCCTTCTGCCCCCTGCTTGAGCTGGGCCGCCCCTGCGGCCAACTGGTCGATGCCCTTAACCAGTTCTTCCGAGCTGGTCAGCAGAGCGCACAGGCCGTCATAGAGCCGGGAGGAGCCGTCGATAAGCTGATCCATGGCATCTGTGAGTTCATCCAGTTTATCATCCAGTTCGCCCAGGCCGTCCAGATCATCGTTGTCCTCCATCGTGGAGGCCACATCATTGAACAACTCGTTGACAGCTAAGGTGACAGTAGTCTCCAACTCAAAGCGCTCTACGTTAGCAGTGATTTCCACATAATCGGGCAGATCCAGGGTGTCACGATCCAGGCCCAGGCTTTCCTGGAGGCCGGGGAAAGCCAGCCCCGCCACAATGGTGCGGTCGCCGTCGTTCATAATCTTGCCGTTGGTGACGGATACGTTGGTGAACACGTCATTGTCCAGCATCAGCCCGGTGAGCATGGCGAAGGGAACATAGACTTTCTCCTGTCTGCCGTTGATAGCCACCATTTCATATTGGTTGTTTGTGTAGTCGAAGCGGATGGTAACCCTGCCGCTTTTGCCCGCCAGCTCTGCCGGGGCAATGGGCTGGCCGTCCAGCATATAGCTCACCATCACGTCCACGGGCAGTTCTTTATCAAGATTTCCTTGGTAGTAGATATCGTTCCCCTTGGCATTCCAGACACAGGAATTGTTCCCGCCCATGGTATAGCTCTCGTTCCCTTTTACGTTCTCAATACCGGTGAGCTGGGTTACGTCGTCGATGTCGTCGCTGCCCAGAGCATTTTGAATCCAATCGCTGACAATGATTTTCTGGACGCTTCCGTCGGCACTGGCCAGTACGTATACAGTCTCGTCCTTCACATTCCGGCCCGCGTCAGGATCGTAAGAGGAACTGGTCTTGGGAGCGGTGGATTCCGCGCCACTGTCAACAGGGGCGGCATCCGGGGAAGCGGCATCGGCGGAGACACCCATAGCGTACACCGTGCCCCCGATGCCTCCCAGCGCCAGCAGGACGCACAGACTGATAGACAGTATTTTTACAACAGGCTTTTTCATTTTGCATATACCTCCACATTGGAATTTTTGGGGTGTTTGGGCTGCCTCATGCCCACCGTGGTGGCGCAGATCAGCTTATCACACAGCAACAGCAGGGCGGGCAGCACAAAGATGACAGATACCATGCTGATAACCGCACCTCTGGCCATGAGCATACACATGGAGCTGATGATGTCGATTTCGGAATAGACGGCTACGCCGAAGGTGGCGGCGAACAGCCCCATACCAGACACCAGGATGGATGGAATGGAGGTGGACAGGGCGGTGTGCACCGCCTGCTTCTTATCCGCACCGTTGATGCGCTCCGCTTTATAACGTGTTGTCATCAAAATGGCGTAGTCCACTGTGGCCCCAAGCTGGATGGTGCTGATGCAGATGGGTGCGATGAAGGGCAGGCTCTGGCCCAGATAATGGGGCAGGCCCAGGTTGACGAAGATAGCCGCCTCAATGACCGCGATGAGGATGAAGGGCAGGGTGAAGCTCTTTTCCACCAGGGCAATGATGAGGAAGATGGCGATGATGGACACGGCGTTGACCATTTTGAAGTCGTGGTCGGTGGTCTGGATCATGTCCTTCATGCAGGGGGCTTCTCCGATGAGCATACCGCCCTGGTCGTACTTTTTCAGGATGTCGTTGAGCTGGCCGATCTGGGCGTTCACCGCGTCGCTGGCCACCTTGTACTCGGAGTTGATGAGCAGCAGACGCCAGTTGTCGCTTTTCAGCATAGAGGTAACGGACTCGGGCAGAAGCTCCTCCGGCACCCGGGAGCCCACAACAGACTCCATGCCCAGCACGTACTTCACGCCGTCCACCTGCTCCATCTCCCGGGTCATGGCCCGCACGTCTTTTGCAGATACGTCCGCGTTTACCAGCAGCATGTGGGTGGAGGCCACATTGAACTCGTCCCGCAGCTTGCCTTCGGCAATGACGTACTCCATATCCCCAGGCAGGCACTGGCCCATGTCGTAGTACACCTCGCTGTTGGCCTGGTTATAGCCGTAAAGGGCGGGAGGAAGGATGAGGGCAAAGATCACAATAAACACAGGGAATACTTTTACGACTCCGCCGGACAGCTTTCCCATATTGGGGATCAGGGAACGGTGGCGAGTCTTTTGCAACGGCTTATCAAATACCAGGATCAGTGCCGGCAATACGGTAACGCAGCCCAGCACCCCCAGCAGCACACCCTTGGCCATGACGATGCCCAAATCCCGGCCCATGGTAAAGGACATGAAGCACAGCGCGATGAAGCCTGCCACTGTGGTGATAGAGCTGCCCACCACAGAGGTCAAGGTGGCCTGGATGGCGGAGGCCATGGCCTCCTTGTTATCCGCGCACAGCCGCCGCTGTTCGTTGTAGCTGTTCCACAGGAAGATGGAGTAGTCCATGGTGACGGCCAGCTGGAGCACCGCTGACAGGGCCTTGGTGATGTAGGAGATCTCGCCCAGGAAGTAGTTGGTGCCCATGTTCATGAGGATCATCATGCCGATGCTGGCCAGGAACACGAAGGGCACCAGCCAGCTGTCCAGCAGAAACAGCATGGCCGCGCAGGCCAGGGCCACGGCGATACCCACATAGATGGGCTCCTCCACCTCGCATAGATCCTTTAGATCTGTAACCAGGGCGGACATGCCGGACACAAAGCACTGCTCCCCAGCGATGGATCGAATCTCCCGGATGGCGTCCATGGTCAGATCGGAGGAGGTGGAGGTGTCAAAGAACACAGCCATCATGGTGGCGTGCTCGGAGTTGAACGCCTCGTAAAGCGTGTCGGGCAACAGCTCCATGGGAACGGATACATCCATCAGGGAGTCGTACCACAGCACGGTTTCCACGTGATTCACCTGCTCCACTTGCGCCTTTAAGGCGGCAACATCTTTGGCGGGCATATCCTCCAGGATGAGGAAGGAGAACGCGCCTTTGTTGAAGTCGTCCAGCAGCTCATTCTGCCCGATGACGGTGTCCATATCCTCGGGAAGGTAGTTAAGCATATCGTAGTTGACCCTGGTGCCCGCCATGCCCAGCACAGAGGGGATCATGAGCAGCAGGGTGCAAATCAGAATGGGTACGCGGTACTTGACCACCGCTTTGGAAAAACGCATTTCATCATCCAACCTTTCATAACATTAGGGATTTTCCACTTCAAATGAGGTGACCTCGATCACATCGGGCCGCTGGTGGTCTACGATTTTCACTGTGCTGACTGCCACACACAGGTTCAAAATACCTTCCGCCAGCAGCGCCGCCCCCAGTAGCGTGGTCAGCAGCCGGGCACTGTCCCAAGGGCGGAATACCAGGGCCAGCCCTACCACGCCAGTGACCATTGCCAGAACCAGCGTCAGCCACCAGGTGGAGATGCCGAATCGTTTGGAATCCACAGCAATCTGTACCTTAAACAGCCCGTCGGCCAGGATGGCGATGCCCAGTGCGACGAAGATGAAGTCCAGCACCCCCGCAGGCTTTGCCAGCACCAGGATACCCAAAGCGATAAGCAGCAGCCCAAAGCCCAAATCGTACTGGAAGGCCAGCCGGAACAGGTCTTTGGAGAAGTAGCCCACCAGCTTAATCAGCCCAAACACGATCATGGCCGCACCCAGCGCCCGGCTGATGACCATAGCGGACAGCTCCGGCTTTACGATGAACAGCACCCCTGCCCCGCAGAACACCAGGGACATGACGATGTATCCGGCCTTGGCTACCCACATGGGAATGCTACAACGGTTTTTCATACTCTGCGCCTCCTCGTTATCAGTGGTTTCCCTTGTGTGATAGTGAGTATAGCAGAGGGGCAGCGCTGTTACCATGGGCAGAAAAAAGCCCCATGCCTAAAAATCAGGCGCAGGGAAAAAACTGTCTGAAATTCAGACACGGGACAGGCCCGTGCCTAAATTTTAGGCATTGGCATGTCCCGTGTTGGAACCCATATTCGATTCATCGGCCCAAATTCTCCAACCAGCCCTTTTGCAGGGTGCACACCCGGCGAAAATAGCCGACAATGTCACCCTTCATGCCGCCGTTGAGCCAGTCGATCACGGAACCGAAGCAGGCACACTTGTGCAGTCGAATCAGCGCGTCCAGATCCTGGAGGTCAATGGACTTCCCGGCGAACTCCGTCTTTAAGTAGGTGGAGACAATGTACTGGCAGGCGTCCATGAGATACCGCTCAAATACGTCCCGGCTCAGGGAGTTGTAAATGTGGTAAATGGCCCGCTTGTTTTCCATCACCAGCTCGATCACCGCGTCAAAGCACTCCTCCACCGATGAGATGGTAGGGTGGTTTTGAATGAGGGCCTGAACCTGTTCCTCTACAATTTCTTCCACGAGGGCGGGCAGATCCTCAAAATGGTAGTAGAAAGAGTTGCGGTTGATGCCGCAGTCCTCTACAATGTCCTTTATGGTAATCTGGCTCAAAGGCCGCTGGTTGAGCAGCTTCCAAAAGGTCTCCTTGATGGCTCTGCGGGTAAAATTGGCCATGGTACACCTCCGACAGATTGTAGAATATGTAATACACATATAGGAATGAAATCTCACGGTGAGACGCAATTATGACTGAAAGGCAGCTTGAATAGAAATAGCCGAAATTGGAAGTCTTTTGGCCCCAAGTCAAGAAAGTCATTTTTTATAGTATACTTGAAAAAGTTTCATTTTTCAAGTATACTGCTGGTGGAGTGTCTGGAAACACAGACGGGAAGGCCCTGTATTTATGTATTTGAGCCGATTGCTCAATGCGGCGGAGGTTTTTATGTCACAGATGACAAAACGGGCATTGGAGGCATCACTAAAAAAACTGCTGCTCCAAAAGCCACTGAATAAGATCACGATCAGCGACATTGCCGAGGACTGTGGTATCAGCCGCATGACCTTTTACTACCACTTCAAGGACATCTACGATCTGGTGGAATGGGTCTGTGTGGAGGATGCTGCCCGGGCATTGGCGGGCAAAAAGACCTATGATACCTGGCAGGAAGCATTAAGACAGGTGCGGACAAGCCATGAATTTGTCCTTTCATTTTTCACACGAGCAGTCAATATTCTGCCCAGCGATGTATTGAGCCTCTATATGGGAGCAATAGGCATACATTACATTAAGAACCTGTATTCACAACCTCAAACGCCGTCTGGCCGGGTCTTTTTCCGCCATGCTGCGTTGAATTTTCTTGCAATACACAAAGTATTCCGGCGAAAATTCGCCTTGCCTGACGGAAAAATCCCTCGGCCAGACGGCATCCTCGGCTGTGAATACAGGTTCTAAACTGGATGAAACGGCAAAGACCGAGGCTGCTCTCATCATCCTGGCCATGAACGCCAGCCTCCGGCTGGTGCGTTGGCTTGCCCTCTTTTTCCGTTCCATTCTGTCCTTGTTCCCTTATGTGCTTTTTTCAGCAAGCCCTAAATAGCCCGCGGCGCACAGCTTGCTCACAATTATCCAAGAACCCATCTTTTAACCCCTATTTCCTAAATTGCCTGATATGAGCGGCTTTATCCCCAAAAGTCCGCTTGTACCAACGGTTTGCGCCGTTTTTAAGTGCCGCTAAAGGCCGCTCTGTGACGGCGGAAGCCAGTGCCTTCCAACGACTCGAAATCAGGTAGTCCGCAAGGGCTCGTGGGTTCGAATCCCACCGTCTCCGCCACAAAAGCCTTGAAAACACTACGTTTTCAAGGCTTTTTCCTTGCTTCCTGTGGTGCCCTGTTCCGCTGGATTTTCTGAAATGGTGCCCGTGGTACCCTGATTTGTGGTGCCCCGCAAAGGTTGCCGTATGCAATCCATTCTGCAAAAATGTATGCTGTGGTGCCCTAATGGTGCCCGGATTCCCTAAAAACATATAAAAAGCAGCGCGGAGCTGTAAAGAGATACGTCCCTTACAGCTCCATTCCGCTGCTTCTCTTTTTTGCTTTCTTGGGGGTGTCCTTGCTGGTTGCGTCCTTTTCGGGCGCGTCCTTTTGCGGGTGCAGGGCTTTGTGGTAGGTTTCCAGCACCGCCTTTTTCCGTTCCAGCCGCACGTCAACGTACTGCGCTGTTACCGCTTCAAGGTTGGTGGAGATACCCAGCGACATACCAATGCCTTTGAGGGTATGCCCCAAAATCTCGCCTACGGTGTAAAAGTCGCCTGTGAGTTGGTGCATATTGGTTGCTGCGGTGTGGCGTAGATCGTGGAAGCGAATGTGCGGCATTTCAAGGTGACGGATAAGCTGTCCGAAGTTCGCGGACATTCTATCCCGCCGCTGCGGTGAACCGTCCGGCTTTGCGATAAACAGCTTATTATCGTAATACTCACCGCCGCTGGCGGCGATCAGCTCCCTTTGCCGTTCAATCAAATCAAACTGCCGCAGAAAGTACGGCAGCGTTTCTTCGGTAATCGGCAAAATGCGGTCATTGGATTTTGTCGGTGCCATTTCGGTAATGAGCTTAGTACCCGGCGGCACCTTAAAGGGCATTTGCTCCACAACGCCAAACTGCATTTTTTCAAGGTCAATGTTGGTTGTCCGCAAGCCGATGATCTCACTCATGCGTAGGCCGTACATTCCCGCCAGCACGACAGGCATTTCCCATTCCGTACCGATCACGTTGCTCATAAACTGCTGCATTTGCTCGACGGTGTACGGGTCAGGGGTCTTGCCCTGCTTCCCAAACTTGGTGATAATATCGCGGGCGGGGTTATGCTCAATATAGCGGTATTTGCGGGCGTGTTCCATTGATACGCTCAAAATGCGCTGTGCATAGCGGACGGTGCTGTTAGATAAGCCCTTGTCAAAGAGCTGCTGAAACATATTGTCCAGCATAGCCGGGGTAAGCTGGTTGAGCTGCACATGACCGATATACGGTACAATGTGGTTTTTGATATGGCTCTTGTAGCCCGCAAAGGTGCTGGGGCGCAAGTTTGCCTTGCCGTGATTCTCTACCCATTCCTCCAAATACTCTTTGACGGTCTGCTTTCCCTGTGAAGCGACAACAGGCGTGTAGACAGGATTTGAAAGTTTCACTTTCATTTCGGCTTCATGCTGGGTCGCTTCTTTCTTGGTCGCAAACCCTTTCTTGGAATAGGTCTTTTTCCCCTCCGGGGAATTGTACTTGATATTCACGTCATAGACGGTACCTGGCTTTCCCGTTAGAACACCGTTTGCGTCCCGCTTGTTCTGTACTTTTCTTGCCGATACTGCCATAGGCTATGTTCGCTGTCCAGCTTCATAAACTTTGCTTTTACCAGCTCGGCGGGGTAGTCGTCCCCGGCAATCCGTACCGTCGTTCTCGCGGTGCAGACGGTTTCCAGCATAATGTCCACCAGCTCGTCCAGCCTGTCCCGGTCAACGTGGGGGTCGGTTATGAGAACGTCATAGCTGATATTCTCCATGATGATCTCCCGGTAAATCTCAACCGCGCTCTGTGTTGCCGCTTCCTTTCGCTTCCGTTCCGGCGGCGCAGCCGCTTCCCCACAAGGTGAGGGGTCAGGGGAAAGGATAGGAATGGAATCGGTACTTGATAAATCCGTAATTGATGGGTCTTTTTTTGGTAAATCAGTTCTTGATATATCTTTATTTAATTGCGTTGGATTTTCCAACGTAGGTTTATCCAACATAGGCTTTTCCTTCGTTGGATTATCCAATGTTGGATTTCCCAATGTAGGTAAATCCGATGTAGGCGGCTGCGGCTGTTCGTAGATCACATACTCCGCGCCGCGCAAGCGGCCTTTTGCGTCACGCTCCCTTGACCGAACGATATACCCGGCGCGTTCCAGCTCCCGCACCGCTTCGCGGATAGCGTCGATTTTCTCCCGGTTGATAAGGGACAGGCCAGCAAGGGTATAGTCCCAATCTTCGGGGAGTGAAAGCATTTGTGACAGCAGCCCCTTTGCCTTTAGGGACAGCTCTTTATTGCGCAGATGGTGGTTTGACATGACGGTGTAGCCACGGTTGCGCTCCACGCGGAAAACTGCCATAGCTCCGATACTCCTTTGCGGTAGATTTGGTTACGCAGTAGAAGCGCGATTTTGAGGGGTAAGGTATAAACACCCTGCCCCGCCAAAACCGCGCCCGAAAAGCCGCATGGCGCAAGGCTTCTTATGCCCCTACTGCGTAACAAAGGGCATAAAAAAGCGGTGTCCCTTTTCTCCCCACATGGGGAGTGAAGAAACGCCGCCGTGAAAATAGATTATTATGCTTCCGCGAGATAGTCCTTGATGATCTCGCCAAAGTCAGCCGTAAAGGAAAAGATGAAGTATTCCAAAACGGCGGGGTCTGCGTCCATAGGCTCGGCTTCTGCGGAAAACTGCAAGCCCATAAGCCCGTACAGCATTTTGATGATTTTGAACAGCTTGCCGCGATCTGCGGGGGTGTTCATGGTAACGAGAACGTCTGTCAGGCGGTTGATGGTGTCCATATCGCCGCCCGTCGTTACCCATACCATTTCTGCGAATGGCTGCGTGATAGCTCCGGCAACAAGGTTGATTTTGTCCTTGCTGATTTCGCCGGACAGTGTGAGGATACCCTTTTTTGCGAGAATGTTTGCAGTAGATTTCATTACGTTTCCTCCTTAATAGTATTGGCAATATAGAAAAGCGACTAAACTTGGGTGGCTCAGTCGCTTTTTTACATTATTACGTTGCGAAAACACAAAGAATATGCTATAATAAAACAAAATACCCTTTTGAGTGCATGAACAAAAGAAATGTTGGCGCGAGAATCTTAGTTGGGAGAATTGGCGATTTTTGGTAGAAAGGCTAAGTGGTTTTCTATTTTGACCTTTTACGCTTTTATTGGGATCAGATTATTGCGAGGTGATACTATGGCTACTCAAAGAGTTTCTTTCTGTAAGTTTGTACCAATCGGGGCTTGCGATTTAGATTCCGTTGTTTTGCGTTTGCTTGAAAAAAGTGATGAAGCTAACCGATTTGTCTTTAATGAACAGGCTAACCAGTACATATCAGGTTGCTATCTTGTACAGCAGACAAGAAATGAAATCACATATAATGCTCAGGAAAACAGATTTGAAAGCATTACTACCAGTAAATTAGTGGTTGCCAAGTTTGAAGTTGATTTGCAAAAATCTGCTCTAATAATATGGGGAAATAGGAATATTGCGCAAAAACTTATAACACTTCTCTCTCAAGCTTGCAATAATCAAGTGATAATTGATGTTTACCAAGCAAACTTCAAAAGGATTCTCCAAAAACTGGTCAAATTAGAAGATATCACATTTTCAAAGATGAAACTCGAAAATGTGGTAATCGATCATGGAATTACGGCAAGCTGCAATATTTCCTTGGTTCATCTGGACGATGCCAAGGAATTAGTAAAAAAATACTCTGAAAACATTTCTCAGTTGTCTTTGTTTATTGGAAATCGCTTGGAAGAAAACTCTGTTTCGCTTACTCTTTTTTCTTCTGGTTCAATAGTCATATACAAAGATAGAGATAGTATTTCAGACGAAATCGTGGCCGAAATACAGCATATTGCAATAGAGTGAGGTATATATATGGGAGAGCAAGCTGCAAAAATTGGGAAAAAGTTAGAGGGGTTTGGCGAACAACTTTTTTCTGGTTTTGGATGGATTGAACTGGACAGAGACAAAGAAATTAAGTGTAAACGCAGTTCTCATAATAAAAGAACCCATGGCCTTGACTTAGTAATGAAATTCGATAATCCATATATTTCCAAAAAGCAGGGTGTAGTTGTTGAATGTAAAAATCGACAAATGCAGTCAATCACAAAGGAAAATATAGAGAAATGGGTAAAAGAACTCGTTAATAGCATAGAATGTGCACAGTCTTCAGAGGAACTCTCTGATTTTGATTTAGAAAATACTACATTAAATACAGGGTTGCTTTTAATTCACGCAAACGATAGCTTTGACGAAGAAAAGTATTGGAAATATTTGAAAGAGATAGCTGTCTCTGGAAGACGCAACCCTATAAACATATTCATTGCAGGAAACAATGAAATCGATCAATGGAACTCTTTAATTACATTTGTAAAAAGCACATTTACTAACAATTTCTCATATATTTATCCGAGTATTAACGGTTCCACAAAAACATCTTCTAATTGTTTAAGCATTAACTCCCTGTATTCGAAATATTTTTTTGCACAACACACAAAGATGATACCCAGAACACAAGATGGTGTACAATATGATTTTCCAATTAAACAGGCAATCATGTTCTCGTTTGATTGTATTTCCAAAGATAGTTTTAGATATATGTGGAGTATGTTTAAGTATTATCAATTTGAAGATTGCGAAGAATATGTTTTTGTGTTTTACCCAAGAAATACGGGTGACATTGAGAAGCTGTATTCATAAGCGCTTGAGTAAGGTATGGAAATGGGAGATTTTAACCA